>NZ_BAAHNO010000019.1:0-128491 GCF_054656615.1 Arthrobacter sp. AD-310 | reverse complement strand
AGTTGGCGAAGCCGAACGTGGCGTCCTTGGCAAACTCGGTGTCGGCGACCGGGGTGAGGGTGCCGGCGCCGTCCCCTGTGCCGCGCATGTAGTGGACGCCGCCGATGGTGAGGCGGCCGGCGTCGGGAAATGCCGGGACGATGACGACGCCATCGGTGGCTTCACCGGTTTCGGCGGCCACGGTGGCGGCGATGACGTCCGGTTCCAGCGGGAAGTGGCCGCGGAGGGTGGAGTCGCTGCGGCTGACGAAACCCAGCCGCAGGCCTGAACCGGCGCTGCCGCCGGAGGCGGCTAGGGCGTTACGGACCACTTCCTCGTTGCGGGCTGCCGCCTCGGCGGGGTCGAGGCTGCGGGTGTTGGTGAGGACGTACACGGCGGGCTTGGACTGGCTGAAAGCCCAGGCGAAATCCGCAACCTCCCACCTGGTGAGCACGGGCAAATCCGCAACGGACTGCGTTCCGGTGGGGTCGTCGTCGAGCACGACCAGAATGCGGGGAGTCTCCGCGTTGGACGCGGCAAGGGTGGTAGCTACCAGCGCGGCAGGGATCTGGACCTCCGCGGGGTACGCGGCCAGGACGTCTGCTTCAAGCGTCACAGTGCACTCCATTGTGTAGCGATCCAGGCTTCGGATCCGGTTTTTGATGATCTGTAAGATGTCTGACATCTTGCATTTGAATGCTAGTGTGGCACAGGACATAAAGACGCGCAAGTAGACTTGTCTGACATATCTTCCGGGCACGGGCTCCGGCGGGAAACGGGGGCAGTATGGCAAGGAAATCGCTGGTTGGCGTTGTGGCCGACGAGCTTCTGGACCGCATCATCGAGGGCGAGTTCCCGCCGGGGGCAACGGTTCCGGGCGAGCATGAACTCAGCGCCCGCCATGATGTCAGCCGCATGACGGTGCGCGAGGCGATGAAGACGCTCCAGGCGCAGCAGATCCTCAGCGTCGAGCGGGGCCGCGGCACCTTCGTGAACCCGCTGAGCCGCTGGACCTCACTGGAGGCGGTCCTCCGGGCAGCGTCGGAGGGCAAGAACGAAGCGGAAGCCTCCATCCAGCTCATCGAGCTGCGGCGCATGCTGGAAACGGGCGCCTGCGAACTGGCCGCAGGCCGCATCACCCAGGCCGACACCGACTCACTGTTCGCCTACATTTCAGCCATGGAAGCTGCCCACAAGGTCAATGACGTGGCCGCGTTCGTCGAGGCGGATTTAGCCTTCCATGACGTTATCCTCCGGGCTTCCGGAAACGTCTTTGTCTCCGTCCTGTTTGAGCCGCTGCACCGGGTCCTCGAAAAGCGCCGCACCGAAACGTCGGCGGTGCCGGAGATCCAGGAACACGCCATCGGGCACCACCAGAACATCGCGGAGGCGCTTCAGTCAGGAGACGCCGGCCGCTCCCGTCAAGCCATGGACGCCCACATGCAGCAGACCCTGGACGACCTGAAGAACCTGGTCCTGCCCGCCAAGTAGCCGCTCCCCATTCGGAGTGGGCGGGCTCAGCGCGGGGTGGCTTGTCGAAGAGGTCTGGCCAGCCCCGGTCCGTTCCTACTAGTCTTCAAGAACCGCCCGCAACCGGGAGCAACGACGACCACGAGGAGCGAACTTGTCCAACCACACGTACAGCATTTCTGAAATTGTCGGCACGTCGGACCAGGGTGTGGACGAAGCCGTCCGGAACGGCATCGCCAAGGCCTCCCAGACGCTGCGGAACCTCGACTGGTTCGAGGTAAAGGAAATCCGCGGCCACCTGGAGGAGGGCAAAATCGCGGACTGGCAGGTCACCATGAAGATCGGCTTCCGCCTCGAGGAACACTGAGCGTCGCATTCTTAACCAACAGAAAGGCCGTGAAACCCCCGTTTCACGGCCTTTCTGCTGTGCGGAAGCGACTGTGCTAGCTGATGCTGCCGGTGCGGCGCCGCCAGACTGTAGGAACGCCGTCGAACGTTGGGAAGACATGCCCTTCGAAGAAGGACAGCACAGTGTGCGGGTCATGGTCCGGGCTCCACAGGCCTGAGACGGGGCAGTGGGAACCGGTGGCGGTGGAAGCAGGGCCGCCGGCGGGACCTGCCTGGCGTTCCTTCAAAAGGGCGATGCGTTTCATCGTTGAGACCATCCTTTGTGGGCGGGAAGCTTTGTTCCTCCAGCCTATGAACGGCGCCACACCGGTCCAATGGGCGGCTGGCCAGAATCACCGCGCCGGTCTGGACAAATGTACAGCCCACGGCACCGCCGGACCTGCTCAACCCTTCTCTACACCCGCAGGGACGTCCGCGGCCAGCCCTTCCGCCGTTCGCGCGGGCGCGGCACCAAGGTTCAGCAGCGCCAGGGCGTCCGACGACGGCGACCCGGGCCGGGCGGAATAGACCCGGAGCGTCTGGTCGGGGTCGTCCGGGAGGGCCAAAGTTTCAAAGTTCAGTTCCAGGTCCCCCACCGCGGGATGGTGCAGGCGGACGGTGCCGGCAGACCGCGTGGCCACCCGGTGCCCCGCCCACCATTGGCGGAAGTGTTCACTGTTCACCGCGAGCTCGCCCACCAGTTGGTTGGCCTGCGGGTCGTTCGGATGCCTGCCCACATCAAGCCGCAAAGCGCCGGCAGCCTCCGCAGCCACGGTCTTCCAGTCACGGAACAGGTTCCTGGCTGCCGGGTCCAGGATCAGCCAGCGGGTGAGGTTCCGTTCCGCTGCGGGCAGCGCCGGGAAATCGGCGAACAGCAGCCAAGCCATCCGGTTTCCGGCCAAAACGTCGCTGCGGCGGCCCAGCAGCAGGGCCGGGACCTCCCCCACCGCTTCCAGGAGGTGGCACAGTGCCGGCCGGACGCCCTGCGGTGCCTGGCCCGTGCCGCGGGGATTTCCTGCACAGTGTTCCAGCAGGTCCATCATGTGCGCATGCTCGGTGGCATCCAGGCGGAGGGCCCGCGAGACGGCCTCGAGCACCGTACGGGAGGGGTGGATATTGCGGCCCTGCTCCAGCCGCACATAGTAGTCGGTGCTCACCCCTGCCAGCCGGGCCACCTCCTCACGCCGGAGGCCGGGCACCCGGCGTGCCCCGGTGGTGGGACCCGTGCCGGCGTCCTCCGGGCTCAGCCGGGACCGCATGGCTTTAAGGAATTTTCCGAACTCGGCGCTTTGACCCATGCAGACTATTGTGCCCATGTATGGGTCACCGCTTCTACAACGAAGGTAGGACTGGCAGTCCTAGGAAAAACAGAGTCAGCTTTTCCTGCTGACGTGGCGCCCAAAAATGTTTAGGCTCAAGAGTGAGCCAGCGGAAACCGCTTTCTCCGCGTCGAGCAACCGGCACCCATCGCAGCAAAGCACAGCACCACGCAAGGAGCACCCATGTCAGAGCTGACACTGAACAACGGCGTCACCATTCCCCAGCTTGGCTTCGGCGTTTTCCAGGTCCCACCGGAAGACACCCAGCGGATCGTCGAGGACGCCCTCGAGGCCGGCTACCGCCACATTGACACGGCGGCCGCCTACCAGAATGAAGCGGGGGTGGGCGCGGCCATCGCGGCTACCGGCATTCCGCGCGAAGACCTCTTCATCACCACCAAGCTCCGGAACGGAGAGCAGGGTCGCGCCCAGGAAGCGTTTCAGAACAGCCGCAAAGCGCTCGGCCTCGACTTCATCGACCTGTACCTGATCCACTGGCCGGTCCCATCGCAGGGGCTTTATGTCCAGGCCTGGAAGGAGATGGAGCGTCTCTATGAGAACAACCAGATCCGCGCCATCGGTGTCTCCAACTTCCTGGCCGACCACGTGGATACCCTGCTGGAATCCAGTGAAATCGTCCCCGCCGTCAACCAGATCGAGCTTCACCCCAGCTATCAGCAGGCGGACCTGGCCGCCAAGTGCCGGGGACTTGGAATCGAGGTGGAGGCCTACAGCCCGCTGGGGCGCGGGGCGGACCTGAACGGCAACGCCGTGACCAGCATCGCCAGCGCCCACAATGCGACCACCGCCCAGGTGGTCCTCGCCTGGCACCTGGCCCAGGGAAATATAGTGATCCCCAAGTCCGTGGACCCGCAACGGATCCGCGAGAACTTCGCCGCGTCGTCGCTCACCCTCACTGGAGACGAGCTCGCCGCCGTGACCGCACTGGAATCCGGTGCGCGCCTGGGGTCCGACCCCGCCGTCGCGTCCTTCACCCAGATGTAGGCTCCGGCAGGCCCACCCGCCGGAACCGCAGGCTCAACCACGAAAAGGAACTCCACCATGCAGTACACGCACCTGGGCCGTTCCGGCCTGAAGGTTTCCAGGCTCTGCCTGGGAACCATGAACTTCGGCCCGCAGACCGAAGAGGCCGACGCGCACGACATCATGGATTCGGCCCATGAAAACGGCATCAACTTCTTCGACACCGCCAACGTCTACGGCGGCGCCGGCCACCGCGGCTGGACCGAAGAGATCATCGGCCGCTGGTTCGCCAAAGGGGGCGAGCGCCGGGAGCACACGGTCCTGGCCACCAAGCTCTACGGCACCATGACAGACCGCCCCAACGAGTCGAAGCTCTCCGCGCTCAACATCCGCCGCGCGCTGGACGCAAGCCTCAAACGCCTGCAGACGGACTACATCGACGTCTACCAGTTCCACCACGTCGACCGGGACACCCCGTGGGACGAGATCTGGCAGGCCATTGAAGTGGCGGTCCAGCAGGGCAAGATCCTCTACTCGGGCAGCAGCAACTTCGCCGGCTGGCACATCGCCCAGGCCCAGGAAGCGGCCCGGCGCCGAAACTACACGGGGCTGGTCAGCGAGCAGTCCATCTACAACCTGTTCATGCGCCAGGTGGAACTCGAAGTGATTCCGGCCGCGCAGCAGTACGGCCTCGGGCTCATCCCCTGGTCCCCGCTCCAGGGCGGGCTTCTGGGCGGGGTGCTCAAGAAGGAGCGCGACGGCGTCCGCCGCACCGAAGGCCGGGCGGCCGAAACGCTCAAGAAGCACGAGGACAAGATCCGGCAGTACGAGGATTTTGCGGACGAGCTGGGCCATGAGCCCGGTGACGTCGCCCTTGCCTGGCTGCTGCACCAGCCGGCCGTCACGGCACCCATCGTTGGCCCGCGGACGCAGGGACAGCTCGACGCCGCCATCCGCGCCTTGGACGTCACCCTTGACGCTGACGCCCTCAAGCGGCTGGATGACATCTTCCCGGGCCACAAGACGGCGCCGGAAGACTACGCGTGGTAACCCCACTTCCCGCAGCCGATACGGTGGCGCCGCGAAGCATCCTCTTCATCGGTGGCACCGGGGTCATCAGCGCGGCGGCCGCGGAACGCGCCGTCGCGCTGGGCCACCGGCTGACCATCCTCAACCGGGGCCGGTCCACAAGGCCGGTCCCGGACGGGGCTGAGGTCCTGCACGCGGACGTCCGCGACCCGTCCGCCGTCCGCGAGGCCCTGGGCAACCGCGGGTTCGACGCCGTCGCGGACTTCATCTCCTATACCCCGGACCAGGCGCAGGCTGCCGTAGAGCTGTTCCGGGACCGGACCGGGCAGTACGTGTTCATCAGCTCCGCCTCGGCATACCAGAAGCCGCCCGTCCGCCTCCCCATCCTGGAGTCGACTCCACTGAAGAACCCGTTCTGGCAGTACTCGCGGGACAAGATCGCCTGCGAGGAGTTGCTGTTCCGTGCCTACCGGGATGAGGACTTCCCGGTCACCGTGGTGCGGCCGTCCCACACCTACGACCGCACCAAGATCGCGATGTTGGGCGGCTGGACGGATATTCACCGGATGCGCGCCGGACTTCCCGTCATGGTCCATGGTGACGGAACATCCCTGTGGACGCTTACCCACAGCCGGGACTTCGCCAAGGCCTTCGTCGGGCTTCTGGGCCGGCCGCAGGCTGTGGGCGAGAGCTACACCATCACGTCGGACGAATACCTGCCCTGGAACCAGATCTACGGCCTGTTTGCCCGGGCTGCCGGAGTGCCGGAGCCGGAGCTGGTCCACGTGGCCTCCGAAACCATCGCCGGGCACAGCCCGGAACTGGGTGCCAACCTGCTCGGCGACCGGTCGCATTCAGTAGTGTTCGACAACACCAAGATCAAATCCCTGGTCCCCGACTACAGGGCCACCATCCCTTTCGCCGACGGCGCCCGGGAAATCGTGCAGTGGCACGACGCCCACCCGGAGCTTCAGCAAGTGGACCAAAGCTACATGCAGCTCTCGGACAAGCTCACCGGCTGGGCGCGCAGCGGAATCTGACCGCTCTCAAACCACCAGGCTGCAGCCGGCCCGACAGCCTGCCGCCCCTCGAAATCGCTGGAATGGTGCGGGGACGCTGATCCTAATCAGCGTCCCCGCACCATTCCAGCGTCCCCGGCAAGACCCCGGCTTCTACACAAAAAGGCCCGGACCAGGTTTCCGACACCGCACGCATGGTCCTCAAATACAGCGCGGAGAATATTCTGCAGGCTTTTTGAGGGCTAGGACCGCCGCCTACGGGGGAGACTGATGGAATGACACTTGCACCGCTACTCAAAATGAATGACGGACACTCCATCCCGCAGGTGGGTCTTGGCACCTGGCCGCTGGACGACGACCAGGCCGCGACCGCCGTCGTGCAGGCCTTGGAAGCCGGCTACCGGCACATTGACACAGCAGTGAAGTACGGCAACGAGCAGGGCGTGGGCAATGGCATCCGGGCCAGTGGCATGGCGCGCGGTGAACTCTTCATTACCACCAAGCTGGACGGCCAGTTCCAAGGCAATGACCGCGCGGTCGAAGGCCTCGAAGGCTCCCTCCGGCGCCTGGGACTCGACTACGTGGACCTGCTGCTGATCCACTGGCCCCTGCCGGCACGGGACGAGTACGTCTCCACGTGGAAGACGTTTGAGCGGCTGCAGGCTGAAGGGAAAGTGCGGTCCATCGGTGTGTCCAACTTCAAACCGGCGCACTTGGAACGGCTTATGGCGGAAACGGATGTTGTTCCTGCCGTCAACCAGATCCAGCTGACCCCGGCCGTCACCCGGGGCGCGGAGCGTGAGTTCCATCAGAAACATGGCATCATCACCGAGTCCTACAGCCCCCTGGGCGGATCCGGGGCTGGCCTCCTGGACGCCCCCATCCTGTCCCAACTGGCTGAAAAGCATGGCAAAACGCCCGGCCAACTGGTCCTTCGATGGCACATCCAGCAGGGGCTTGTAACAATTCCAAAAACGGCCAATCCGGACCGGATGAGGGAGAACCTGGACATCTTCGATTTCGCCCTGGATCCGCAGGATCTCGCGGAATTGGCTATCCTCGACGAGGGGCCGGGAGCGGGCAACGATTCCGACGTAACGGGGCACTGAAACGCCCTGAAAAGCCCTTTCTCCACACTCCGGGGTTGGCAAACAGATAGTAAGCATGATTACTATTGGGTCAGAAGGAGAAAGCGCCTCTGGAATCCGGAGGCCTCCTTTACTTAGGAAGAGGAGCGAAAAATGGGATTTATTGCATTTCTGATTCTCGGACTTATCGCTGGTGCGATCGCTAAGGCGATCCTTCCGGGCAGGCAGGGCGGCGGCTGGCTCGTCACCCTGGTCCTCGGCGTCGTAGGAGCACTCCTCGGTGGATGGATCGGCGGAATGATCTTCGGCAGCGGACTGCAGGAGTTCTTCTCGCTGCAGACATGGCTGCTGGCGATCGGCGGCGCACTGATCGTGCTCGTAATTTACGGCATGGTCACCAAGCGCGGCGTGCGCGGCTAACACAGCCCGCAAGCCAGGAAACCGGCCTGGGGGCACAAAACCCCGGGCCGGTTTTCGTTTCCCGGCATAACGGCTTACGCCGTCCACCGGAACACAAAAAATTCTTCTCACGACGCAGGAGTCCATCGTGAAAAACAAGCTTCTTTTGGGTGTTGGAATCGCCGCTGGATACGTCCTCGGGTCACGGTCCGGCCGTGCGGCCTACGACAAGCTGAAGGCCCGGGCTGCAGGTATCTGGGACAGCAAGCCCGTTCAGGACAAAGTGGCCGTTGCCACCGGAGCCGTCAAGGAAAAGGCACCTGAGGTCGCCGACCAGCTGACCGAAGCCGCACGCCGGGCAGGCACCGTCCTCGGCTCCGCGATGCACCGGGAAGGAACGTCCGGCTCGTCCGGCGACGGAAAGCCGGAGCCGTCCGACGGCGCAACCTCCACAGGCGCCCCCGGCACCGCCGCGACGGGCGGCTTTGGCACGATCGGGACGACCGGCACCTCCGGAAACCTCGGCACGACCGGGACTACGGGTACGGCCGGCGACCTCGGCGAGGACCACATCCCCGCGCACAGCACACACCCGGAGACGACCAACCTGGGCACCACCTCCGGCGACGGGAATTCCAAAGGCTAGACAACAGGACCCAGACGGTTCATGACGCCGGAAGCTTCTTGACACCGGGTTCTGTAATTCCATGTGCTACAACTGAAACGCACTGCCGGCCGACGCGATCCTTGGGGGACGCGGCGGCCGGCATCGCTTTATCCGCTGCTACCCTTTATCCGCTGGCGCCCCGTGCGCCATGGAGTACGCCTCCGCGCTACGCGTCCGGCCACAATTTTGGGTCGTAGCCGTTAAGCCCGGGGACCCTGCGCGGCTGCTCCGCCGAATCGGCGGTGTCCTGCCCAGTTTGGCCGCTGTCCGCGGTTCCTTGTGACTCCTGTGGCTCTTCCTTGTTTGACCTGCGGCCCGTTTTCCTGCCAGCCATGTGTTTCCCCCTACCAAAGCTGCATTGGCCCACCTCAGGACCGTTACGCCAACCCTAGTTCCGGGCTTTCAGCCCTTACGCAGAGCCTCATCAAGATCCGGGCAATTTTTGCGCCCCGTCTATCCTGTGGGTTTTCCACATAGGGGTTTTGGGTTGGGTGTTTTGTCGGTGGTGGGTGGAAGAGTTGACCCATGGAGGCCATTGGGGATCAGCTTGCGGAGTTCGGCGGTTTCGCCGGTGTGTTTCCGCGGGCGCCCCGGCGGGGTGGCCGCCGGTACTATGCGTTCGACGACGGCACGTCCCGCGGGTTTCCGGCCCGCCTTCACCCCGTCCCTGCCAGCGCCCCTGCCAGCACTCCGGCCGCTGAACCGGGCACGGTCATGGGAATCGAACCGTGCGGCGCCGAGATGGCAGCCCTGGCCGGGAACGAACCGGGCGGCGCGGAAATACCAGCCCTGGCCGGAAACGAACCGGGCGGCGCCGAGATGCCGGCCCTGACCGGAAACGAACCGGGGATTCCGGCCCTGGCGGGGACCGGCGTGATGGATTTCGCCGGGGTCAGCGGCCTGGTAGCGGCGTTTGCCGCCGCGACGCCGGAGGTGCTGGCGTCAGCCGATTACCTTGAAGCGGCCAATTTCGCCGGGCAGGTCGAACAGATCGCCCGGTCCGTGGAGTACCTGCAGGTCCTCGCCGCCGGCGCCGTGGACCGAACCCGCGCCCGCGCGATCACCGATGCAGCAGCAACCCGTGCCAGCGCCCGGGCCTCCGGCGCTGGCACCCCGGGCGCCCGATCCTCCGGCGGCTGGGTCACCGGCTGGACCGCGGACGGCGTCGAAACCCTCAACCGGCCCCCGGCGCCGCCCGAAACAGACGCCAACTGGCCCGCACCCACCAGCCCTACCCCGGAGCGGCCGGCAGTGATTTCCCCAGCCGATGACGGCTGCCGCACCACCGCCGAGTTCCTCCGGCTCCGGCTCCGCATTCCGGTCCGCGAAGCCACCCGCCGCCTGAACCTCGCCCACCAGACACTGCCCGGCACCACCCTCACCGGCGAACCCACCCCACCCACACGGGAACACCTCGCCACCGCCCTCACCCCCACCACCGGCGACAGCACCAACGGCAGCATCCCTGCACTGCCATCAGCGCCGGCGGTGTCCTCCTACGCGGCCACCATCATCGCCGCCACCCTCGACCGGCTCCGCCACCACACCACCGCCGAAACCCTGGACCTGATCGAACACCAACTCACCACCACCGCCACCACCGCAGACCCGGACTTCCTCACCCGCGTCGCCCGCCGCTGGGCCGACACCATCAACGCCGACGGCACCGAACCCACCGAAGAAGCCCTCCGCCACACCCAAGGCGCCTTCATCCGCAAACCCCGCCACGGCCTCCACCACCTCGAAATCTTCGCCACCACCGCCCAATACGAACACCTCGCCACCGCCATGAACGCCGCCACCAACCCCCGCACCAGCGGCAACACGGCCAACCACACCAGCAACAACCCCGCCCACGACACCGGCAACGTGACAGACGGACACGGCAACGACCCTGACCTGGACCGGCGCACCCGGCCTCAACGACAACTCGACGGGATCCTCTCCGCCCTCACAGCAGGCCTGACCACCAACCAACTCCCCACCACCGGCGGCAACCGCCCCCAAATCATCGCCACCATCAACTACCAGGACCTCTTCCCCCACACCGCACCCGCAGCCGGCCCCCACGCACCGCACCCGGAACCCGACACCACGCACGAACCCGCCCCTCGGCCCGGCCACCCAAACCGCGCAGGGTCAGGGACAGGCACAGGAACATTCGCGTTCACCGGACCCGTCGCCGCCGCCACGCTGCGCAAGCTCGCCTGCGACGCCGACATCATCCCCGCCGTCCTCGGCACCAACGGCCAAATCCTCGACCTTGGCCGCAAAACCAGACTCTTCACTACCGCCCAACGCCTCGCCCTCACCGCCCGCGACCAAGGCTGCGCCTTCCCCAACTGCACCGCCCCCGCACCCTGGTGCGAAGCACACCACATCACCTACTGGTCACACGGCGGAGACACCAGCGTCGACAACGGCGTCCTGCTCTGCAGCCACCACCATCACCTCGTCCACAAAGAACAATGGACCATTACCGTCCAGCACGGCATCCCAACCTTCATCCCGCCGCCGCACATCGACCCCACCCAAAAACCCCAACAAAACCACTACTACAAACCCCCACCACCGCCACATCCCCGCGAATAAGGCATTGCGGACATACCGCCTTCCGGGCGTGGGCATGCACCGTCGCCAGGGCTGGACCCGGGGCCGCGCCGGGCAACAATCGCGTGACGGCTTCGCTGCCTGTATCTATCGTGCGGTCCCGATCACCACGGTGCCGTCCACCTCGTCGGAGTGCACTGTGCGGACGGAGAAACCGGCGTCGGCGAGGATCGACGCGGTACCGGCTGCCTGCCGTTCGCTGGTTTCGATGAGGACATGGCCGGACGTGCCAAGCCACTCGCTCGCGGCCGCCGCCACGCGGCGGTGCACGTCCAATCCGTCCGAACCACCGTCCAGGGAAAGATGTGGTTCGTGGAGACGGGCTTCAGGCGGCATGGCGCTGATGGCGGCGGTGGGGACATATGGGGCGTTGACGGCCAGCACCTGCACCCTGCCCAGAAGCGAAATGGGCAAGGCACGAAAAAGGTCGCCCTGGTGCACCATCCCACCCAGAGGCCTGATATTCCGCCGGGCACACGCCACGGCCGACGGGTCGATATCCGCGGCATGCAGTTCCACTCTTGGAAGTTCAGCTCCCGGAAACGCATGAAGCAAGGCAGCGCCCACCGCTCCGGAACCACAGCAGAGGTCCACGGCAACTGGCGGCTGGGAACACTCGAGGGCTGCCAGGACCGCCGCGGCCGCGTCGACCAGAAGCTGCGTACGGCGCCGGGGCACAAATACCCCGGGATCCACCTCGATCCGCAGGCCGGCGAATTCGGCCCAACCCACAATGTGCTCAAGCGGGACACCCGCGGCCCGGCGATCCACGTTGCGTGCCAGCTCGGCCGGACTGGCAGCATCATCCAGGAGAAGTTTTGCCTCGTCTTCGGCGAAGACGCAGCCGGCTTTGCGCAGCACAGCAACGACGGCGGCGAGCGTCAGGTCCGCCGGATCCGTCCGGTCAACAGGATTGAGGGGTGGCATGGGAACCCCACCTCCCTCGGCTGCGGCTGGAAATTCCATGCTAGCGGAGGCCGGGTCGGAGCCGCAGGGACCGATTCTGTTGGCAGGATGGACTCATGACCTCCTCCACGACTGACGCGATCATCTGGACCGGCACCTACACTCCGGATGGCGGCGGCCGGGCCGAGGGCATCGGCGCTCTCCGCGCGCACGAAGATGGCAGCCTCGACTGGCATGGTACCGCGGCCAAGGCGCAGTCGCCGTCGTTTCTTGCCGTCCACCCGACCTTGCCCGTGGTCTACGCCGCAGCCGAGCAGCGCAAGATGGTGCAGGCCTACCGCCGTGCCGGGACCTTCGGCCTGGAGCCGTACGGCGATCCGCAACCAGCGGGTGAGGCAACCTGCCACGTGGCCGTCGACCCGCTGGGCCGCTTCGTTACCGCTGCCTGCTGGGGTGACGGCCAAGTAATTCTCTACGGCCTGGATTCCGACGGCGGCCTGACAGGGCGGTTTCCCGCACCTCCGTCCGTGGACCCGCACGCAAGCCTCTCGCCGGGAGAGCGCAGGCAAAGCCGGGCGCATGCGAGCCTGATGCTCCGCGACGGCCGCGTCATGACCACTGATCTGGGCCACGACACAATCCGTGTCTGGAATTATTTACCGGGGACAGGCCTCGCGGCAGACCATGAGGTGGCCCTGCCGTTCGACAGCGGCCCACGCCACCTGCTGCAGCACTCCACCGGCAACGTGTTTGTGGTCTCCGAGTACTCCGTGGAGGTGTTCATCCTACGGCCGGAGGCGGGGACCTTCGAACTGGTATTCCGTGGCCCGGCGACCTCCGGTGGCAGCCAGCCCGGTGACTCCGCCGCCGAGATCTGCCTGGGCCCACAAGGCAATTACGCGTATGTCGGTGTCCGGGGCTCCAACATCATCAGCACCCTCGAAGTGGGAGGCGGCGGCACGGAACTCCTGCCCGTCCAGGACACGCCGAGCGGCGGCAACTGGCCACGCCACCACCTGGTGCGGGACACCTGGCTCCACGTGGCCCACGAACGCTCGGACAATGTTGCCACGTTCGCCCTGGACCCCGTTTCAGGCCTGCCCGGCCGGCAGGTCCATGACGTGAAGACCCCCTCGCCCACTGCCCTTGTCCCCGCAGGCGGATAGCTGCCGGAGGCGACCGGCCCGACTAAGGCGCTGGCCCCGCCCGGGAATGGAGTTTTCCTAACCGCTGGAGTTATCCAGTGCAAGCGCTTACAGTGTGAGGTGGTTCACAGGGCAGCAAGCTGCCTGTCGAATCGGCACCCATGCCGCAGAACCTTGCCGATGGCAAGCCTGTACAGCAGCGCCGCTCACCAGGAAAGGTCTCACGCCTTGATAGTCCGCACCCCCGGCGCGTCCCCGCGCGCACATCTTCCATCACCAGGAACATCACCCTTCGTCAACGACACCCCGCCCGGAGCCCGGATCCGCTCCGCCTGCCGACGTTCAGGAGCGGCACTGCTCGCAGCCGCCGTCGCCGTGTCCGCAGCGGTGCTCCCGGCACAGGCCGCGCCCGGGAAGGAGAAGCCGAACACTCCGGGCGCAGCCGCCCATTCCCTCCGGGCGCCGGTCACGGATGAGAACTTCTACTTTGTCATGGCGGACCGGTTCAGCAACTTCAGCGAGGCGAACGACCAGGGCGGACTGGGTTCCGACCCCATGGTGTCCGGATTCGACCCCACAAAGAAGGGCTTTTACAACGGCGGCGACCTCGCCGGCCTGCTGGACAAGATCGACTACATCCAGGGCCTGGGGACCACGTCCATCTGGCTCACCCCCAGCTTCAAGAACAAGGCCGTCCAGCCGGAAGACAAGTCAGCGGGCTACCACGGCTACTGGATCACGGACTTCACCCAGATCGATCCCCACCTGGGCACCAACGCCGAGCTGAAGGCCCTCATCGATGCGGCGCACGCGCGCGGTATGAAGGTGTACTTCGACATCATCACCAACCACACTGCGGACGTCATCGGGTACGGCGAGAAGAATGAGCGAAAGGGCTACGTCTCCAAGGACGCTGTCCCGTACAAGATGGCCAGCGGCGCTGAGTTCGATGACCGTGACTACGCCGGGACGGGCACGTTCCCGGAACTGGATGCCGCCTCTTCCTTCCCCTACGTTCCGTTCCTCGAATCCGGCGAAGAGGACCTCAAAGTCCCGGCCTGGCTGAACGACCCCACCCTGTACCACAACCGTGGTGACACCACCTTCGTCGGCGAGGACGCCTACTACGGCGACTTCTTTGGCCTGGACGACCTTTTCACCGAGCACCCCAGGGTGGTGGAGGGCATGAAGGACATCTACAAGACCTGGATCCGCGAGTTTGGCGTGGACGGGTTCCGCATCGACACAATGAAGCACGTCAACAACGAGTTCTGGCAGGAATTCGGCCCGGATGTCCTCAGCTACGCCAAGGAACAGGGCAAGGACGAGTTCTTTATGTTCGGCGAGGTCTTTGACACCACAAAGAGCTTCACCTCGCAGTTCACCACCCGTAACCAGATGCAGGCGGTGCTGGACTTCCCATTCCAGGCCGCCGCCCGCGATTTCGCCTCCAAGGGCCAGGACACCCGGAACCTGGAGACGTTCTTCGCCGGTGATGACTGGTACACCGACGCCGATTCGAACGTCTACCAGCTGCCCACCTTCCTGGGCAACCACGACATGGGCCGGATCGGCAGCTTCATCGTGGAGGACAACCCGGGAGCCAAGGACGAGGAACAGGTGGCCCGTGACCGGCTGGCGCACGAACTGATGTATTTCTCCCGCGGCAACCCGGTGGTCTACTACGGTGACGAGCAGGGTTTCACGGGAAATCCCGGAGGTGACCAGAACGCCCGGCAGACCCTGTTCGCCAGCGAAGTGACGGACTACCTCGACGACGACCTGCTGGGCACCGACGCCACCCACGCCGAAGACAACTTCAACACGAGCCATCCGCTGTACACCAAGATCAGCGAGCTCGCTGCCCTGACGAAGGAGCACCCGGCCCTGCGCGACGGCGCCCACCAGAACCGCTACGCCTCCGAGGGCGCCGGCATCTACGCCTTCTCCCGGACGGACGCCGAAGACCAGCGCGAGTATGTCGTTGCGCTGAACAACAGCGAGCAGCCGCAGACGGCGGAAATCCAGACCTACATCGCCAAGCGCAACTACAC
The DNA here is from genome assembly GCF_054656615.1 of Arthrobacter sp. AD-310. Taxonomy (NCBI): domain Bacteria; kingdom Bacillati; phylum Actinomycetota; class Actinomycetes; order Micrococcales; family Micrococcaceae; genus Arthrobacter; species Arthrobacter sp. AD-310. Next base: position 113,435 of record NZ_BAAHNO010000019.1, on the reverse strand, counting down.
CAAGGTCTACGGAGACGCAGCAGCTGAAGCGAAAACCTCCGCGGAAGGCAAGCTGACCGTTACAGTCCCGCCGCTGTCTGCCGTGGTGTACGAGTCCTCCGGCCGGATTCCGCACTCCAAGGCCGCCCCCGCCGTCGTCCTGAACCAACCCATGCCCGCCACCGGTGACAACGGGCGCCTGCAGGTGACGGCCGACGTCGACGGCTCCTCGTTCTATGAGGTCACCTTCGAGGCGAAGCAGGCAGGCGGGGAATGGCAGCCCATCGGCACGGATGACACCGCCCCGTACCGGGTGTTCCACGACGTGGCGGCCCTGGACGCCGGAACTTCCGTGGAGTACCGCGCCACTGTGCTGGACAACGGCGGCCATACCGCCACCAGCCAACAGCGCACGGCCAGCGTTCCCGCACCCGTCCTCACCCTGGACAAGCCCGCCGAGGGCAGCAGCGCCAAGGGTTCCGTGCAGTTGAGCGCGACAGCGGATCCGGAAAAAGCAACGCACGTGGTCTCCTTTGAACGGAGCGTCAACGGCGGCGCCTGGACGGCGGCTGGCTCCGACAATTCCTCCCCCGTGTACTCAGCCACGGACGATATCTCAGGACTGGCAGACGGCACCAAGGTGGCGTACCGGGCGTCGATGGCCGGGCCGGGCTTCAGCGTGTCCAGCGGCACCCGGACCATCACGGTCGGCGATGCACCGCAGCCCAAGTCCGTGACCGTGGCCGGGTCCCTGAATGTCCCCATGGGCTGTGCCGAATGGTCGCCGGGCTGCCAGCAGGCCATGATGAAGCTGGACCCGGTGGACAAGATCTGGCGCCTGACCGTGAACCTGCCAGCCGGAAAGTACGAGTACAAGGCAGCACTCAACGGGGGCTGGGATGAGAACTACGGCAAGGACGGCCAGTTCAACGGGCAGAATATCGTCCTGGACCACCCCGGCGGGCCGGTGACGTTCCGCTATGACAACAGCACCCACCTGATCACTGCGGTGTACGCCTCGCAGCAGCCCGGTGCTGTGTCCGCGCCGGGCAGCATGAACACGGCCATGGGCTGCGCGGCAGTCTGGGATCCGGCCTGCGACCAGGCCCAGCTCACCCTGGACCCCGCGGACCTGGTGTGGAAGTTGTCCGTCGCCGACCTCCCGGCCGGCACCTACGAGTTCAAGGCCGCCCTCAACCGGAACTGGAACGTCAGCTACGGCGCGGGCGGCGCCAGTCCGGGCGCCAACATCGTGCTGGAGCACGACGGCGGCCCGGTCACCTTCCGCTACGACCACGCCACCCACGTGATCACGGCGGGCTGACCCCGCCTGACCGTCAAGGCTGGGGCTCACCTTGCGGGGTGGGCCCCAGTCCCATGTGCAGCAGAATCGCCGTATCCGGTAGAACCTATTCCCGCACCTGGTGCCCCAAGAGTCCAACGAGCCGCCGGATGGCGTCCTCGGCTGTGGGCGGGGCGCCAAACACCTCGCGCTGCCGGGTGGTGTCGGCCACGTAGCGGCCGGTCTGGAACCAGGCGATCATGGCGACGAGGTCCTTCACCATCGGGTTAAAACGCCCCAGGACCAGGCCGGCGGCCCGCAGGACGGGCATGGGAACCGAGCGCACCCGGATGGGTCCTCCCGTGAGACGGCCGGCTATCTCCGCCACCTCGCCCATGCCGAGCGGCCGGTCCCAGCCGATGTCGATCCGCTGGCCTTCCACCCCGGGGGCGTCCACGGCGTCGGCGAGGTAGCCGGCCAGGTCGGGGGTCAGCACAAACGTTGTCGGGACCCGCGGCGAGCCCATCCACATCAGCTTGCGCTTGGCAATGGGATCGCCGCCGAACCGGGTGACCTGGTCGAGGAACGCTCCGGGCCGCAGCGCCACGAACGGCACACCCAGGTCCTGGAGCCGGTCCTCCATGAGTTTCTTATGCCAGAAGTGCGGGACGCCCGGGGTCTGGTCGCAGGTGAGGATGCTGGTCAGCACGAACCTCCGCACTCCTGCCCGGCTTGCCGCCTCGGCCAGGTTGAAGTTGCCCCTGGTATCGATCTCCGGGGTGTCCCCCTTGCGGTGGCGGGTGTAGCCTGCCGCCGATGTGATGACCGCGTCCACCCCTGCCATCGCCCGGTCCAGCGACTCCGGGTCCATCATGTCGCCGCGGGCAATGTCCACGCCGGCCGCCTCCAGCCGGGACGCGTCGGAACCGGGCCGGACCAGGGCGTGCACCTGTTTACCCCGGTCCAGCAACGCCGTCACCACTTGGGCGCCCAGCATTCCCGTACCGCCAACCACCAGCACGGGGCCGCGCCCGCCGGGTTCCCCTGCCGGTCCAGTGGGCTCAGGGCGAGGTACATCAGTCATGGCACCCTCCTTAGGGTCATTCAGCCGTGCAGGGCCTCCTCCACCGCCGCGAGCAGGGCGTTGAACCGCGCATTGGCGGGAAGGTCGTCGAGGAACACGGGGGTGCCGTCGGGGCCGCCCAGCGGAACCTGCCAGTTCGGGTACAACGCCTCCGTGGTTCCGGGCTGGTTCTGGACCCGCCGCTCACCTACGGCGTCCACCAGCGCGACGCCGAGCAGCACCGACGGTGTCAGGGTGAGCAGCAGGTGCAGCGCCTCGATGGTCTGCTCCTCGGAAACGGCGGGGCCGCCCTCGGGCAGGTAGCCGCGCTCGCGCAGCAGTGCGAACATCTTCTCCAGCGACGCGTCGTGCCCGGCGCGTTCCTCCGCTTCGGACCGTTCAAGCAGGCCAAGGCGGCTCCGCAACGCCACATGGTCGCCGGCGAGGTACCCGGCCGTCGGCGGCAGGTCGTGGGTGTTGACGCTGGCCAGGGCCTGCGTGCGGTACTTTTCGGGCGCAAGGGGCGCGTCGCCGTCGTACTCGAACCACAGGATGGACGTGCCCATGATGCCGCGGGCCGCAAGGTAGTCGCGCACCCACGGCTCGAAGGTGCCGAGGTCCTCGCCGATGACCACGGCCCCGGCCCGGTGCGCCTCCAGCGCGAGGATGCCGATCAGTGCCTCATGGTCGTAGCGGACGTAGGCACCGTCGCCGGGCGCGTTGCCCACGGGGATCCACCAGAGCCGGAACAGCCCAAGGATGTGGTCCACGCGGATGCCCCCGGCGTGCCGCAGGACTGTTGCCAGCATGTTCCGGAACGGCGCGTACCCGGCCTCGGCGAGGCGGGCCGGGTGCCACGGCGGCTGGCCCCAGTCCTGGCCCTGCTGGTTGTACATGTCCGGCGGCGCGCCCACGCTGGTGCCCGGGGTGAGGACACCGCGGAGTGTCCAGGCGTCGGCGCTGCTGTGGTCCACGCCGACCGCGAGGTCATGGACCACGCCCAGCCGCATCCCCGAGCGCAGCGCCGCCTGCTGGGCACTTTCCAGTTGCTCGTCGCAGATCCACTGCAGCCACCGGTGGAAGCCGATCCGGTCGGCAAGCTTGTCCCGCAAGGCCTCGGCCTCCGGGGTGCCCAGCGAACAATCGGGGTCCGCCCACAGCGGATCATCCGGTGCGAGGTCCTCGCGGATGGCGGACCACAGGGCAAAGTCGTCAAGGCCGGAACCGGAAATCCGGCAGAACTCGTCGAAGGCGGCCTGCCGGGCCGGCGACCGGCGGGCGTGGTAGAGCAGTTCCAGCGCCTGCAGCTTGGCGGCGTATGCCGCGTTCCGGTCCAGCCGTTCGCCGTCCCTGTTCAGGCCGGCCACTTCTTCCCGCAGCTTTTCCACTGCTGCCCGCTTGCGGGGCTTGAGGTAGGCCAGTTCCGGGATGGCTTCGATCCGGATGTACAACGGGTTGAAGAACCGGCGAGTGGACGGTGAATAGGGTGACGGCTGGACCGGCGGGACAGGTTCGGCGGCATGCAGCGGGTTGACAAGGATGTAGTCCGCGCCCCTGGCACCGCTTATTGCCGCGAGGTCCGCGAGGTCCGCGAAGTCGCCGATGCCCCACGACCGCTTGGACCGCACGGAATAGAGCTGGGTGGCCAGGCCCCAGCCGCGACGCCGTTCAAGGTCCTTGGCGGTGTCCAGCCTGGCGGGTGTCACTACCAGGGTGGCGGTGGCCGTGGTGCCCTCCGACTCGGCGTTCAGGGTGTGCCAGCCCAGCGGCAGGTCCTGCGGCAAAGCGAACGTGGCACGCCCGACAGGGGTCCCGTCCACCACGCGCGGCTCCACCCAAAGATCCTGCTGGACGGCTTCCCGGGACCCCGTTCCCCCTTCAAGCGTGATGGTCAGGGTTGCGGTTGCCCCGTCGCGCACGTGCACGGGGACCTGGGCGGGCTCGTTTTGCTGGATGACGACGGCGGGAGGCAGCATCCGCCGCCACGGCGCCAGGTCGGCTTCCGCCAGGGCCGCCTCGATGTGCTGGTTGGTGTCCGCTTTCACGCCCAGGGCTGCAAGGACTTTGATGAGTGTTTCCCCGGCAACAGTGTGTGGCAGCCCGTCCCAGCCCTGGAAGGAGGTGCCGACACCGTGGGCGTCGGCGAGACGCTGCAGCAGGTGCGGGTCCACGTCCGGGCGGGCTGTCCCGGCCGCAGCCGCACCGGCAGCCCCGCCGGGAGCAACACCGGCGGAAGCCGCGCCTGCCGTTCCAGGTGTCTCCGGTTGGCCGGCCGGCCTCCCTGGCCGTGCTGCCTGCTGCTGGTCTGAAGCCGTCATGCGTGTCCGCCTCGTCTGGTGGGGCCCGAACTTACAGTGCTGCCTGTTGTACCGGGCGTTTGCACCCCCGCGCACAACCGTGGGTTCAGATTATTGCAGGGTGCCGTGGAGACGAAATGCGGCCGCCGTCACAGTGGCACTACGCCGTGCAGCTGCCGGCCGGGAGGGCCGGGCAGGACGCTCAGGGTTCGAAGTGGGTGCTGACCGAACTGCCGTTCACCCTGGCCAGGACTTCGGCCGCCACGTCGCGCAGCTTCTGGTTCCGGTGGCTGGAGGCCTTGGTCAGCAGGGCTATGGCGTCATCCTGGGAGCACCGGTTCTGCGCCATGATCACGCCGCAGGCAAGGTCGATGGTGGTGCGGTTCTGCATGGCTGCGGAGAGGTCGTCGGCGAGGTTCTGGGCGTCGGCGATCCGCAAGGCCAGCCGCAACGCCCGGCCCGCCAGGTGCGCGAAAGCTTCGGCCCTGCCAATCACGTGTTCGGAAAACACGCCGGGCTGGTCCGCGAAAAAGTTCAGCGCGGCGGACTGGTGCTCGTCGAGTTCCAAGGGGACGCCCAGGACGCTGCGGCAGTTGTTGTCCGCGAGGATCTTCCGGTACTCCGGCCAGCGGGGGTCGTTGTCCACGTCCGCCAGGACGACCGGCCTCATCGTCTCCAGGGAGGCCAGGCATGGCCCCTCCCCCAGGACCTGCTCCAGCCTGTCCAACTCCCGTGCACGCTCGCTGCTGCCGGCCACGGTGGCGCTGCGTTTGCGCCGCCTCAGGGTCACGCCGCATTCCATGTGCGTCCCCGCGGACTCGCTCAGCGCGGTGGCAGCCACTATGGACAGTTCGGTGAGGAAGCCGCTCACGTTCGTGCTTCCGATGATCAGGTCGTGCAGCTTGAGGAACTGCTCATCGTTGGTCGGGGTGGCCATGACTCAAAATATATGCGAGAAGTCCCGGTGGGCGCGCGCCACAAAACGTCATTCCCGCCCCCACGGTTACCCTTTGCGTCGAAAAGAGAAGGAGTAAGGCGGCATTCTTCAGGCCACCGGCGGAACTATGTAGCCTCATGACAATCGAAGGCATACAAGCCAAGGCCAGTGGGAGGAAACCGGAATGAGCCTCAGCGAACTGCGGGTGTTCGGGCGGTCGGGGACTCCCATCAGTCCGCTCACTTTGGGCACCATGAACTTTGGTGAAGGAATGGGCGGCCCCTCCGGGGCGCCCACCGGTGCAGAGGAAAGCATCCGCACCATCCATGCCGCCCTGGATGCCGGGATCACTGCCGTCGACACCGCTGATGTCTATTCGCAGGGCGAGTCCGAGCAGGTAGTGGGACGGGCTCTGCGCGGGCGCCGCGACGACGTCTTCCTCGCCACCAAGTTCCACGGGCAGATGAGCGCCAATCCGGCGCATTCAGGCAACTCCCGCCGCTGGATCACCCAGGCCGTGGAGGGCAGCCTCCGCCGGCTGCAGACTGACCGGATCGACCTCTACCAGGCACACCGGCCGGACTACAACACCGACGTCCTGGAAACCATCACCACGCTCAACGACCTGATCCGGCAGGGCAAGATCCTCTACTACGGCACGTCTGTGTTCACGCCGGCGCAGCTGGTGGAGGCGCAGTGGCTGGCCACAACCAACCACCTCATTCCGCCGCTGGGCAACCAGGTGCCGTACTCCATGCTGGTGCGGGGCAACGAGCGGGACGTTTTCCCCATCGCCCAGCAGTACGGCCTCGGTGTCCTGGCCTACGGGCCACTGGCGGGCGGCTGGCTTTCCGGCGACTTCACGCTTGAGGCGAGCAAGGCGCCCACACGCGTGCATTCGCTTCCGGGCCGGTACGACATCTCCGGCCCCTCCAGCGAGCGCAAGCTCCACGCTGCCGACGCCCTGGCCCGGCTCGCGGACAAGCTGGAACTGCCGCTGGTGGACCTCGCCGTCGGATTTGCCCTGAGCCACCCGGCGATCAGCAGCGTCATCATCGGCCCGCGCAACGAGGAGCACCTGCACGCCTACCTGCGCGCCGCGGACGTCCTGCTCGGCGAGGACGTACTGGACGCCATCGACGAGCTGGTGCCGCCGGGCACGAACTTCGTGGAGCGGGACGCGGGCGCCATCGTGCCGTCCATTGAGTTCGCGGAACTACGACGGCGGTAGCCGGCTTCCCGCGCGTCCCCTGCAGGGAGCTGGCCTGCCCGGAGCCGGCAGCCGCGTCCTGCCCACGTGCGCGGCAGGCGAGGCCCTTGACTGCGCGGGTGAAGGCTCCTACGGTCAGAAGCGATACCCGCATCCCACGGAATACAGGGGCAGGCCATGCCAATGTCCGACGAGGAGCGGAGGCTGCTCCAGGAACTGGAACTGCGGCTGATCGCCGACGATCCCCACCTGGCCATGGAGCTGCTCTCCGGTTATCCCGCGCGCCGCGTGCCTGACGGCTTTGTGGCCGGCACGGCCGTGTGCCTGCTCGGCCTGCTGCTCGTCATGGCGGGCATCGGCGGACAGGCCGCGGCCGCCGTCGTGGTTGGTGTCCTGCTAGTGGCGCTGGGAGCCTGCATCCTCCGGAACGGGCGCCCCCTCGGCCGGGGCGGGCGGCGGCAAGAACCCGGCTGATCCGCTCTCCTTTCCGCCAGCAGGCTTCTTGACTGAGCTGCGCGGGGTGCCCGGGGTGAGGATGAACAGGCTGGCGAGCACGACGGCGGCGCCAAGCCAGCCAAGTGCCGGGAGCCGCTCCCCCACCATTAGGACGGCGAGGACCGCCGCGACCACTGTCTCCAGCAGGGAAATGCTGGTGGCTGTGCTGGCGTGGATCCGGGCCAGGCCCCAGCCGAAGAGGACGTACCCGGCGAACATCGGGACCAGGGCCATATAGGCGCCGACGGCGAAGTTCGTCCACGACTGCAGCAGCGGCGCGCCGGTCAGGGCCAGGACGGGCATCAGCAGCAGCCCGCCCAATCCGAAGACGGACCCCATGGCAGCCCGCGAAGAAACCCCGCCGCCGATCAGCCGGTGCGCTGCCCAGGAGTACAGGGCGTAGGTGCCGCCGGCCACCAGGCCCAGCATGATCCCAACGGTGGACGCCCACTCCGGCACGGTCCCGGAGGCGGCAGCACCATGGCCCGCGGGCGTGCGGCCGGCGAAGGACAGCAGCGCCGCCCCTCCCACGCCGAGCACTGCGCCTGTCACCCACCGCCGGGTCAACGGCTTGCCGTCCGCGCACCGTTCGATAAGTGCCGCCGCGATGGGGGCCGACCCGATGGAAACCACGGTGCCCACCGCCACCCCGGACAGGTGCATGGAGCTGTAGAAGGCCAGCGGATACACGGCAACGGCTGCCGCAGCCAGCAGGACCAGCCGCCACCGCCGGGCCAGCCCTGAACGCTGCCGGGCGATGGATGTGGCAGCGTACAGTGCCTGCAGCAACCCGCCCAGGCCCATGGCCACGGCTCCGATGGCGAGCGGGCTGACGGACGGGGCGAACGTAGCGGCGGTTCCCGTGGTGCCCCACAAAATGGACGCCACCGCCACGAACACCGCGCCCAGCAGCGGAGCGTTGGCGTGCGAACCGTCGGTGTGCGGTGAGTTGGCGTGCCGGGCGTTTCCGTGCTGCGGGGTCACAGGCTGTCCAGCATCCGCGCGGCGATGAGCCTGGCGTTCTGGAGTTGCGCGTCGTTGCCCTCCAGGCCCGCCCGGGCCATGGCGCCTTCGAGTATGAAGGACAGGTGGCGGGCCAGGTCCGCGGCGCGACCACTCCCGTCCGGCAGCAGTTCGGCCACGTGGGTTGTCAGGAGTTCCTCGACTTCCTCTTTGTGCTGCCGCACCGCCGTCCGGCCAGGGTCGCCGGCCGGCAGTTCAGCCGCTGCGTTCAGGAGTCCGCAGCCGCGGAAGCCGTGCTCGTAGGCTGCGTTGGCGTGGTCGGTGTAGGCGTCGAAGATGGCCAGGACCTTGTCACGGGGGTTGGTCGCCGCCCCGACCCGGCTGCGGTACAGGCCCAGCCATTCCTCATGCCGGGCTTCGAGGTAGGCGGCCACGAGCTCGGCCTTCGAGGAGAAGTTGTTGTAGAGGCTCTTCTTGGCCACACCGGCTTCGGACGTGATGGTGTCGATGCCGGTGGCCGAAACGCCGTTCGAGTAGAACAGCCGGGCCGCCGCTGCGAGCAGCAGCTCACGTGCCGGCGGTCGCGGTGCCGCCCCAACGGCGGCGCTGGTATCGGCCATTACGGGCTCCTTGAGGTCGGGGTAGGTAGACCAGTCTACCTACCCCGACCCGCATCGCAGCGACGAGGCGCTAGGCGACCGCCGTTTCCCGCCGGTCCCGCGGCGGTGTCGGGGAGCTCATTGCGATTGCCCGTGCCCGCCAAAGCCCAGGAGGACCTTGCCGGAGTTCGTGGAGTCCTTTGCCATCTCAAACGCCTGCAGCGCGTCGGCCAGCGGATACTCATGGGTGATGACCGGCTCGATCTTCAGGGATCCCTCGGCGAGCGCCGCGATGACGTCATCGATCTCGTCGTTGAACCGGAATGAGCCCAGGAGCCGAAGCTCACGGGTGATGGCCAGCGAGATCGGCACCGGCTGCATGCCCGTGGGCAGGAGCCCCACCATCACCACCGTTCCGCCCCGCACCGCACCGCGGATGGCCGACGCCAGCCCGTGGTGGTTGCCGGAGGACTCGATCACCACGTCAGCCTCCACGGCTTCGATGGCCGCAACGTCAGCTGCGTTGATGACTTCATCGGCGCCCACGGCAGCAGCGATTTCCAACGGCTTCGCGTGAAGGTCGACGGCGGTAATCCGGGCAGCCCCCGCCCGCTTAAGGACAGCCACAGCCAGGGCGCCGATGGGACCGGACCCGATCACCAGGGTGGTTTTGCCGCGGACGTCACCGGCACGGGATACAGCATGCCAGGCGACGCTGGCGGGTTCGATCAGGGCCGCCGTGCGCAGGTTGATGCTCGCCGGCAGTGTCCGCAGCATGCGGACGGGCAGGTTGACGTACCTGCTGAAGGCGCCGCCGGTGTGCGGGTAGCGTGCGGCGCTGCCCAGGTAGGTGCAGCCGGGAGACAGGTTCGGGCTGTCCGCGGGGTACCGGGCCGCGCCGGGGCCGGGGGTTGCCGGGTGCACGGCGACGGCTGTCCCGGCCGCTGGGCCTGACCCGTCGGCTGCCGGCCGCACCACCACGCCGGAAATCTCGTGGCCTAGCACCAGCGGGGCCTTGAGGATTGACTCCCCCGCCGCCCCGTGCAGCCAGTAGTGCAGGTCCGAACCGCAAATGCCGCCATAGCGCACTTCAATGACAGCCTCATCGGGAGCGGGTTCAGCCAGCGGCACGTCATCGATGCGAAGGTCGCCGGCGGCATGCGCCACCAGGGCCGGGCCGGAAGCCGGGAGCCGGGCCGGGCCTGCAGCAAGGCCCGTCTTCAAGTCCGTCTTCAAGTCACTGTTCAGAGCACGGTCCAGATCACGGTTTAGGGAGGACATCAGACCACCACCGTCATGCCGCCGTCGACGAAGATCGTCTGGCCGTTGACGAACGCCGACCCGTCCGAGGCAAGCCACACCACGGGACCGGCCAGGTCCTGAACGGTCCCCCACCGGTGGGCGGGCGTACGCCCCAGGATCCAGGAGTTGAACTGCTCGTCGTCCACCAGGTTCTGGGTCATCTCGGTGTGGATGTACCCGGGCGCGATGCCGTTGATCTGCAGGCCGGAGGCTGCCCACTCTGCCGTCATGGCGCGGGTCAGGTTCCGGAGTCCGCCCTTCGCCGCGACGTACGGCGCGATGGTGGGACGTGCCAGGTCTGTCTGGACCGAGCAGATGTTGATGATCTTGCCGCGGCCGCGGGGAATCATGTGCCGTGCGGCTTCCCTGCCAACCAGGAACGCGCTGGTGAGGTCGGTACTGATGACCCGTTCCCAGTCGGCGACGTCGAGGTCCAGCATCGGCACGCGGTGCTGGATGCCGGCGTTGTTCACCAGGATGTCCAACGGGCCCACGTTCTCTTCGATCCAGCTGATCCCGCCTGCTGCGGCTTCAGCGTCGGTGACGTCGAAGGCGCAGCTGGTGATCCGGCCGGGCGCGTAGTCGGCGGCAAGCGCGGCTTCGGCTGCCTTCAGCCGCTCCGCGTTGACGCCGTTGAGGACAACGGTGGCTCCGGCGTCGGCCAAAGCCCGTGCAAGGGCGGAGCCGATGCCCCGGCTGGAGCCGGTGACCAGGGCCACCCGCCCGGTGAGGTCGAACAGGCCACTCATCAGAAAGCCCCCTGCCGGACCAGGTTCGCCGGGGCTTCGCCGGCGGCCAGCAATTCCAGCTGGCTCTTGAGGAGCTTTAGGATCCGCGGTTCGAAGGCAGACGCGTTTCCGCCTATGTGCGGGGTGATGAGGGCGTTCTCCGCCGACCACAGCGCATGACCCGCGGGCAGCGGCTCGGGATCCACGACGTCGACCGCGCAGTGCAGGCGGCCGGACACCACTTCGCGGGTGAGGGCGTCGGTGCTGATCACGGCGCCGCGGCCCACGTTCACCACCAGCGCCCCGTCCGGGAGTGCGGCCAGGACCGTCGCGTCCACCAGGTGACGGGTCTTGTCGGTCAGCGGCAGGACCGAAACGAGGATATCGTGGTCCGCGGCCAGGGCCACCAGCTCGTCCGAAGAGTGGACCTGCCCGTCAGCATCTGTGCGGGCGGAGCTGCCCACTCTGGTGATGGTCACCTCGAACGGTTCCAGCCGCTTCGCCAGCTCCTTGCCAATGCCGCCGATGCCCAGCAGCAGGATCCGCCGGTCCGCAAGGGACTGGCGGCGCTGCGGCTTCCAGCTCTCGATCTGCTGATCCTTGACCGCCTGGTCGATGCCGCGGAGTTTCGCCAGGATGAGGCCCACCGCCAGCTCTGCCGTGGCAGCGGCGTGGACGCCCGAGGCTGTGGCAACCGCCGCAGCCGGACCTGCTGCCTCCTGGACGCCGTCGTACCCCGTTGACTGCGTCTGCACGAACTTAAGGTCCGGGACGTGCGCCAGGGAATTCAGCACCACGGACGCGTTCAGGTAGGGCAGGATTACGCCATCAATGGAGCCCAGCGACGCGTCCGGCGCCTCCTTCATGTCCCACACCACGCCGCGGAGGCCGGCGGGAAGCGGGGAAAGATCGGCCAGGAGCTGGGGGTCCGGGAAACTGACGGTTTGCACTAACTGCATCGGGAGGGCCTATCGGGTTGGAAACGGATGTGGTGCTGCCGGCCGCGGTTCAGGCGTTGTCTTCGCGGCGGTCGAAGGTCAGGCCGCCGGGCACCTGGAACGTGGGCATGAGCTCAAGCATGCCAACATTTACGTGCCTCGGGGTTTCGATGGCGTAATCGAGGGCGTTGACGAGGTCGGATCCGCTGTGGCTCCACGCCATAAATAGTTCTTCCCGGCCCTCCTGCCGGGCCCTTCGCGCGTCCCGCATGGCTATGGCCAGGCCCGGCGTTTAGTGCTGGGATATTGACGTAGGGACGCGTCAGGAGGCGGTAGCCATGGCATCAATGAACGGCAAGGTTGCGCTGGTCACCGGTGCCACCGGCGGCCTGGCCAAAGCGGTAGCCGCCGGCCTCGCGCGGGAGGGCGCCGCCGTCGTCGTCGTTGGCCGGAACCCTGCGCGCGCGGAGGAAGCAGCGCAGGACATCCGGGCCCGGGTGCCGGCGGCCAGGGTGGAACCAATGGCGTGCGACCTGTCGCTGCAGTCGTCAGTCCATTCGGCCGTGGCGGGTTTCCTCGCCGGCCACGGGCAACTCGACGTCCTGGTCAATGCCGCAGGCGTCTTCCGCAAGGAACGTCACGTCACAGCGGACGGGCTGGAGCTGACGTTCGCCACCAACGTGATGTCCTACTTCCTGATGTCGTGCCTCCTGCTGGACGCGCTCAAGAGCACGGCTGCGGCGGCGGGGCAGGCAAGGATCGTCAACGTGGCCTCCCCCTATGGCAACACAAGGCTCAATTTCGATGACCTGCAAACCGCCAAAGGCAGGTACAGCTACCTGCGCTCCACTCCGCCAACCATGCTGGCCCGGGTGCTCCTGACCCAGGAACTCGCGGAACGGTTGAGCGGCACCGGGGTGGTGGCGAATGCCGTCCACCCCGGCCTGGTGAAGAACACAGCGCTGCTGCAGGACGTGGGTGGCCCTTTCCGCTGGATCACCAACAGGTTTGGCAGTACGGCAGAAAAGGCCGCGGACACTCCGCTGTGGCTGGCCACGGCACCGGAAACGGCCGCGGTCTCGGGCAAGCTCTGGGGCCGACGCAAAGAGCTCCCCACCCCCGGCATGGGCTCAGATCCCGAAGCCCGCCGCAGGCTGTGGGCCGAATGCTCTCGGCTGGCAGGCATGTGAGGGCGGTGTTGCGCAAAGCACGACGGCGGAAGGCGCGCCCGGGGGGCACATTCGGCAATTCCCGGATAGCGTAGGGCAACGTCCGGGAATATCTGCGGACCGCACCGGGTTTTCGCTCTGTCCAGAACAATCTGGGCACCAACAGCCGTACAGGAGAACGCATCAATGGCAGTTGACTACGACGCTCCGCGGGTGACACCGGAGGAAGAACCGAACGTCGCCCTGGAAGAGCTGAAGACTGAAAAGCCGGGCCGGCGCGAAGCCGCCCCGGACGTCGACGAGACGGACCTCGCGGACAGCTTCGAGCTGCCCGGCGCCGACCTTTCCAACGAGGAACTCCTCATCCAGGTGGTTCCGGTGCAGGCGGACGAATTCACCTGCATGTCCTGTTTCCTGGTGCACCACCGCAGCCAGCTGGCCCGTGAAAAGGACGGCAACAAGTACTGCAAGGAGTGCGAGGGCTGACAAGGCGCAGCCCCGCCAGGGGATGCTTCAGTGGCCGGCGTCCCGCAGCGGACGCCGGGCCAGGGATACGGTCCAGTACTGGCACTTGGTGACGAAGTAGGAGCCCTTGATAGTGCCCGCGAGCCTGGACTTTTGGCGGGCAAACTTGATTCAACCTCGAAAAGGCCTGCGAGCGCTTCCGCAAAAAAATTTGCGCTCCCCACCCATCCGCGCGCCAATCCCGCACCGAACTCCCTGGAGAAACTCCACGGAACAGGAGGGAATGATGGACGCGGTGGACCAGCAGGCCCTGACCGGGGCCGTCATCAGGCGGCACAACCTGGACATCGCCGCGCTGTGGCTTGACTACGTGGCGTTGGGCGGTGATGCGTCGGAGGACGCCATCAGGGCCTACAGCCTGGGCGCGGGCACCCTGCCGGAGAAGGAGCGCGATGCGTTGTCGCAGGCTGTCAACGAATACTGCGCCGAGAGCGGCCTGGTGGTCAGGGCGCCGTACAGCAACTCGCCGCTGGCCCGGGGGCTTTCGGAGCCGCAGGATCCCTATCCGTCGAAGTAGGTGAAGGTTTCCGGGCTGCCAGCCACGGAAGACACCACGCCGTAGGCAACCTCGCGAAGCTTGGTGTTCCTGGTGTTCGACGCCGTGCGCAGCACCTGGAAGGCCTCCGCCTGGCTGCAGCGGCTCTGGGCCATGATGGCCCCCGTGGCCAGGTCGATAACGGTGCGCGACCGCATGGCTGCCTTCAGCCCGTCCCTGGCGTCCTGCAGTTTCTCCATCCTCAAGGCGAGCCGGAGTCCTTTTGAGGCCTGGACAGCGAAGGCTTCGGCATCGGCAAGGCCGGCACCGGCAAACGCGCCCGCCTGTCCGGAATACAGGTTCAGGACGCCGGAGTCTCCATCGTCGAGGACGAGCGGCAGGCAAACCAGGGACAGGACCCCCTGCCTGCGTGCTGCCCGGACGTACTCGGGCCAACGCTTTTCAGCGCGGAGGTCCGGAACAACAACTCCACCGGAGCCGGCGGCAGCTGCGGCGCCGGGAGCGCCTTCGCATTTGGGCGCCAGCTGCCCCAACAGCCGGGCCACCGGGTCGCTGCCCGCCGCGACAGCCCGCTTCTTGGGACGCTCGATAGATATTCCGCACGAGAGCGCGGGAGCCGTTCCCTCAAGCCGGGCGGCCGCATAGCCGGCGAGGCCGCCCAGGAGCTGGTCAACATCCACGTTTTCCAGGACGAGGTCCTGCAGGTACACGGCAACATCAGCGAAGGCGGTGCCTTCGAATACGTCGCTGTTCATTACAAGGCTCCCTCCGGACAACAGCAAAGCCACATCGTCATGGCCGCCCACTGCCGAACGGTACTGTCCAGCCTATGGTGCAGTGACTGGGAGGGGCCAGTCAGCCCGCAGCCTGGGCGTTAAGGGTGTCACGGATCCCGTTCAGCGCAGGGTCCCGGAGCTGCATAAACGCGGGCTTGAGCAGCGGCTGGATGATCTTGGCGGGCCCCTTGATACTGAATTCCGCGGTGTACTTGACCACTGATCCGCTGCCGGAAGGAGTGACGTCCACCGAGTCAAAGGCGGTCACTGACTTGTTTTCGCCACGGAGCTTGATGTGGTTGTCCGTCAGCTCGATGACCTCATACTCCAGGGTTTGCCTCTTGCCGCGGAACTCGGATTCGGCGTGGTACCTGTGGCCTACAGCCACCGGCCCCGGGGTCAGCTTGTCCATCACCGGAGTGTTGGGGTCCCATTTGCTGGTGTTTTCGAACTCCCGCATGAAAGCGAAAGCCTCCGCGGCGGACAGTTTGGTTTCCACACTTCCGGTGACTGTGATCATCACCCCAGTCTAGGAGCGCCCCGCAGCTGGCCGGAAGCCATTTTGTAGCACAGCTTTCCGTCCAGCTCGCGGGGTCTGAGCCACACCTCGTAGCCTTCGGCGGCGCTGAACAGTGCCCTGCCGCCGGCAGCGTCAGCTGCAAGCCACAGCGCCGAGGAGTCCTGCATCGCGTCGTCCACAACGCCGGCGCGGACCACCCGGAAGTCCCTGCGAACCTCCACAGGTATCCCGACCAGCCCGCTCCAATCGTGGCAACGGAACCACTTCATCGGCTTGTCCCGGTTCCGGTCGCCTGCTAGCAGGCTTCGAAGTCAGTCAGGACCTTGACCTTGCCTGCGGACGTGGACGAGGGGTCGAAGGTATATCCGATCCACTCCTTGGCGAGCCGGCGCGCGAGCTCGATGCCCACAACACGCTGTCCCATGGTCAGGACCTGGCAGTCGTTGGACAGCACCGAGCGTTCCACCGAGAAGGAGTCGTGTGCCGCGGTTGCCCTGATCCCTTCCACCTTGTTCGCGGCAATCGCCACGCCGATGCCCGTCCCGCAGAAAAGGATGGCGCGGTCGGCGGCGCCGTCGCGGATCAATTCACCGGCGGTGATTCCCACATAGGGATAGGGTTTGGTGAAGTCGTCAGGGGCGTCCGACCGGTTGACCCCAATGTCAATGACCTCGCTGACCCTTGGGTCCTCGCGGAGATCCGCCAGGACACGGTCCTTGTAGTCAACACCTGCTTCGTCGGCACCGACGATAAGCCGCAGTCCCATGGTTTGTCCTTCCGTGCTCATGCTTCTGCTCCAATCGATTCCCTGGCGGAGCCCTGTCCGGTTGCCGCAACCGCGTCGGTGAAGTGCGGGCCCATGACCGCGAAGACCATGGCCAGCGACGTGGCACCCGGATCGGGGGTGCCCAGGCTCTTCTCGGCCAGCGGCCGTGCCCGTCCCTTCAGCGGCAGCAAGTCAGCAGTTGCTTCCGCCGCGGCCGCGGCGGCCTGCGTGGCCTGCTGCCACGCCTCTCCAGGTCCGGTTCCTTCGGCCACCAGGCAGCTGAAGCTTGATGTGAACGGCAGCAGCGCGTCCACCATGGTCTTGTCCCCGGTTTCGGCTTTGCCCAGCTGCACGATGCGGTCTGCGAATGCGGTCACGCCAGCGGCAAGTCCCGGCGCATCCGGAACAGCGGTGTTGCCCACGGTTTCGCCGAAGGCACGCAGCCCGGCTCCCCACAGGACGCCGGACGTTCCGCCGGCCTTATCGGCCCAAGCGTCACCGGCGGCAGCCAGCACGTCCCCCGCCCCGGCGCCTTCGCCCAGTGCGACGGCGGCTGCCGCGGCGGCTGCATCAACACCGCGGACCATGCCGCGTCCGTGGTCGCCGTCGCCGGCAATCGCATCCATCCGGCCAAGGCGTTCCTCGGCGTCGTGAAGGGACCTGCGTGCGGCGTCGATGGCTGCCACGCATGCGGCAGCGTAGCCGCGGGAGGCATCGTTGGCGACGAACGTGGCCGGGGCAGCGCCGGCGTCGGACGCTTCCCCGCCGGCCATCGCGCCGGAGGACAGGGCAGCATTGCCGCGCCGGTAGGCGGGGGTTTCGGCCGGGGCAACCCACAGCGGCTCGAGTTCATCGTCCAGCCAGGTGATGGTCAGCGAGACGCCGGCCATGTCCAGGCTGGTGACCAGCTCGCCCACCTCCGGCATGACCAGCGTGTAACCGGCCTCGCGCAGCAGCGGCGCCACGCTGCCCCAGAGGACGAACAGCTCCTCGTGTTTTGTGGAGCCGAGGCCGTTAAGGATCACTGCGATCCGGTCCCCGGCGTCATGCGGGGTCTCGGCAAGCAGCCGCGCCACCAGTTCCTGGCCCAGTTCCTTGGCGGAGGGCAGGTCGGTGTCGCGCAGGCCGGGTTCGCCGTGGATGCCCAGGCCGAGGCCCATCTGGCCGTCGGGCAGGCTGAACAGCGGCGTCTCGGCGCCGGGGAACGTGCAGCCGGCGAAGGCGCTGCCGATGGTCCGGGTCCGGTCGTTGGCCTTGCGTCCCAGCCGGACCACTTCGGCCAGGCTGTCGCCGCGCTCGGCAGCAGCGCCCATGGCCTTGAAGACTGTGAAGTCACCGGCGATGCCGCGGCGTTTGGCGGATTCCGACGGCGGCGCGCTGGCGACGTCGTCCGTCACCAGGACGTTCTCCACGGCGATGCCCTCGGCGGCCAGGCGTTCGCTGGCCATGCCGAAGTTCATCACGTCGCCTGCGTAATTGCCGTAGGTGAAGACGACGCCGGCACCGGACTCCGCGGCCTTGGCCACCGAATACGCCTGCTGGGCTGACGGCGAGGTGAAGATGTTCCCCACCACGGCGCCGTCTGCGAACCCGGTTCCGATCACGCCGGCGAACGCCGGGTAGTGCCCGGAGCCGCCGCCGGCGAGGACGGCAACCTTGGGCCGGGCCGGGCGGTAGCGCCGGACCGCGCCGCCGGGCACCTGGCGGACCAGGTCTGAGTGGATGTCGCAGAAGCCCGCCAGGGCTTCCTCGGCGAATTCGGAGGGGTCGTTGAAGATCTTTGTCATGGTGGGCTCTCTGGCATCCGTCGGGGTGGAAAGGGCACCGGGCCCTTAGTGCATGTGGCTTCCGCCGTTGATGTCGACGGTGGTGCCGGTGAGGTAGGCGGAGTCCTCCGAGGAGAGGAAGGTGATCACTGCTGCGACTTCCTCGGTGGTTGCGTTGCGGCCCAGCGGGATGCCGGCGTTGATGGCGGCTTCCTGCTCCTCGGTGCTGCCCACGCGGATGTTGGTGTCCACGGCGCCCGGAGTGATGGCGTTGACGGTGACGCCGGTGGTACCGAGTTCACGGGCCAGGGCCTTGGTGAAGCCCAGGATGGCGGCCTTGGCGGCGGAGTAGGGAACCTTGCCGAAAACGCCGCCGCCGCGCTGGGCGGAGACGGAGGACATGTTGACGATGCGGCCCCAGCCGTTGTCGATCATGGCCGGCAGGAAGGCCTTAGTCACCAGGTAGGTGCCGGTGGCATTGACATCCATGACCTTGTGCCACAGCTCCAGGGTGGTCTCCAGGAATGGGACCGGGGAGGTGATGCCCGCGATGTTGGCCAGGGCACCAACGGGCGGCAGGTTGCCCGCAGCGACCTCGGCGGCGACGGCGGCCTGGGCTGCGGTGACGGACGCTTCGTTGGCGACGTCGATCTCGTGGCCGAACGCGGGGACGTTGAACTCGTTGCCAATTTCGGCTGCGACCTTGGCGGACTTCTCGCCGTCGAGGTCGAGGATGACCACGCCCCAGCCCTGGCTGGCGTAGCGGCGGGCGGTGGTGAGGCCGATGCCCCGTTCCGAGGTTGCCCCGGTGAGGACGGCGGTGCGCTGGATGCTGGTCATGGTGGTGCTCCTGAATCGTGGTGGTTGGGGTCAGAGAAGGTCGGTGATGAAGCTGGCTGCCTTGGCCGCGGCGGCCGGGCGTTCCTCGTGGGTCACGTCGCGGGTCTCCAGTTCCAGGGAGAAGTGCCCGGTGTAGCCGTCCGCGGCAAGCCGCTTCAGGCCGCCGGCAAAGTCGGCGTCGCCGTTGCCGATGCTGAGGTTGATGTTGCCGGGTACGGCGTCCCGGAGATGGACATGGGAGATGCGGCCGTGGTGGCGGTCCAGGTACGCCTGGACGTCCTCACCGGCGGCCACGATGTGGCTGAAGTCCATGACGATCCCGACGCCGGTGCCTGCCAGCCGGTCGGCCAGCAGGCCGGCGCGTTCCAGGTTCCAGCAAAAGCGCAGGAAGTGCAGGGATTCGGTCCAAAGTTCGACGCCGAACTCCGCCGCCCGCTGTCCGGCACCGATCAGCTGGGCGGCGATGAGGTCCAGGTCCTCGCGTTCGCTTCGAACCGGCCCGTGGTCCAGGGCGCCGCACGGCAGGACCAGCGCCTTGGCACCGGTGTTGGCCGTGAGGGTGAGCAGTGCATCAAGGTGCCGCTGCCGCGCGGCCTGGCCACCGCCGTCGAGCACTGCATTGAGGTCACCAATGTCACCGTTGACCGAACGTACCCGGAGTCCGGAGGCATTCACGGTTTCCGAGACGGAGGCCACCGCAGCGGCGTCCAGCTCATAGGGGACGTGGTCGCACACGCCGGGCAGGGCGCCAAGGTCGATTTCTTCGAAGCCCAGCCCGCGCATGGTGGCAAGTGCCGTGGCGAGCTCCTGGTGCCGGAAGCTGATGGACGAGCACCCGAGTCTGGAGTGGAACATCGTTGATCCTCTGAAGTAGTGCGAGGGCAGCTGCGCCCCGCGGTAGTGATGACGACCACAGTAGCCCGATCGACTGTTGACAGTCAACCTTCAAGGTCGACTGTTGACATTGAGAATGGCGTGGGTCACACTGGGTCTATCATTTGTTAACCGTCGACAGCGGCGAATCCCCAACAAGCCGCTCTCCGAAAGGGAAACCACCATGAGCAAAGATGCTCTGAACATGCGCGGTCCGGTCCACGGCACCAAGGACGCCAAACGCGTCGCCATCGGCTCCGGCGTTGGCGCCGTGATCGAGACATACGACTTCATCGGTTTCGGCACCGCCGCTGCGCTGTACTTCGGGACCGCCTTCTTCCCCACCGGTGACCCCGTCACCGGCACCCTCGCCGCCTTCGCCACCCTGGGCGTCGGTTTCGCGGCCCGCCCTCTCGGCGGCATCATCGGCGGCCACCTCGGCGACAAGGTGGGCCGCAAGCCCGTCCTGGTCACCTCGCTCATCCTCATGGGCGTTGCCACGTTCCTGATCGGCCTGCTCCCCACCTACGCACAGGTGGGCCTGCTGGCCCCGGCCCTGCTGGTGTTCGTCCGCATCGTCCAGGGCCTGGCCTTCGGCGCCGAATGGGGCGGCGCCATCCTGATGAGCTATGAGCACGCACCGTGGAAGGCCAAGGGTAAGTACACCGGCATCGTGCAGGCCGGCTTCCCGGTGGGCCTGCTGCTGGCCAACCTGGTGTTCCTGGTCAGCGTGAACCTGGGCGGCGAACTGGCCTGGCGCGTTCCCTTCCTGGCCAGCATCGTGCTGGTGGTGGTTGGCCTGATCATCCGGTCCAAGGTTCCCGAGTCCCCCGTCTTCGACGAAGTCAAGGACAGCGGCGCCATCGTCAAGTCCCCCATCGTCGAGGTCGTCAAGACCGACTGGCGCAACATCGTCCGCGGCATTGGCCTGCGCGTTGCTGAGACTGCCGGCTACGCGGTGTCCATCACCTACATGATTTCCTACCTGCACACCGAGAAGCTGGCTGACAAGACCGAGACCCTGGTGGCCCTCTGCATCGCGTCCTTCATCGGCATCTTCGCCACCTTTGCCTGGGCCCGCCTGACCGACAAGATCGGCCGACGCCCCGTATACGTCTGGTCCTGCGCCTTCGCCGTCCTGTTCGCCGTACCCATGTTCCTGATGGTTAACACCGGTCTGTTCTTCTTCATCATCGCCACCATCGCCATCTCCTACGCCGTCTGCCAGAACTCGCTCGCCGGCGCCCAGGGAGCCTGGTTCCCCGAGCTCTTCCAGGCCAAGACCCGCGCCTCCGGTGCCAGCCTGGCCTACCAGATCTCGGCCATGGTCTCCGGCTTCACCCCCTTCATCACCACCCTGCTGTTCGTCAGCTTCGGCTGGCTGGGCCCGGCCATGCTGTTCGGCCTCTACGCAGCCGTGGGCCTCTGGGCCGCCGTGGCCACCCGGGAGACCTGGGGCAAGCGGGAGCGCGAGCTGGCTGAAGAGGCCACCAAAAGCACCCCCAACCCGGTGAATGCCTAAATGACCGTCACGCACGCAACAACAACGGAGCCAGCTATGCCAACGCAGACAATCCAGGACCCGGCCTTGAAGGGGCAGGTGACGCAGGAGCGGATCGCCAAGATCAGCGCGGCCGCGTACCGGATCCGGCACCATGCCCTGAACATGGGGGAGGTGCAGGGCCAGGGCTACGTGGGCCAGGCGCTGGGCGCCGCGGACATGCTGGCAGCCGTTTACGGTGACCAGCTGAACTTCCGCGCTGAGGACCCGCACTGGGAGGCCCGCGACCGGTTCCTGCTCTCCACCGGCCACTACGCCATCGGCCACTACGCCGCCCTCGCCGAAGCCGGCATCGTTCCGGTGGAGGAACTCGAAACCTACGGATCCGATGACTCGCGGCTGCCGATGTCCGGGATGTCCACCTACACCCCGGGCATGGAAATCTCCGGCGGTTCCCTTGGGCACGGCCTGACCATCGCCGTGGGCATGGCCCTGGGCCTGCGTTACCAGGGCTCAAACGCCCGGGTCTTCAACTTCCTCTCGGACGGCGAACTGGACGAAGGCTCCACCTGGGAGGCTGCCATGGGCGCCCACCACCACCAACTGGGCAACCTCACAGCGATGGTGGACATCAACGCCCTCCAGGCCGACGGCAAGACGGACACAGTCCTGCGCACCGAGCCCGTCACCGAGAAGTGGGAATCGTTCGGCTGGTACACCCAGCGCGTGGACGGCAACGACGTCGGCGCCCTGCTGGCAGCGTTCGACAACGCCGCCGCCCAGGCCGCCGCCGTCGGACGTCCTTCCGTCATCCTGTGCGACACGAAGGTGGGCCGCGGCGTGCCGCTGCTGGAGAACCGCGAAAAGGCGCACTTCATGCGCATCGAAGAACACGAATGGCAGACCTGCCGCGAGCAGCTCACCGCCGGTTATGAAGGAAAGGCTTCAGCATGAGCACCACCACGGAGGCCCCCAGCACCACCGCAGCAGCCGCTGCAACAACTGCCAAGCCGAAGCTCAAGACCTCGGCGATGATCGCATCGTTCGCCGACCCCGGCCAGAAGACCGCCTCCGCACCGTTCGGGCACGCACTGGTCAAGGCTGCACAGGAAAACGACAAAATCGTTGGCCTGACCGCGGACCTGGGCAAGTACACGGACATGCACATCTTCGCCAAGGCCTTCCCGGAGCGGTTCTTCCAGATGGGCATGGCCGAGCAGCTGCTCTTCGGCGCCGCCGCCGGCCTGGCCGAGACCGGGCTGGTGCCGTTCGCGTCCACCTACTCGGTGTTCGCGGCCCGCCGCGCCTACGACTTCCTCTGCCTTGATGCAGCGGAACCGAACCTGAACGTGAACATCGTCGGCGGCCTGCCCGGCCTCACCACCGGGTACGGTCCCAGCCACCAGGCCACCGAGGACATGGCGATCTTCCGCGGCATGCCCAACCTGACCATCGTTGACCCCTGCGACTCAGTGGACATCGAGCAGGCGGTCCCGCAGCTCGCCGCGTCCGAAGGCCCCACCTACCTGCGGCTGCTGCGCGGCAACGTGCCCACGGTCCTGGACGAGTACGACTACACGTTCGAACTCGGCAAGGCCAAGGTCCTGCGCGGCGGCAACGACGTAGTTTTCATCTCCTCCGGCCTGATGACTATGCGCGCCCTGCAGGCCGCCAAGGCCCTTGGGGCACACAACGTGGACGTCGCCGTCGTGCACACCCCCACCATCAAGCCGTTCGACGCCGAAACCGTCCTCGCCGAGATCAACACCGACCGGCTCGCCGTCACCCTGGAAAACCACTCCGTGGTGGGTGGCCTGTTCGAAACCGTCGCCTCCGCCGTCGTTGGCGCGGGCCTTGGCAAGCGCGTGGTTCCCGTGGCGCTGCCGGACCAGTTCCTCGACGCCGGCGCGCTGCCCACCCTGCACGACCGCTACGGCCTGGCCGTGGACCGCATCGTGGCCAAGGTCCTCGCCGAACTCGGCTAAACCTGTATCACCGCGTAAAGCACGGCTCCGGTCCCGGCTGGAGCCGTGCTTTCTGCCGTACTATCGAAATACGACTGTAAACAGTCAACCTATGACACTGAGGACGGATGCCATGGCCGGACTGACAGCCCCGCTGCTGGGACTGCAAAAGAAGAGCCTGCGCGAGCAGGCCCTCTCGGCATTGAGGACCGCCATCACCAGCGGCGAGCTGGAACCCGGCCGGCACCTGGTGGAAACCGAACTGTCCGAAATGCTCCAGATCAGCCGGGGCACCCTCCGCGAAGCCCTGCGTCAGCTGGAGCAGGAGGGCCTGCTCTCGGCCGGGCCCCGCGGCCGGCTCTCCGTCCGCCACCTGGACGCGAAGGAAATCCGGGACATCTACGCCGTCCGCGCAGCGCTGGAATCCCTGGCAGCCCGGACCCTGTGCGAACTGCCCGACCGGCAGCACATCACCGAGGCCCTGCACGCGGCCATCGATGCCATGGGTTCAGCGGCCGGCGGAACGCTTGAGGAGCGGATCGAATCCGACCTTGAGTTCCACCGGACCCTCTGCCGCCTGACCGGCAACGAAACCCTTCTGCACTCCTGGGAATCCCTGGAGGGCTCCATCCGGATGTCCATCATGTTCGCCGGGCTGGAAAAGGGCGTCAGCAACATGAGCGTTGACCGGCACCGCGACATCGTTGCCGCCATCGACACCGGCGACGCCGGCCTGGCCCGGAAAACCATCCTCGAGCACATGGATACCGCCGCGGCCAACCTGGTCTCCTAGGCCGCGCCCGGGCCGTTGTCCCGCCCCAGCGCACATTTTCGCACCGTCTTTCGACGCCGGCCGTTCCGTCCTCGCGAATACTCACCGCCCTCTGGGGTACGTTGGCAGGAGCAGGGTGACCTGGAATGATGCCCAGGGACCACGGGAACGACCTGGAGGAGGAATCTATGCGGGATCGAAGTGCCAGCGACGGTTTTCTTGAAGCGGACACCCTTGCCGGCGGGGACGAAGAGGTAGACGCGGCGGCGGCCGGCGCCACGGCCGAGCCGGAGATCACCTACGACGAGCAGTTTTATCCCGCACGCCCCAAGGCGCTTCGGCCGATCGCCCGTCGGCGCCAGTACCTCGCGACCAGGCCGTCGTTCGAGTTCGACGGGCGCAACCAGGCGTATGTCGAATGGCTGCGGAACCAGGCCATGCTCGGCGACGCGAACACCCTGGCCCGGCAGCTCTCCGGCCAGGCCAGCATGTGGCAGAACTCCTACGCGCACCCCAACCCGCGGGCCGCCGTCGAGCGTGCACCCGTGTGGTTCACCGCCTATCCCCTGTCCTTCATCACCAGGGAGGGGGAATCCTTCCTGAGCGCCCTGGGCGACAAGAGCATGTGGGACGCTTTCAGCGAGATCGGGATCCGGGCAATCCACACCGGTCCCGTCAAACTTGCCGGCGGCATCAGCGGCTGGACGCAGACACCCAGCGTGGACGGCCACTTTGACCGGATCAGCATGGCCATCGACCCCGTGTTCGGCACGGAGGACGAGTTCCGGCGCATGTGCGAGGTGGCGGCCGACCACGGCGGCACCATCATCGACGACATCGTGCCCGGCCACACCGGCAAGGGGGCGGACTTCCGCCTGGCCGAGATGAACTTCCGGGACTACCCCGGCATCTACCACATGGTGGACATCCCGGAAGAGGACTGGCACCTGCTGCCGGACGTCCCCGAGGGACAGGACTCGGTGAACCTCAGCCCGGAGTCCGAACAGGCCCTGCAGAAGGCCGGATACATCATCGGCCGGCTACAGCGGGTGATCTTCTACGAGCCCGGCGTCAAGGAAACCAACTGGAGTGCCACCCGGCCGGTGGTGGACACCACGGGGAAGACCCGGCGCTGGGTCTACCTGCACTATTTCAAGGCCGGCCAGCCCTCCATCAACTGGCTGGACCCCACATTCGCCGGCATGCGCCTGGTGGTGGGCGATGCCCTGCACTCGCTCCTCGACCTTGGCACCGGCGCGCTGCGCCTGGACGCCAACGGCTTCCTGGGCGTCGAAAAGAGCGCCGAGGAGCAGCCCGGCTGGTCGGAAGGGCATCCGCTCTCGGAGGCCGCCAACCAGCTGATTGGCTCGATGATCCGTAAGGTGGGCGGGTTCTCCTTCCAGGAACTCAACCT
The DNA here is from genome assembly GCF_054656615.1 of Arthrobacter sp. AD-310. NCBI lineage: Bacteria > Bacillati > Actinomycetota > Actinomycetes > Micrococcales > Micrococcaceae > Arthrobacter > Arthrobacter sp. AD-310. The sequence goes on along the minus strand of NZ_BAAHNO010000019.1, from coordinate 88,260 downwards.
GACCATCGACGACATCAAGGCCACCTCCGAGTCCGGCCCGGACCTGTCCTACGACTTCATTACCCGGCCCGCGTACCACTATGCGCTGGTCGCGGCGGACACCGAACTGCTGCGGCTGACGCTGCGCCTGTCCATGGAAATCGGCGTGGACCAGGCCTCGCTGGTCCACGCCCTGCAGAACCATGACGAACTCACGTATGAACTGATGCACTTCGCCTCGGGCCACCGGGACGAGATGTTCGAGCTCGGCGGTGAGGAGCTGACCGGCGCCGAACTGGCCGAGAAGGTGCAGCAGACCATGCGTGAACGCCTTACCGGCGAAAACGCACCGTACAACGCCGTGTTCACCACCAACGGGATCGCCTGCACCACCGTCAGCTTCATCATGGCCGCCCTGGGGGTGCAGGACCCGGACGCGATCACCCCGGAACAGGAGGCGCGCGTCCTGGACGTCCACATCCTGCTGGCAATGTACAACGCACTGCAGCCGGGCGTTTTCGCACTGTCCGGCTGGGATATCGCCGGCATCACGGCCCTGGACCGGGACAGCGTGGCGGAATTGACCGCCCAGGGCGACACCCGCTGGATCAACCGCGGAGCGCACGACCTTATGGGAACCAGCCCGGACGCGACGGCCTCCTCGTCGGGTATGAAGCGGGCCCGCAGCCTCTACGGGCCGCTCCCGGAGCAGCTGCAGGACGCCAACTCCTTTGCCCGCCGGCTGCAGCGGGTGCTTGCCGTCCGCGACGAGCACGGCATCGCCACCGGAGCACTGCTGGACATCCCCGATGTTTCGCACCGGGGCCTGCTGGTCATGGTCACCCGGCTGGGAAGCGGGGCCCTGGAGGTCACCGTCCTGAATTTCTCGGACCAGGACGTGGCCGGCAGCATCCAGTCAAGCCACCTGTCCCCCGGCTCAACCGTGCAGGACCTGTTCACCGGCCAGGCAATCGGCCAGGTGGACGACCTGTGCAGCTTCTTCCTCGAACTGCCTGCTTACCAGGGCACAGCCCTGCTGCTGACCGAAGCGGACGAGCCCGAAGAGGACGAAGGCGCGTCCTTCCAGAACGTCCCCTAGCGCGCCGTTCCCGGGGAGCCGCCGCGAAAAGGGTTTCCCGGGAATCCGTTTGGGTTCGCAACCGTTAACTGAACGTACGGTAAGTTGCCGCACGGTACTGAGGGATTTCATGAGCACGAAGTTTGAATCAGTTGAAGACGACGCCGGGAAGGTCACCCGCTACGTCCGCCGCGCCAACGGGGGCGGCCTGGTGGCTCCCGGCGCCACGGTCGCCGAGAGCGCGCGCATCGGCTCGATGACCTATGTGGAATACGGCGCGCGGATTGGCCACGGTGCCCGGATCGGGCATGGCTCCTGGATCGACCGCGACGCCATCATCGGCGACCGTGCCGTCATCGGCGACGGCGTCCGGATCGGCCGTGGAACGGTGATCGGGAACCGGGTGCATATTGGCAGCCACTCCAGGATCGGCTCGAGTGTCCTGATCGAGCACGGTGTCCATTTGGAAGCGGATGCCACCGTCGCGGACAACGGACAGGTGCTGATGGGCCCGCGCACGACGGCGCCGGCGCAGCCCAGGGGGCCGCGCCGGAAGGGCAAGGGCCGGATGGCCGCCTGAGGCTGCTAGCGCGCCCCGGCAGCCTCGGGAACCTCCGCGGCGGGGGTCAGCAGCATGGTTGCGGTATCAATGCGCTCATCGGTGTCCTGCCGGGCGGCCAGTTCCTCCGCTTCCTCGCGGCTGGCCACAACAGGCACTGACCCGAGCAGGGGCCGGGACGCCGACTCCCGCATCTTCAGCAAGGCAAACAGCGCCACCAGCGAGAAGAACATCACGTAGAACGCGGGAGCGTACGGGTTCCCGGTCGCGTCAACAAGGATTTGGCTGACCAGCGGGGTGGTGCCGCCGAAAACCGAAATGGCCAGGTTGTGCGTGACACCGACGGACCCGAAACGGGAGGCCGTGGGAAAGAGCTCGGACATCACTGCAGCGGTCAAAGCGAGGAAGAACGCCGAGGGCAGCGACACCATGAACAGTGCCAGGTACAGGGACCACAGCGTTCCCATCTGCATCAGGGTGAAGGCCGGCAGCAGCAGGACCAGGTTGCCGATCGTGGCCATGGCGTAGATGGGGCGGCGGCCGATGCGGTCGGACCAGCGGGCCACAAGCGGAATCATGACCGCCAGCAGGACCAGGACCACGACGGCGGCAACGGCCGTGTGGACGGGATCCGATCCCACCTGGGTTTCCAGGTAGGTGGGCAGGTAGCCGGTAAGCAGGTAGCCGGTGGTGCCGTCAGCGGCAACCAGGCAGCAGCCGATCAGGATCTGGGGCCAGTAGTGCTTGAAGATGTTCGACAGGTTGTGCCGGACGAAGATCGGGTCGATGTCCTCAGTCGCGGCCTTCGCGTGGGCGACCTCGAAGCTGGGTGATTCCGGGAGCCGGAGCCGCATCAGGATTGCTACGACGCCCAGCGGAAGGGCGATCAGGAACGGAATGCGCCAGCCGCCGTCGAGCATTGCCGAAGGGCCCCACACGGACGTGGTGATGGCGGTGGTGGCGGCCACCATGCTGGCGCCGGCAGCGAAACCGAGCATCGAGCCGGAGTTCAGCAGCGAGGCCATGAACCCGCGGCTGCGGTCCGGAGAGAACTCGGAGATATAGGTGGCGGCACCTGAATATTCGCCGCCGGTGGAGAACCCCTGCAGCATCTTGAGCAGGTACAGCGGGATGATGACCCAGAGGCCCACTTCACCCGCGGTGGGGAGCAGGCCGATCCCGGTTGTCGCCACAGCCATGAGCGCCATAGTGAAGAACAGCACCTTGCGGCGGCCGATCCTGTCGCCGAGCGGGCCAAGGATCATGCCGCCCAGGGGGCGCACGATGAAGGAGACCGCGAAACCGAGAAGCGTCACGAGCAGGCCCACGCGTTCATCCATGCCTTCGGTGAACACGGAGGTCATGACGACGGCCAGGTAGCCGTAGACGCCAATGTCGTACCACTCGATGAAGTTGCCTACCCCGGCACCTACCTGTGCCTTCCGCAGTTCGTTTTTGTCCACGACGATGCAATCGGCCGCCTTGAGTCGGCGGCCGGATTTTTGGCGCACGGATTGCTGTTCTTTGGACTGTTCGAACATCTTCGTCCTGTCTATTAACCGGATGACGGGTCGGCAGGAGTACCGGCTATAAGCCGGTTTCCCCTAGGGGAGGTGCTAAGTATTGTGCCAGAAAGACAAAGGGAGATCGGCCGGCCGACAGGCCCGGATGTGACCTAAACCTCTATTTTCCGCGCGAATAACCCGCTCAGAAATTGTTGCAATAGAAGCAACTGATCGCGTCACAATCATCAATTCTGCTTTCCGGCCCGAAGGGCAGCCGCGCCCCAGGCCGCCAGCAGCAGCCCAACCAGCAACAGTCCGGCGTGGCCCAGGTCAACAGATCCGAGCCACGTCGTCAGTGGGTCTTCCAGGGCCAGGGCTGCGTTCAGGAAGCCGCCCGACGTGATCACGGCGATGAACAGGGCGGACAGCGCAGAGATGCCCGTTATCACCGCGTTGAAACCGAGCCGCCGCAGGGGATCGTGCAGCGCTGACCGGTACATCCGCATCATCGCCATGCCGTTCAGCGAATCGCACAGCGTCATGGCGGCAGCGAACGCCAGCGGCAGGGCAAGCAGGGCGAACGGGGGCACGCCGGCCAGGGACGCCGCCGTCGTCATCATCAGCAGCCCGATGGTGGTGGCGGTGTCAAAGCCCAGCCCGAAGAGGAAGCCGACCACGTAGATGTTCCGCGGCCGCCGCACCCTGGACAGCGGCCTGGTGAGGAGCCTGGCAACCACTCCTTGCGGTTCGAGCTCAGAGGGGTCGACGGCGGCGCCGTTCCTTGCCCGGCGGAAGGCTTGGGCGGAGCGGGCGAAGGCGGAGCCGTTGAACAGCCCCATGGCCAGCAGGAACAACCCGGATACACCGCTGCCGATCAGCCCCAGGACAAGGTTGCCCGTGGATCCGTCGGCCATGTACTCCCCCACGACTGCGGCGCCGGCGATCACCAGCACACCGGCCAGGGTCACCACGGAGCTGTGTCCCAGGCTGAAGGCGAAGCCCACGCTGACCGGGTCCTGCCCCTGGGCCACGAATTTACGGGTGGAGTTGTCGATGGCGGCAAGGTGGTCCCAGTCGTAGCTGTGTTTTACGCCCGCCAGGTAGGCGGTGAGGACCAGGCCCCACGTCAGTGCCTGTGGTCCGGCACCGCCCGCGAGCAGAACGACGACGGCGGCAGCATGCAGTGCCGCCACGGCACCGAAGGTGATGAGCACGCGGGTCCGCAGCGGCAGTGCTTCCCTGTCCCGGTAGAGGGTGGTGATGCTGGTCATTGCCGTCATCAGTGCTTCCTTAGGTTCAGCGGCCCCTGCCCGTGCCAGCGTTCACGGAGGAGGTCGGCGCAGGCAGTGAGCAGGCGGTTCAGTTCCCCCGTGCTGTTCGACAGCGAGCGCAGGACCAGCCCGGTGGTTCCGCCAACCTGGTGGGTGAGGGAGACCCCGGTCAAGGCATTATCCCCCGCCGTCAGCCCGTGCAGCTCGTCCGCGAGCGGCTGGTCCACCCGGGGATCGATCACCACGAGCGATCCCAGGTGGCTGTAGCCGTCCATGAAGCCCAACCCGGTCACGTCTCCGGCAGGTGGCCGGATCAGCAGGTTGTCCAGCGCCAGCAGTTCGCGCGTGCCGTTGTCCGTTTCGACCCATATTTCGTTCCGCAGCCGGACTTCCTCGTACCGGAACGCAGCCCTGTCCGGTGACCACCCCGGCGTCACCACCTCCGCCATCACCAGGGACGACGACGGTCGCAGGGTCACGGAGGTCCGTTGCCGGTAGCTGGCTTCCCGGTAGGCGATGAGCTGGTCCGGCATCAGCTCCAGCCGCGCCCCCTCCCCCAGCCGCAAAGACATCCGCTGCTCGGCAAACGACCCCGGAGTCCGGTAGATCTTGGTCGCGGACTGGGTCGTCAGCAGCAGGTCAGCCCCATCCTGGACTTCCACATCAACAACAAAAAGGTCGGCCCCCAGATAAGCCCCGCCAGGATTCACAACGACATAACAAACCTGTCCCGAATCATCCAGATAGTGCGGCCGCAAAACCCTCAAAGCACCCCGATGGTACTGATGCATGGCAACTGACCGCTGACCACGCACGGCGACCCCAAGCTCAAGCTCGCCCATGGCTTTCGGTGATTGAGCTTGTCGAAATCCAATCACCGGGGTTTCGACAGGCTCAACCGCCGGGGACGCCGTCGTGCTCACGACGCAAGGTCGAGCATCAGGACGTCGTGCCGGATCCACTCGATGACCTTTTCGAGGCCTTCGTCGGTTTTGAGGTTGGTGAAGCAGAAGGGCTTGTTGCCGCGGAATTCCTTGGAGTCGCGTTCCATGACGGCGAGGTCCGCCCCGACGTGTGGTGCGAGGTCGGTTTTGTTGATGATGAAGAGGTCGGACTTGATCATGCCCTGGCCGGCTTTGCGCGGGATTTTCTCACCCTGGGCCACGTCGATGATGTAAATGGAGAAGTCCACGAGTTCGGGACTGAACGTGGCGGAGAGGTTGTCACCGCCGGATTCGACGAAGATCACCTGCAGGTCGGGGTGCCGGGTCTTTAGTTCCTCGATGGCGGCGGTGTTCATGGAGGTGTCTTCGCGGATGGCGGTGTGCGGGCAGCCGCCGGTTTCGACGCCGATGATCCGGTCCACGGGGAGGATGCCGTTGGCGGCGAGGATTTTGGCGTCTTCGATGGTGTAGATGTCGTTGGTGATGGCGGCCATGGAAATGTCGGCGCTCATGTGCCGGGTGAGCCGCTCGACGAGCTGGGTCTTGCCGGCTCCAACGGGTCCGCCGACGCCGATTTTGATGGGTTCAGCCATTGTTCCTCCTTCTCACGAGCACAATCAGCTCATGAACATCCGGGCACGCTGGCGTTCGTGCCGCATCTGTGAGATTTCCAGTCCGGGGCTGACAGCCCCGAAGTCGTCCGGCGTGAGGCGGGCAATCGCCTCGAGCGCGGCAGCGACGTCGTCGTGCGCTTTCCGCAGTACCCGCTGCCCGGCGTTCTGGCCGAGCGGGATGGCGCGTACGGCGTTCTGCGTCAGGGACGTGACGGTCGCGAAAAGGTACGCGGCGAGCGCCTCCTGCAGCGGCACGCCCAGGGAACGGGCGACGACGGCGAACGCCAGCGGCTGGTGCCCGTCGGCCCGGCCCGTGGTCACCGGGTCCCGGTACAGCTCCAGCGCGTCCGACGGGAAGACTTCCGCCCCGATTTCCAGCAGCCGCCCGCCCATCTTGATGCTGGCCTCCCGGACCTGGCGCGGCAGCAGCTGCGCGGACAAGAGGGCATCGAGTTCAAGGACATCCCATCCTTCATAGAGAAAACGGATGGCCAGCCCATCCGAGTAAGTCAATTGCTGCCCAACAAAAACAGACAGCCACACCCCAAAAGAGTCCTCATCAAGAACGAGCTCCTGCTCGATGTAGGTCTCAAACCCAAAGGAGTGGGCGAACGCCCCGGTGGGAAGCGCCGAGTCAGTCAGCTGCTGCAGCGCCAGCTGGTAGTCAGTGACTGTGTTCAGCATGGCGGAATGGCACCGGCATAACGCGTTCCTGGCGGGTGTAGGGCACGCCGGCCTGTCTGAGGTAGTCCTCGACGGTGTGGTCGTAGGCGCACACCATGACTTCGGCTTCGTACTCCGATTCCGCATCGAAGAACTGCGCCTGGAGGTGCCGGTTCCCGAGGGAGTGGGCCGTGACCCCCATTTCGGTGATGCTGCGCGGCGCAATGACCAGGACGTCGGTGGGCAGCACGGACACCACGATCATGTTGGCTTCCGCGACGTGGAGGATGTCGCCGTCGCGGAGGTCGCCGGAGCCGGACGGGAGGCGGATGCCGATCTCGTTGCCGTGGTCCGTCGTCGCGCGCTGGATCCGTTTGACCAGCTGGGTGCTGGGCAGCACCACCTTCTCGCGGTGCAGCCCGGCGTAGGCGGTGAGGTCGGTGTCCGGCAGGTCGTGGAGGTTGCCGAGGACTTTCTCGATGATCACGTGGGTTCTTTCGAAAGTTCTAGAAGAGGAAGTAGCGCTGTGCCATGGGCAGGACGTCGGCGGGTTCGCAGGTGACGTCCTCGCCGTCTACCGTCACCTGGTAGGTTTCCGGGTCCACCTGGATGTCCGGCGTCGCATCGTTGTACTTGAGGTCCGCCTTGGTGAGGGTCCGGATCCCGGAGACGGGCCGGATGAGCTTTTCCAGCCCGAGCTCTTCGGGGACGCCGGCGTCGATCGCCGCCTGGGACAGGAAGGTGATGGAGGACTGCTGTACCGCCTTGCCGAATGCCCCGAACATCGGGCGCATGGTGCGTGGCTGGGGCGTGGGGATGGAGGCGTTCGCGTCCCCCATCAGGGCGTAGGCGATCTGCCCGCCCTTGAGCACCAGTTCGGGCTTGACGCCGAAGAACGCGGGGTCCCAGAGGACCAGGTCCGCGAACTTGCCCTCCTCCACTGAACCGACGGAGTCCGCGATGCCCTGCGCCAGCGCCGCGTTGATCGTGTACTTGGCCACGTAGCGCTTGATCCGGAAGTTGTCGCTGTCCGCACTGCCGTGGGAGCCGGCAGTATCCTCCCTGCGGGATCCTTCCAAAACCCCGCGCTGCTTCTTCATGCTGTCCGCCACCTGCCAGGTCCGGGTGATCACCTCACCCACCCGGCCCATGGCCTGGGAGTCGGAGGAGGTGATGGAGAAGATTCCGAGGTCCTGCAGGACGTCCTCGGCAGCAATGGTCTCGGCCCGGATCCGGGAATCGGCGAAGGCCACGTCCTCGGGGATGTCCGGGTTGAGGTGGTGGCAGACCATGAGCATGTCCAGGTGCTCTTCGATGGTGTTGCGGGTGTAGGGCAGGGTGGGGTTGGTTGACGCCGGCAGGACGTTGGGCATCCCGGCGATTTTGATGATGTCCGGGGCGTGGCCGCCGCCGGCACCTTCGGTGTGGAAGGTGTGGATGACGCGGCCGTTGATGGCGCGGATGGTGTCCTCCACGAAGCCGCACTCGTTGAGGGTGTCGGTGTGGATGGCCACCTGGACGTCGTATTCGTCCGCCACGGTCAGGGAGGTGTCGATCGAGGAGGTGGTGGCGCCCCAGTCCTCGTGGACCTTCAGCCCGATGGCTCCCGCTCGGATCTGCTCGGCCAGGGGTTCGACAGCGGACGCGTGGCCCTTGCCGAACAGGCCGATGTTCATGGGGAACGCCTCGGCGGCCTGCAGCATCCGGTGGATGTGCCACTTTCCCGGGGTGACCGTGGTGGCCTTAGTGCCTTCGGCCGGGCCGGTGCCGCCGCCGATCATGGTGGTGACGCCGCTGGCCAGCGCGGTGGGGACCTGGTCCGGGGAGATGAAGTGGATGTGGGTGTCGATGCCGCCGGCGGTGAGGATCTTGCGCTCCCCGGCGATGATTTCGGTGCCGGCGCCGATCACGATGTCCACGCCGTCAGTGATCTGGGGGTTGCCGGCTTTGCCGATCCGGAAGATGTGCCCGTCCCGCAGGGCAACGTCGGCTTTGTAGATGCCGGTGTAGTCAAGGATGACGGCGTTGGTGATTACGGTGTCGGGAACATCTTCAACTGCGCTTTCCCCGTCCCGGGTGGCCTGCCCGTTCTGGCCCATCCCGTCCCGAATCACCTTGCCGCCACCGAACACCACCTCCTCGCCGTAGACGGTGAGGTCCTTCTCGATTTCGAGGAACAGTTCGGAGTCGGCGAGGCGGATCCTGTCGCCCGTGGTCGGGCCGTACAGGTCGGCGTACTGCCGCCGTGGGATGTCGAAGCTCACTGGCCGTCCCCTTCCGTGGCGTGCCCGCCCGGGCGGGTGCCGCCGTCGAGCGTTCCGTTGACCGCGTTGCTGAGCCCAAAGACCTCGCGCCGGCCCGCCAGCCGGATCAATTTCACGGTCTTCCGGTCCCCCGGCTCGAACCGGGCGGCCGTCCCCGCGGGAATATCCAGGCGGCGCCCGTGGGCGGCGTCCCGGTCGAAGTCCAGTGCAGCGTTGGCCTCGGCGAAGTGGAAGTGCGAGCCCACCTGGACCGGACGGTCGCCGGTGTTGGCGACGTCCACGTCGATGGCTTCGCGCCCCGCGTTCGCCGTCACCGGCTCGGGCCGCAGGATGTACTCTCCGGGAATCATGGCGCCCCTCAGCGGATCGGGTTGTGGACGGTGACGAGCTTGGTGCCATCCGGGAAGGTGGCCTCGATCTGGACGTCGTGGATCATCTCCGGCACGCCGTCCATCACGTCGTCGCGGGCGAGGATGGTGGTGCCGTGGCTCATGAGCTCCGCCACGCTCCGGCCGTCCCGGGCGCCTTCGATCAGTTCGTAGCTGATGATGGCCACAGCCTCGGGATAGTTGAGCTTCAGCCCGCGGGCCTGCCGGCGGCGGGCGAGGTCGGCGGCGACCACGAGCATGAGCTTTTCCTGCTCACGTGGCATCAGGTGCATCGTAGGTCCCTTCGGCGGCCAGCGGACGGCGTGGGACTTACAGTAGGGGCCGCACGTTTCGGCCACGTTTCAGACTTGTAATGCGGGCCTTTCCAAGTCAGCGGCCTATTTTGCCTCTTTGAGGCGCGCCAGGATCTCGTCGCTGGACTGGACCGGCTGGCGGTACGTGGTGGAGAGGATGCGCAGCATGTCCTGGGCGTCCTGGTCGTCCTCGGAGGCCATGGCATCCTTGGCGTACGTGACCCGGATGTTGTGCGCGAAGGCGTCCGCGCCGGTCTGGGCGATGCAGTTGTGTGTGGAAACGCCCGCGAGGACCACCTCGTCGGCGCCCCAGTTCCGCAGCCGGGAGAGCAGGTTGGTGCCCACGAAGGCGCTGTCGCGCGTCTTGTTGAGCTGCGGCAGGTCGTCCTTGGCCAGCCCGGGCACGGACTGGGCCTGCTCGCTGCCGCGGAAGATGAAGCCCTGGTCGTCGTCAAGCATGCTCAGGGTCCAGGTGGACTTGTCACGCTCGTGCTCGGTCCCCACCAGCAACGCCTTGTGTCCGGCTTGGGCGAAGCCTTCCAGGAGCCGGTTACACTCGGCCACCACGCGTTCCTGTTGCTCTGCCAGTTCCGGTGTTTCAAAGAAGGCATTCTGCATGTCGATGACCAGAAGGGCAATCATGTGGACACCTTTCCCTCTCGTTGAGCCGTTGCGGGACACGTACCCGCGCCCGGAGCCGGCGAAACGGCGGGACCGGTCCGCCAACAGAGGCTAGGGCGCAGACTCGCGGATCTTCAGCTCGAACCCGGCTTTCACGTGCACACCCTGGTCCGCCGTCTCCTTTCCGGAGATCCGGTCCAGCAGCAGGGCAACGGATCGTTCGGCGATTTCGTCCATGCCGGGCGAAACGGTGGTCAGGGAGGGGGACGCAAAGCGGGCTTCATCGATGTCGTCAAAACCCGCCACGGCCACGTCCTGCGGAACCCGGACGCCGCGGATCAGCAGTTCGTGCATGGCTCCGAGGGCGAGGACGTCGTTGAGGCCGAACACGGCGTCAAACTTCACGCCGCTGTCCAGGAGATTGGCCAGGGCCGCGGCCCCGGTGTCGCGGCGCCACTCGGCCGGGGTGACCAGGGCGGGGTCGAACGGGACGCCGGCCTCCTCCAGCGCCGTCCGGTAACCGGTCAGCCGAAGGCCTGCGCTGCCGGTTGTCTCCTCCGGGCTGGCGCCGAGCACGGCAATGCGGCGGCGGCCGCTGCGCAGCAGGTGCGCCGTGATCGCCGCGGCGGCCTCCCCGTTTTTCATGGTGACGAGGTCGAACCGGGGGTCCATCACATGTTCGCCTAGCATCACGAGCGGCTTGCTGCCCACCCGGGAGGCGACGGCGTCGGCGTCAATCGCCAGCGGCGTGAACAGCAGCCCGTCGGTCAACTGGCGGAAGGGACCCTGGAGCGCGTTCAGTTCGGCCTGCTCCTCGGCGTCGGACTGTTCAACGAGGACCCGGTACCCGCGCTGCGTGGCGGCCTTCATCAGCCTGGCGGCAAGCTCGGCGTAGTACGGGGCCGAAAGGTCGGACAGGACCAGGCCCAGCATGTACGTCTTGCCGGACCGCAGGCTGCGCGCTGTGAGGTTGGCCTGGTAGCCCAGTTCGGCGATGGCATCCTTGACCTTCTGCTTGGTGGCCGGCCGGATGAACTCGTAGTCGTTCAGGACGTTGGAAACCGTTTTGAGGGACACCCCCGCCGCTCGTGCAACGTCGTTCATGGTGACCGCCATCTGGGCTCCTTCGTGTGGTTTGGCCACTTCCTGGGATACATCGTTGCAGATGGCAGCACCTGCACGGGAACCGTACCGGAAGGGGCAACTCAGGCCTTGGTCTTTGCCGCCTTCGCCGCCGCCTTTGCGGCCTGCTTGCTGGCGCGGACCTTGACGAGGGATTCAGGGTCCACGATGTCTGCCACGGACAGGAACGCGCCCTCCTCGCCGTAGTGCCCGGCCGCTTCACGCCAGCCGGGTGCCTGCAGGCCGCGCTGCTTGCCGAGGAGGGCAAGGAAGATCCTGGCTTTCTGGTCGCCGAACCCGGGCAGGGCTTTCAGCCGGCGGAGCACCTCGGCACCGTCCGGGTCGCCTTTGGTCCAGATGGCGGCGGCGTCGCCGTCCCATTCGTTCTGGACGGCTTCCGCGAGCGCCTGGACCCGGGCGGCCATTGAACCCGGGAAGCGGTGGACGGCGGGGCGCTCCTTGAACATCTCGACGAAGGCCTGCGGCTCATGCGAGGCGATGGCTTCGGGAGCCAGGGAGCCGATCCTGGTCTTGATCTTCTCCGGACCCGCGAATGCGGACTCCATGGTCACCTGCTGGTCCAGCAGCATTCCGGTCAACAGCGCGAAATCGTCCTCGCTCAACAGCTTGTCCGCGGCGGGATCGCCGGTGATGTGCAGTTCCATGCCGTCCATCCTCCCACTGCGCCCCGCCGCCGTCATACTCCGGCGACGGGGTTACGGAGTGGCCTTCACCTGCCAAAGGTTCAGGGGTTGACGGCGAGCCGGATCATGGACCAGGACACGGCGGGCAGCTCCGCGGTGAGGCGGCCGCCGTCGGCCTTTGCCGTGACGTTCTCCGTGGGCAGCACGGAGGTGGAATCGTCGGCGCTGGCCTGCCAGTACGGGTCCTTGTTGGCGTAGGTGAGGGCCTCCAGCACGCGGACGCTGCCCAGCCCGGATACCACGGCGTCCAGGCGCAGGGCGTCGGTTGCCGAACGGTTGACCGCGAACACAACGGCCTCGCCCTTCTCCGCGTCGTAGGTGGCGACGGCGGACAGCGCGGCGAAGCCGGCCGTCTTGCCGCCGCTGACCAGCGGGGACTCGACGGCGAGCTGCAGCACGGTGCCGGAGGCGTGGCGGGAGGTCAGCGCGAAGGGATGGAAGGTGGTCTGCTTCCAGGCGCGCCCGCCCGGTTCGGTCATGATGGGCGCGATGACGTTCACCAGCTGCGCCAAGCTGGCTGAATGCACGCGGTCCGTGTTCCGGAGCAGGGTGACCAGGAGGTCTCCGACGACGACGGCGTCCGCCACCGTGTAGGTGTCCTCCAGCAGGACGGGGGCCACCGGCCAGTCCTTGCCGTTGGGTACCTTCGACTCGTCGCGGCTCATGTGCCAGACGTTCCATTCGTCGAAGGAGATATTCACCTGCTTGGTGGACTTCTTCACCGACTTCACGTGGTCGATGTGGCTGACGATGTCGTGGATGAAGGCCTGCATCCGGTGCCCGGCGGAGAGGTGCTCCTGCAGGTCGCCGAAGTCCTCGAAGTACTGGTGGGCGGAGATCAGGTCCACCAGTTCGTAGGTTTCGGTCAAAACGACCCGTTCCCATTCGCCGAAGGTGGCCATGGTGGGACCGGAGCTGCCGCAGGCAACGAGCTCGAGGTCCGGCTCGATCATGCGCATGCCGCGTGCCGTGTCCGCGGCGAGCCGGCCGTATTCCTGGGCGTTTTTGTGGCCGATCTGCCACGGGCCGTCCATCTCGTTGCCGAGGCACCACATTCTGATGCCGTAGCCGTTTTCCGCTCCGTTGGCGCGGCGCTGGTCCGAAAGGTGCGTGCCGCCGTCGATATTGCAGTATTCCAGCAGGTCGAGTGCTTCCTGTGTGCCGCGCGTGCCCAGGTTGACGGCCATCATGGGTTCCACCCCCGCCTTCACGGACCACTTGGCGAACTCGTCGACGCCCACCAGGTTGGGATCCGTGGAGTGCCAGGCCAGGTCCAGTCGGGCCGGGCGCTGGTCCACCGGACCGACGCCGTCCTCCCAGCGGTAGCCGGAGACGAAGTTTCCGCCGGGGTACCGCACGGTGGAGACGCCGAGTTCGCGGGTGAGTTCGAGGACGTCTTCGCGGAAGCCGTCCCCGTCCGCCGCGGGGTGCCCGGGTTCGAAAATGCCGGTATATACGCACCGGCCCAGATGCTCCACGAAGGCACCGAAAGTGCGCCGGCGGACTGGTCCCACCGTGAAGGCGGGGTCGATGGTGATTGTGGCCGGAGCCGGTTCGGGAGTGGTCACTAAAACTTCCTCAGCTACTTTTACAACGTTATAGAAAACATTCTTTGGGTTGTCCGCCCGGGAGTCAAGGGTTTGGAGCGGGCGGGCTGAAGCCTGCCCCGGAGGGACGCCCCGGCCGCGGCGTCCGGCTCACCTGCAGCAACGCGGGAAGGGTGTGGGATCGAGCGGAAATCCAAGTAGTACCTAATTTCAAAAACGGGTACCGCTTACGCGTTCACCGGCGCCGGGGCGGAACTAGATTTTTGGGCAGAGACAAGACCTGTTCTGCCTCGCGGTACTTGCTCACTAGGGGGTGTGAGACTGGATGCATGCACGACATATGAGCTCCGGCTTCCCGGTCCAGCGGACACGGGTATTAGGCGGGGCCGGCGACGAGGAGTCCTTTGAGACCAAGGACTCTCCCCCAGCCGTCGCCGGCCCTCTTGTTTCCCCGAGGGCCCCTGGCAGCCGCCCGGTATCGGCTGTCCCCGACCTTGGAACGTCCCCGGACAACGGCGGCCCGGACGCAAGCCAGGACATTCTGTTGGACCTGGTCACCGGCGCTGATTCCCTGGGCGAATCCCTCACCCGGCTTGTGACCTCGTCCGTGCACACGGTGGCACGCACGGCGGGTATCCGCATCGAGTGCGGCGTCGTGGTGCCCCAGCCCAAGAAGGCGCCCGCCATCACCGGCACCTCCGACGATGTGGTGCGGCTGCTGGAATGGGAAAACCAGTCCAAGGAAGGGCCGGTCTGCGAGGTGCTGGCCGGCGGCCAGCCTGTGGCCGTCCTCCAGCGCATCGGAGACTTCCGCTGGCCGCGCTACTGCCACCAGCTCCAGCTCGCCGGATTCGGCAGCGTCCTGGGCGTGCGACTGCCCCTGAAGAGCGACGGCGAAGCCGCTCCCCCCGCGGGCCTGGCCTTCTTCGCCCAGGATGCGAAGGCCTTCCCGCTGCAGGTCATCGCCGAGGCGCGGGCCTTTGCGGGCCTGGCGGCAAAGAGCCTGCAGATGGCCGTCGACTTGCATACGGCCCGGTCCATGGCCTCGGACCTGCGCTCCGCGCTGGACAGCCGCACCTCCATCAACGTGGCCTGCGGCGTGATCATGGCGCAGAACAGGTGCTCGTACCATGAGGCCTTTTCCATCCTGGCAAAGGCCTCGAGCCACCGGAACATCAAGGTGCGAAGGATTGCCGAGGACATCCTGGAGCGGCTTCCGGAGGGCGCCCCAAGCGCGCACTTCGGGCACTAGCGGGGACAGCTCGCGGCGAGGCTCCGGAGGCATTTGCCTCCGGAGCCTCTTCCATTACGACGCCGGGGTGAACCGACTGGTCTGTCTGTTTCCGTGTAATGTCTGCTTGTAATGTCACACACATATGACTTTCCACCCGCCGCTGAGAGGCTCGCGGCTCCTCCACGCCCGACTACCGGTGGGGCCAGGGAGCGCATCCTGGCTGCGGCTTACGAACTGTTTCTACAGCGGGGCATCCGCGATGTCGGCATCAATGAGTTGATCGCACGGGCCGGGGTCGCCAAGGCGACGTTCTATGCGCACTTCACCTCAAAGGATGAACTGGTCCTTGCTTACCTGGAGCACTGCCACCAGGACATGACGGTTGAGGGGATTATCGCCGAGACCGCAAGGCGGACGGAGAGCCCTACGGGCCGGTTGTTGGCCATCTTCGATGTCCTGGACGGGTGGTTCCGCCAGGACGACTTCCAAGCCTGCGCTTTCGTAAGCACCATGTTGGAGATGGGTTCCGCCCATCCACTCGGAGTTGCCTCAATCGAGTATTTAGCGCACGTCCGGTCCTTCATTCGGGCTCTGGCAGTCGAGGCTGGCCTTGAGCAACCTGACATCTTTGCCCGCTCCTGCCACATCCTGACAAAGGGTTCGATCATTGCAGCGGTCGAGGGAGACCGGGAGGCAGCTGTGTTCGCCAAACGCATGGCCACATCCCTCATCCACGACCACGGCGGTAACGCCGTGACCACCCGTTAGCGCTCGTCAGTTCTACCTTGGCCCTTCAAGAAGGCCGCCGCACGAGCATCCGCAATTTGCAGGGACCAGGAACAGGAGCACTTAGAGATGGAAAGCCGGGACTATGCCCGTTTTGTTCAGGACTGCCTCGCCGACACGCTCGAGGAGCAAACGCTTACAGAAGACCAGGTGTTTGGCGTGTACCTGAGCTGGTGCTCACTGCTCGCCCAAGCCCCTGGGCCCTGCGAGTCTTTCTGGGCGGCAATGGCCGAGCTGGGCCTGCATGAACGGTATGGGAACAACCGCGGGCACATGCGGCTTGGACTCCGTATGACCGGCCCGGCCGCCCTGGATTACATCCTCGCCAGCCAACCAAACTTGAACTGACTATCCCAGCCCGGGATCGCTCTCCGAGCCGCTGAAGAGTTCCAATGTGCTTCTTTTCATGACCTAATCCGTGCGTAGGCCGGCTGCTTCATCGGGGGTCCATGTCTTGTTGCTGTCCGTTGGCATGGGGGCTGTGGCTAGACTTGCGGGGTTAGGACGGATTGGGGGATCCAGGGCGGCTCGCCGCTGTTCCGCTGGTCGGTCGCAGCCAGCGAACCAAGGATGATCATGACTTTCTTCCGCGACTTTCCAGTACCGAATCTTCCACCAAGACCCAAGGTCCCGAAGCCGATCCGTCCCGATTGGTCTGGTGCGCCCGATGACGAACTGCCTGCTGTTGTTCATCTGGGGAAGTTCCTGCACCGAAGCTCCAACCGCGTCCTCGCCGTCCGGAGCGCCCAGGTTTTCTCCACTGGCTGCACCCTCGACGTGTCATGGTTCATCCGCCGCGCCGATGAGAGCGACCAGGACTGGGCAGCGCTCAATGCGGCCTTTTTTAGCCACGGACATCCCCCGAGGAACGCGGCAAGTGGCAGTGGCCTGCTATTCGGCGTGGAGTTTTCTGACGGAACGAAGGCCAGTACGGCTGTGATGCACATGCCCGTTGGCCCCGACGATCCGGCTTACCACCCCACCTCTCCCGTCCTGTACCTGCAGAACCGCGGGGGCGGCGGTGGAGATGACGAACTGACAGGTTCAGGCTTCCTCTGGCTATGGCCGCTTCCGTCGGCTGGTGACCTCCGTCTCGTCGCTCAATGGACGGACATGGGCATGAGTGAGGGTTCCATCATCCTGGACGGCAAACAGCTCAGGGAGGCCGCGGCTGGCGCCAAGAAGTATTGGCCGGAAGAGGGCGGGCAGTAATGGATGCATTCAACAACCCGGTCCTGCTCGTGGTCTTCGCGGCGATCTTCGCCTACGTCCTCTACGGCGTCATCCGTGCCGCAGTCCGTGACGGCATCCTTCAAGCCGACGAACGACGCATACAGGCTCGGGCTGGGGTCAGTAGCACGGGAGATGAAGCATGACCGCCCGCGGCTGGCTCGTGGCCGCTACTGGCAGGACGACGCGGGATCGCTAACTCCTCCTGCGGGTAACCTTCTGCGTAAATGGCGGCTGCTTCACGGGCTATTTGACGCCTAGTGCAGCCGCAAGGGGATCGTCCATCGAACAGCTGAAGCCACCGAGGAGCCTGGATGGATAGTTCGCCCCATTGCGCAACCGCTGGGTGTCCCCCGAGTATTGAGCGACGACATCGAGTCGCCACTCACACCTTGGGGGAACATCTTGAAGCTTTCGCGAAAAATTCTTGCTGCCAGCGTCGCCCTTGCGTTCGCGGGCGGGACATTACTCACAGCTCAGCCTGCGTTGGCTGGTGACGGGTATGCCAATTGCAATGTGTGGATCCACTACGAGTATCACGTGGGAGCCACGTGCAACTCCGATGCGCCGGGCACCGAGTATCAAGTCGCGGGCCGGTGCCGTCATGTTCCCACTGGCCATGAAGAGATTGTGCGCGGTCCTTGGAAGTGGCAGATGCCGGCCTCGCAGGGCCTCAACACGTCGTATGCCTCATGCCCGACCGGCACCAGGGCAGTAGACGTTTGGCGCAACGTCCGGTGAACCGTCCGCTGTTATCGAAACGGGCGCAACGTTCCGTTGCCGGCGCGCATACTTTGGTTAGTCGGCCTTCGCACGCCTGCATAGACTGCTGATGTGAAGCGGTTAGACCACTCAGGTTCCACAGGAAAACCATCCGGCCTGAAGCGTAACAACGATCCCAACCAGCGCCCGAGCAACAGAAGCCTTCGGTTTTGGGCCGGATTCTGGGTAGTGTTCTGGACGCTCTTCTGTGGAGTGGGGTTCACGGTCGGATACGTCTTCCTGAGCAACCTAATTATCGGCCGGCCCTACGGCGTCCTGTCGATCCTGCTCTTCGTGCTCGGATGCGGCATCGGGCTTGTGCTGTACCTTCGCGAGCACTTCAGGGTCGCCCGTAAGAAGCGGGAGGATTTCGTGAGGGCTGGTGGTGATCCTACGGGAATCACTCCCTGGATGTTCGGTGCGATGAGCGGGCGTATCAACGATGAGGGTGTGTGGGAGTGGTACACCTCGTCAGGCTCAAGCGGAGAGTCCAGCGCTATATAGCCTTGTCGGCTTCGAGGTAATTGCGGAGTTCCTCCATGCCCGCCATGCGCGCCGACTGCAATGTTGTCGTTCCCTGCCGTGAATAGGATGCAGCATCGGGAACAGTGAAAACCGCGCCAGGTCCTTCCAGAAGTCATTGGAGGCTGTCGGATAAAGCGTTGTGTGCAAACCAAAGAAGGCGGTGGTCGCCTGGGCGACTATCGAAGCGCTTCCCGCCAGGCTGACCAGATTCTCATCGAGTTTGACGAGGACCCTGCATTTCAACAGGTCTCGATCCATGACCAAATCGCGGCATGAACGTAAACCTGACGATGAAAAAGACATTCTGGAGCCGGAGCACTGTGAAACTTCCTCACGGCCAGGACCGTGCCCGTGGCGCGGCCCTGGACCTCGTCGTCTCCGTCGTAGCTGCATGTCGGAACATGACTCGCTATCAAGGGATGACCCCTTTAAAGCGATTGAGTGCATCGGTCCGGTTGCTGACCCCAAGCTTCGCGTAGGCATGTTCAAGATGCTTCGCGACCGTTCGAGGGCAAGAACTTCCTTGGCAGGCATCAGGTTGCGCCCCGGAAGTCCCAGCGTGGTGGAAAACAACATCTCCAATAACAACGGGCCGGGCCGGCAGAGACCGATGGTGTTGGCATTTTGGCGCTGGCCGGTTCAACCGGAAACGTCCCTTACTGGACTCTTACTGTCAGCTGCGCCGGTGGCTGAAGTGAGTTACCTGTCCCGCACGCATTCAACTCCGGAGAGAAGAGCCGATCCTTCGGCCGCCAAGGGACGGCCCAGTTCCAGTTCTCGCTCCGACAGGACCATGTTGAGCGCGGCGTAGTTTGCGGCAAGTGCAGTTCAGAGCGCCCCGAAAAGGGTAGGAACCTTCCATGCTGCCGGATACTCACCAGGGGGATGACGTGGAACCTGCCCTGACCGGACGCCCCACCCGTGCCGCCTGGCTCCTGGGTCCCCTTGCCACGGGACTCGGGTGGGCTGCCCATGTGGCCGGTGGCGGCCAGTCGCCCGCAGCCCTGATCGTCGTTGCCTTGGCGGCGCTGCTGGCGATGGCCGCTGCCATGCTCGGGCGGCGCCGGCTTCCCGCCTGGGGTGTACTGGTGGCGGCAGCGCTCGCGCAGCAACTCCTGCACCTGGCCTTCAGCGCCTTTGCCTCCGCCACGGGTTTTTACCTGCCAGGGCACGGCCACGGGGATGCGCCGGAGCAGGACGCCTCATCCGTACCCGGGCAGCAGCCTGCCGCCGCCCACGACCTCCATCTGCTGCTGTACCTGCACGCCGGCGCCGCGCTGCTGACCGCTCTGGTGGCCGCGCAGTGGGAACGGCTCAGTCGATGGCGGATGGCGCCAGCCTGGACGGCGCTGGCCCGGCCGTCGCTAGGACGTAAGCGTGCCGCGGACGATGCTGACGCTTGAGTGCGCAGGGTTGCCGTCAACCGGTTCGTCGGAGACGTCCACGATGGGATAGTCGGACAGCTGCAGGCCCGCCGGCACCTGGAACGTGCCGGATTCAGTGTTCATCACGCCCAGGCTGACCAGGCGCGACAAGTCCGGGGCGATCAGCCACACCTCCTGGTAGCCCTGCGCCTCGTCCTTGGTGAGCTGGACCTCCAGGCTCCGGGACCCGTCAGAGCCCTCCACCACCTTGGCCGTGCCCGTGGCGGAAAACTGCGCCAGCGGCGTCAGCTGGGCCGCCGCAAGCGGTCGGGGCTCCTGCTCCCCGGGACGGTTCAAGGCCCAGATGCCTGCGCCGGCCACCAGCACGGCCGCCGCGGCAGCCGCCAGCCAGGTGCTGCTGCGCCGCCACACTCCGCCCTTCCTGCGTTCGCGGGCGGCGGCGATGTCAATTGGGGATGCACCGCCTGCAGCGTCCGGCGCCGTTGCAGCGTCCGACGGCGGCATGGCACCTTCGGTTGGCACCGCTGCGGAGGGTGCCGTCCCGGCGGCCAGCGGGTCCCCCGCCAGCTCCGGCGCCAGGCCAAGTTCCCGGTGGATGCCGGCCCACACCTGCGGTCCGGGCACGGACAACCTGCTGGTGTCCGGGGTGGTCTTGACGGCCTCCACGGTGCGGCGCAATGCGGCGTAGTCGGCGGCGCATTCCGGGCAGACGCGCAGGTGCTCGCGCCCGGCGTCGTCCTCCCAGCCGGCGTACAGGGCAAGGAGGCTCAACTGTTCCGGATCAAGATGCGGCACGGTCAACCTCCAATCTGTTTCTCAAGTGTGTCAGGCTGCGGCGGATGTGGCTCTTGACGGTACCAAGCGGAAGGTCCAGTTTCCGCGAAATCTGCTCGTGCGTAAGGTCCTCGTAGAACGCGAGCTTCATGATGGAGCCCTGCGGCTCCCCCAGCCGGTCCAACTCGCCGTCCAGCAGGAGCCGGTCGGCCAGGTGCTCGGCCGCCTCCACCCCCGGGTCGTCCTCCCGCGCCATCCCGGCGCCTGCCGCGGCGTAGGCCTTGCGTGCCTCGCGTGCCGTGGCTGACAGCGCGTCCGCGATGGCGTTCCTGGTGATGCCGACGATCCACGCAGGGAGCCGGGCAACCCGGGGGTTGAACGTGCCCCGCGACCGCCACACCCGGATGAAGACTTCCTGGGTGACGTCGTCGGCGGCCGACCGGTCGGCCAGCGAGCGCAACGCCAGGGTGTGCACCAGCGGTGCGAACTCGCGGTACGCGGTGGCCAGGGCCCGCTCGTCGCCCGCCGCGAACGCGGCGGTCAGCGCGTCCTCCCCACCGGCCGCGGACTGCCCGGAAAGTGCCACAATGGACTCCTTCCCGGCATCGGTGGCGAGAACCACGGCCGGATCACCGCTCATTCCAGGACCGCAGTAACTATCACATTGTCGCTGTAGTCCATTCGCTCGTCCAGCCATTTGCCCCCGCAAGTGACCACCTTGAGCTCGTGCGGACCGGTCCTGCGGAACAGCGCCCCGCCGTCGAACTTGTCCTTGGCCATCAGCTCCACGCTGATCACCCGGTAGGTCAGGGGAGGGGCGCCGTCCCGGCCCACCCGGATGGCGGTGCCGGCCGCCAGGGACTTCAGGGCCGAGAACGGTGCCCGGTCAGAGGTCGTGTCGATGTGCCCGGCGATGACGGCCGCTCCTTCTGCGGCGCCGGGGGCCGGACCGAACCGGTACCACGCCGCCTGGTCGAAGACGTCCGGGATTTCCATGGCTCCTTCCGCTGACACGCCCCCGGGAATGACGGGCATGTCGATCTGCGTCCCCTCGACCGTGAGTGAGGTGGGCGCCGGGTCGGCGGTCGACACTGCCGGGAGCGTCGCCTGCTGGATGGGGACCACGGGTCCCGTAGGCATCGCCGGTGCCGACTGCACAGGCGGCTCGGGTGTCGCGGCGGTTGGCCCGGCTGTTGCGGGTGGCCCGCTGACGGTCACCTGCACCGAAGGGGTGGGGCCGGAGGCTGTGCCGCCAGGGGCGCAGGCGGGAAGGAGCAGCGCCGCCGCGAGGAGGGCAGCCCCTGAAGAACCGAAAGGACGACGGCGGGGCTCCCCTGCCGTCGTCGTCTGCTTGTCCATTGCCCCGCCTTTCTCCTGACGTGCCGTCCTGCCGCGGGCGTGGCGGCGGAAGGGCCGCCCGGTGCACTGGGCCGATGCACCGGACGGCCTGCTGGGTACCGCGTTTGCCGGTGTTACTGCTGCCGGCGGGCCGCAACCGTGCGGACTGCACCGATGCCTGCAAGCAGCAGGGCCAGGGCGGCGCCGCCGGCACCGAGGACGAAGGTGGCAGGAGCCGCGTCAGCGGAACCGTCCAGCGCTCCGGGCACCGAAGCCGGTGAGGAGTGCAGGCCTTCGATCGTCTGGACCGCGAGCTGCAGGTTGTTGTCCGCCAGGCTGCCCCATGCGTAGACAATCGTGGAGGTGCCTTCCGCGACCGTGACGTCGGCGGGACCGATGACGGGGGTCGTGGTGCCGGCGGCGGCGACGGCAGCGGGAATGGTTCCGGGATCGAGCGTCAGGGTCTGTTCATTCGGGTTGGCGAGGTTGGAGATCACTGCCGTGCCGCCGGCGAGGACGTCGACGGCGGGTGCTGCCGCGGTGTGCCGGACGGTGAGCTTGCCCTTGCCGGCGGCGATCTGCGAGACGTCGTTGGTGAAGAGGTTGGCGGTCGGGTTGCCGCCCGCGTCCAGGTTCGCCACGGCGGTGTAGTTTCCGTTGGCTGCCAGGGTGACGCTGACCGGGCCGATCACCGCGGCGGAGGCATCTGCCGCATCCGATGCTGTGATGGCCAGTTCGTAGGCGCCGGCGGGGAGGGCAAGCGGGCCTGCCAGGGTGCCGGGCGTGAAATCGTCGAGGGTCCGTTCCCCGTTGACCCAGACGTCCACGGTGAGTCCGGGGACGCCGTGCAGGACCGAGAGCTGGGCGTCGCCCTCGGCTGCCTGGGCTGGACCGGCGAGGGCGATTGCTGCCGCAATTGCCGCTGCACCGGCACCTGCCGTGAAGATCCTGTTGCGCATGTCCTTCTCCTTCATCGGCCCGCTTCGCGGGCGTTTTTGCTTACACCCCTACTACTGGTGCAGGTGCGGAGTTGGATGCAGATTCATGGAAAATTATTTGGGATCTTTTCCTGCCCCCTACGCGGTGGCCGGCCCCGCGGTGCTCGCCCGGAGCACCAGTTCCGGCGTGACGACGGTGGAGCTGACCGCGGCGCCGGCCTCAATCTCCTTGAGCATGATGTCCATGCAGCGCCGGCCAAGTTCCTCGAAGTCCTGCCGGACAGTGGTGAGCGGCGGGGTGAAGTACCCCGATTCAGGCTGGTCGTCGAACCCGACGACGGAGACGTCGTCGGGCACCCGCACGCCCGCCTCGGCGAAGGCGCGGAGCACGCCGAGGGCCATCTGGTCGTTGCCCACGAACAGCGCCGTGGCGCTCCTTTCGGCCGCGAGTTTCCTGCCGATCCCATAGCCGCTGCCGGCGCTCCAGTCGCCTTCCAGGAGCAGAGTATCCGGGAGGCCGGCTTCGCGGAGGGCCTCCCGCCAGCCCTGGGCGCGTTCGGCGCCGTCGGTCCAGTCCGGCGGGCCGGCGATGTGCCCGATCTGCCGGTGCCCCTCCCCGATGAGGTGTTCGACGGCGAGCCGCGCACCTTCGCGCTGGTCCACCATGGCACCGCTGACAGCGCTGGTGCCCGGAGAGCCCACGGCAACCACGGGAACGGGCAGGTTCAGGTCCTCGAGCACCTTCAGGGTGTCCGCGTGCGGAACCAGCACCGCGATCCCGTCCACCGCCTGGTCCATGAAGCGGCTGACGGCTTCGGCAATGGCGTCCCGGCCAACCTCGCGGAGGGCTGCGATGCTGACGAAGTATCCGGCGTCGCGGGCCGCTTGTTCCACGCCCAGGAGCGTGTTGGCCGGGCCGTACTGGGACAGCTCGCTGGCCAGCACACCGATGGTCTGCGAGCGCCGCGTCACCAGGCTGCGGGCGGCGGTGTTGCGGCGGTACCCCAGCTCCGCGATGGCCGCTTCGACCTTTTCCCGCGTTGCCGCACTGACGTTGGGGTGGTTGTTGACCACCCGGGAGACGGTCTGGTGGGAAACACCCGCCACGTCCGCCACGTCTTCCAGGCGCGGCATCCGGCCCTTGCTGCTTTTTGTCGTAGGGCTGCTTTTGGTCATGTGCCCATTCTCCCCGGGGCGGACAAGAAAAAATCCCCGGCCGCCGTCTACGGCAGCCGGGGATCACTCTTCGTGCAAAGAGTGGGCCCTGTGGGGCTCGAACCCACGACCCACGGATTAAAAGTCCGATGCTCTACCAACTGAGCTAAAGGCCCCTGCCGTCCGGTCATTTCGACCGTACAGCCCAATCCATTTCTGGACGTTAATACTCTAACCCATGGTTCCGGTGCGTTTGGCACGCGGGCGGGGTGCCGTCGTCGTCCGTTTGCAAGGGACGCCCCGTGCTCGATTAGGCGGCACCACAGGAGTAGCGTGGGGGCATGAGCCAGCAAGCAGGATCCAGTCCCTACGGCGGCGCGCACCGGCACCATAAGCCGAAACCCTTCGCGCCCATCGACTTTGAGCCCTTCGCGGGCGGCGCCGATCCTGCCCGCGTCTCCGAGGCCGCCCACCTTGCCGCGCAGGCGCTGGTCCGCCACGGCCGCGACAGCGATGACCCCGTGGTCACCGAACGCCTCGTCAGGCTCGCCGACGAACAAGGCCTTGAAGCGATCGCTGAAATGTGGGCCGAGAGCCCCGCCCGGTCCCTTCCCGGAGCCCTGTGGCGGCTCTACGCCCTGCGCGCCGCCACCGTCCAGGACCCCGAGCGCATCTCCGTCTACTTCCGCGCCGGCCGGGACACTGCCCAGGTGTCCAACGTGGTGGCGGGGGCAGCAGAGCCGCCGGGAGCCGACGAAATGACGGCCATGGCCGATGCCATCCTTTCCGGAGCGTTCGACGGCGAGTTCGACGTCGCGCTCGAACGTTCCGCCGCTTTCTGCCGCGTGGTGGCACTCGGCCAGGCCACGCTCGCCGACGGTGCTGAGCACGCCAATGAGGCACACGCCAGCAGGCTCACCCGCAACTCGCACCAGCTGGTGAAGACGGCGGAAGACCTCGAGCACGCCGCCAACGCCTGGCGCCTGGGCGAGCTGGACTGACCTGCGCCCCTGCCCCGGCGGGCTCCCGGCTGTCAAGATTGACTTGGGCGCAGCATCGTAGAAAACTGAAACTGGTGCCGAACCGCGAAACCCCCGGGCTTCAAAACTCAGCCGCCTAGAGCGGCCTACCGCCGAGAGGCGTATCCGGTTCGGCACCATTTTTCTGCCCGCGGCACGTTTTCGCGTTTCAACCGTCTGCTGACGGCCCGGTAGAGTTAGCGTCAGTTGCCAGCCGGGGTCAAGTCATACGGCGGCAACCCCGCCCTAGACTTTCCCCGGAGACGGAACCACGTGAAGCTGCGCCTTTTTCCCCAGGAGCCCGCCGGGCTGAACCTTCTTACGCAGATGGCGCAGCAGATTGTGCTGGCCAGCGGCACCTTGGCGGAAATCCTTGGCGTCCCCGCCGCCGAGCACGGCAGGCTGGTCGAGGACATGCACAACCACGACGCCAAATCCGCCGAGCTGCATTTCGCCCTCCTGACCCACATGCGCACCAGCTTCGTGAACCCGCTCCCCCGCGAGGACATGTACGCGCTCTCCCGCTACCTCAACGAGGCCATGGAGAAGATGGACGCCGCCGCCGAGCTGGTGGCCCTCTACAAACTGGAGCGGCTGCCCAAGCGCGCGGCGGACCAGCTGGAGATCATCAGCAGGCAGGCCGAACTGACCGTGGACGCCATGCGCCGGCTGGACAATTTGGACGACCTTGAGGACTACTGGATCGAGATCCTCCGCCTGGCCAAGCGCGCCGAACGGACACACCGGGTCTGGGTCGCGGACATGATCAGCGACATGAAATGGGCGCAGTACTCCCGCAACCGTGACATCGCCAACCAGCTGGTCGAGGTCACCAAGGACATGCGGCGGATCGCCACGCAGGTGGGCAGCATCATCGTCAAGGAATCCTGACGTGCTGCCTGCCATCTTCGGCGCGGTGGTGCTGCTGACTGCCGGGTTTGCATTCCTTAACGGCTTCCGCGACGTCTCCAACGCCGTCGCACTCGCCACCCGCACCCGGGCGCTCACTCCCAGCATTGCGGTGCTGCTGGCAGCGTTCTTCAACTTCGTCGGCGCCCTCTTGAGCGCCGGCTTCGCGGTTGCGGTCACGCAGCAGTGGATCACCCTCCCTGCCGGAACCAGCGGCCTCGGCATCCTGGTGGCCGGCCTGGCAAGCGCTATCGCCTGGGGCCTGCTGATGTGGTGGCGGGGCATGCCCTCCTCCTCCACGCACGCCCTGGTCGGTGGCCTGGCAGGTGCCGGACTGGCCAGCCTTGCCGTGGGCGGCACAGGCGTTGGCGGCGCGGACCAGTCGCTGCTGTTCCAGGTGGTCCTGCCGCTGGTGCTCTCGCCGCTGGTGGCCTACAGCTTCTCGTTCCTGCTGGTTACCCCAGCCACCTGGGCTGCGCGCTACACCCAGCCCAACGTCGTCAACCAGCGGTTCCGCCGCAGCCAGGCTATTGCGGCCGGCGCGGTTGCCTTCGGCCACGGCCTGCAGGACGGGCAGCGCGTAAGCGCAGTGCTCCTGCTGGCACTGCTGGCGGCGGACTGGTCCGACGGCGGTGCCATCCCGATGTGGGTGGCGCTGGTGACCGCTGTGATGATCACCCTGGGAACGCTTTTTGGCGGCTGGCGGATTTCGCACACGATCGGCCACAAAATCACCCGGGTCGATCCGCTGCGGGGCTCGGTGGCGCAGATCTACAGCGCAGCCATGCTGTTCGTTGGCGCGATCGCCCTGCACTGGCCGCTGTCCACGACCCATACCGTCACCGCCGCCGTCCTGGGGGCGGGCGAGAACCAGAACTTCTCGGTCACCAACAGGAAACTGGTCATCCGCATCCTGTCGCTGTGGGCGTTGACCCCTGCGGCGACGGCGGGCATGGCGTTTGTCCTGGCCCTTGCCCTGTCGCCGCTGGTGGGCTGACTCTCCCTCCCCTACGGGCGCGCTTACCCTGTACAGGCCCGCCGCGGGTGGCTTACATTCGAAAGTACGTTTCCGCGGCATCGGACCCCGGCCGGGGAGCGCCGTCCGCCACCCTGTGCACGCCGCGGACGGGTGCCGCTGTAGCAAACCGGCGGCCAGGATGCACACCTACGGAAAAGAGCAGACAACAATGTCTTCCTCGAATCCCCGCCACCCCCTGCCCCAGCCACGGCAACTACAGTGCGAAACCTGCGGAACCGAACACCGCCTCACCATCCATGCGATCACGGCTCTGAGCGCAGGGGGCGGCGACCTGGTTACCGTCTCCTACACCTGCCATGACTGCAGCCGGTTCCAGGAGCACCTCGCCTATGCGGCCGATGTTGCGGCGGCACTGCACCAGGTGCGCTGGATGGCGGAAGTCATCATGTTCGGCGACGATTACATCCATTGCGGCTTTCCAATGGAGGAAACCGAACTCGAAATCGAAAGGCTCTGCTACCGGACGGGGGGTGCCGGGCTAAGCGCAGTCTGCCTGCCGACGAGGGTGCTTCGCTGCCGGTGCGGTTACCAGCTCGAAGTCCCGGAATAGCGGGAGCAGCAGGGCGGCGGGCTAGGGCCCCGCGGTGACGGGGACCGTCTCCAGAGCCGCAGCGAGCTCGACGGCGGTCATGTTGGCCGCCTTGCACAGTTCGTCATGCGCGACGCCGGACTGCGCCGCCTGCCGGACCGCGCGGAACAGCGAACCCTGCGCCGCGTCCAGCTCCCACTGGACGCTCTCCACATAGGAGCTGGTGCGCCAGACTGCGGCGAGGAGGTCCTCCCCCGCATTCGGAAGGTCCCTTGCCGGTGTGCCCATGGCCAGCGGAGCGATTTCCGGAAGCCCGAATCCGGACGCTTCGAGTTTCTGGCCGCGGGGACTGGTAACGATCTGCGTCATGCGAACTCCCAAGCGTGCTTATTACTAGTCCGATAAGTATCTAGTTCAGCGTACTAAATGCGTAGGGAACGCACCAGCAGCAGGAAATCTACAACACTTCCGCGGGAGGACGCCTCTTTGGGTTACCCGAAGCGGCCGGAGACGTAGTCCTCAGTAGCTTTTTGCACCGGATTGCTGAAGATCGTGTGGGTGTCGCCGAATTCGATCAGCTTGCCCGGCTTGCCCGTCCCGGCGATGTTGAAGAACGCAGTCTTGTCCGACACACGTGCAGCCTGCTGCATGTTGTGCGTCACGATCACCACCGTGTATTGGTCCTTGAGCTCGTTGATGAGGTCCTCGATGGCCAGGGTGGAGATGGGGTCCAGGGCGGAGCACGGCTCGTCCATGAGGATCACCTGCGGCTCCACGGCGATGGCGCGGGCGATGCAGAGGCGCTGCTGCTGGCCGCCGGAAAGCCCGGAGCCGGGCTTGTCCAGGCGGTCCTTCACCTCGTTCCACAGGTTGGCGCCCTTCAGCGAGCGCTCCACCAGGACATCGGCCTCGCCCTTGGAGATCTTCTTGTTGTTCAGCTTCACGCCGGCCAGCACGTTGTCGCGGATGGACATGGTGGGGAACGGGTTGGGCCGCTGGAACACCATGCCGATCTGGGAACGCACGGTGACGGGGTCCACGCCGGGACCATACAGGTTGTCGCCGTCGAGCAGGACTTCACCCTCCACCCGGGCGCCGGGGAGGACCTCGTGCATGCGGTTCAGGGTCCGCAGGAAGGTCGACTTTCCGCAGCCGGACGGGCCGATGAACGCGGTGACGGACTTGGCCTCGATGTTGATGGTGACGTCCTCCACGGCGAGGAAGTCGCCGTAGTACACGTTCAGGTCCTTGACGTCGATGCGCTTAGACATGGTGTTCCTTCACTTACTGGGTATGGATTGAGTCTAGGTTCCGGCCGGCTGCCTGGACAGGTGGGCGGGAAAAAGGTGAACCGGTCAGCGGCCGGTTTTGGGGGCGAAGACGCGGGCGATGAGTCGGGCGGCCAGGTTGAGGATCATCACCAGGATGATCAGCACCAGCGCCGCGCCCCAGGCACGCTGGTTCGACGGGTCCGGGTTGGCCGGCGAGGTGGGGTTCAGGATCTGCGTGTAGATGAACGTGGGCAGGGAGGCCATCCAGCCGCTGAAGACGTTGGAGTTGATGCTCGTGGCGAAGCCCGCGGTGACCAGGATGGGCGCGGTCTCGCCGATGACCCGGGCGATAGCGAGGGTGACGCCGGACGCAATGCCGGAGATCGCCGTCGGGATGACGACCTTGACGATGGTCCGCCACTTGCGGACGCCCAGCGCGTACGCGGCCTCCCGCAGCTCGTTGGGGACGATCTTCAGCATTTCCTCGCTGGAGCGGACCACCACCGGGATCATCAGTACCGAAAGGGCGACGGCGGCTACCGCACCGGTCTTGGTGCCCGGGCCCACCACCGCGAAGAAGAAGGCGGCGGCGAACAGGCCGGCCACGATGGACGGGATGCCGGTCATGACGTCCACGAAGAACGTGATGGCGCGGGCCAGCCGGCCGTCGTTGCCGTATTCGACGAGGTAGATGGCCGTGAGCAGTCCGACCGGGACCGAGATGAGGGTGGCCAGCAGGGTGATCTGTACGGTGCCGAGCAGTGCGTGGTAGATGCCGCCCAGCACCGGCGCACCTTTCTCCACCGCGCGGTTGTCATAGATTCCGGTAACGCCGTTCATGGAGTTGCTGAGGAACCCGGGGTTCAGGAGTCCGGGAACACCGTTGACCAGCACGGTCCAGATCACGGAGATGAGTGGCAGCAGGGCGATCAGGAAGGATCCCACCACCAGGCACGTGGCCAGCTTGTCCTTGGCCTTGCGGGAACCTTCGACGACGGCGCTCCAGGACACCAGTCCCACCGCGAACAGCAGTGCTGAGACGATGCCCCAACCGAAGGCGTTGAATCCCACCAGGGCCAGGATGGCGGCGCCAATGATGAGGGCCGCGGCGAGGACCACGTAGGGGGCGTATTTGGGCAGCTGGCCCTTGGTCAGTGCCGAGCGCTTGCTGCGCACCGGGGTAAGCGTGGAGGTCATTTAGTTGGCTCCCGAGAATTCTTTGTGCCGGGTGATGATCCAGCGCGCGATCATGTTCACGGCCAGGGTGATGACGAACAGGACCAGGCCTGCCGCAATCAGGGTGCTGACCTTGAGCCCGCTGGCCTCCGGGAAGTTCAGCGCGATCTCGGCGGCGATGGTCTGGTTGCCGGACTGGATGAGGCTGGCAGTCAGGGCGCCGGAGGAGAGGACCAGTGCCACGGCCATGGTTTCGCCCAGCGCGCGGCCCAGACCCAGCATGACGGCGCTGATGATGCCGGGCCGGGCAAAGGGCAGGACGGCCATCTTGATCATTTCCCAGCGCGTGGCACCCAGGGCGAGGGCGGCTTCCTCGTGCAGTTTGGGGGTCTGCAGGAAGATTTCACGGGACAGGGAGGTGATGATGGGCAGGACCATGACGGACAGGACGATGCCTGCCGTGAGAATCGTCTTGCCGGTGGCAGAGGCGGGCCCCTGGAAGATGGGAAGCCAGCCCATGTTGTCCGCGAGCCAGTTGTAGGCCGGGGAAATTTCCTTCGCCAGGAACGCGGCACCCCATGCGCCGTAGATAACGGACGGGATGGCGGCGAGCAGGTCCACCACGTAGCCCAGGCCGGCGGCGAGGCCGCGCGGGGCGAAGTGCGAGATGAACAGGGCTACACCGATGGCGATCGGCGTCGCGATGACAAGGGCGATCACGGCGGCGATGAGCGTGCCGATCACAATGGGCCAGATGTAGGCGAAGAAGCCCGCCCCGCCCTGGATCTGGGCGGCCGGGGCGGTCAGCGCCGGGATTGCCTGGACCACCAGGAACAGTGCGACGCCGAACAGGACGGCGAGGATGAGGCAGCCGGCGGCCAGGGCGGCACCGGAGAAGACTTTGTCACCGGCACGGCCGGCGCCCTGGGTGCTGGTCAGGGGGGTGGCGGTCATTCGACGGCCCTTCGATCGTTAACTGACACTGGAAAAGTGGTGCGGGCACACCGAAGTTCCCCGCACTGCCTTGCGGCAGTGCGGGGAACCCGGTGTTGGTGCGCGTTGATTAGGACTTGACCTTGATGGATTCGATGGCCTTGGTTGCCTTCTCCGCAAGGGCGGAGGAAAGCGGGGCCGACTTTGCGGAATCCGCAGCGGTCTGCTGGCCTTCCTCGGAAACTACGTAGTTCTCGAAGGCCTTCACCAGGTCGACGGTTTCCTGGCTGCTGTAGGTGCTGCAGACCACGTGGTAGGAGACGAGGACGACCGGGTACGCGCCGGACTCGGTGGTCTTGCGGTCCAGCTTGATGGCGACGTCGTTGGCGGAGCGGCCCTCCACCGGGGAGCCTGCTTCGACGGCCTTGGCTGCGGCGTCGGCGGAGATCTCGACGAACTCTTCGCCCACCTTGATGGAGGCGGTACCGAGCTTGCCGCCAACAGCGGAGTCGTCGGCGTAGGTCACGGCACCCGGGGTGTCGGTGACAGTCTTGACGACGCCGGAGGTGCCCTTGGCGTTCTCACCCTGCAGGCTGGCGGGCCAAACGCCCGAGGACTTGTCCGTCCAGACCTCGGGAGCAGCGGAGGCCAGGTAGTCGGTGAAGTTGGTGGTGGTGCCGGAGTCGTCCGAGCGGTTCACCGGGGTGACCTTCAGGTCGGGAAGGGTGACGCCCTCGTTCAGCGCTGCGATGGCGGGGTCGTTCCAGTTGGCGATTTCGCCGCGGAAGATCTTGGCCACGGTTGCGGCATCCAGCTTCAGCTCTTCGATGCCGGGCAGGTTGAAGGCGACAGCGATCGGCGAGATGTACACGGGGATGTTGATGGCGCCGTCCGGGCCGCACACGGCCTTGGAGGCTTCCAGCTCGTCGTCCTTCAGGTAGGCGTCGGAGCCGGCGAACTGGGCGGAGCCGTCGATGAGCGCCTTGCGGCCTGCACCGGAACCGTCCGGGGAGTACTGAACGGTGGCGCCCTGGTTGGCGGCGGCGAAGCCGGCCTTCCAGGCGTCCATGGCCGCACCCGTGGAGGATGCGCCGATGCCGGTGAGCGTGCCGGTGACCTTGGGGCCGGACGAAGTCTGTTCGCCTCCAGGGGTGGTGCCGGTGGCGTTGTCTGAACCGCAGGCGGTGAGCGCGAGTGCGCCGGCTGCGATAACAGCGATAGCCGCGTGGCGGCCGAAGCGGGATGCCTTCACTACGTGTACCCCTTCCAGGGTTATTCAGTGCGGGGCAGGGACGGAGAACCCTGCTGCGCGATGCGTACCTTTTGTACTTCCAAGAAAGTTAGGGGCCGCAGGTAACGGGATGGGCTGCCCAAGGTGAACGAAACATTAACGACGGCCGGATAATCGCTGACAATTGCCCGGTCACCATTGCGCAGGTCACATCGCGGGCGTAGTGGGAACGGCGGGAATGCCGCGGCCGGGGCAGCCAATAGACTGGACCGCATGGCCCCCGCAGCAGGAATTTCAGCAGGCAGGCGCTTCCTGCGCAGCCGGTTCCGTACCGGCATGATCAGGAGCCGCAACTCGCTGTTCCCCGCCGTCCAAATGACCGTCTGTGCCGTCGGCGCCTACGCTTTTGCCGAATACGTGCTGGGACACTCAGGCCCGTTGTTCGCGGCCACGTCGTCGCTGATCTCCCTCGGGTTTTCCCGCGAGCCCCGCCTGCGGCGCGTGCTGGAGGTGGGCCTGGGCTGCACCATCGGCATCGCCGTCGGCGACCTGCTCCTGCACTGGCTGGGCGGCGGGATCTGGCAGGCCGCCGTCGTCCTTCTGTTCTCCATCCTGCTGGCCCGTTTCCTGGACAGCGGAAACATCTTCACCACGCAGCTGGCCCTGCAGTCGCTGCTGGTGGTGCTGCTGCCCGCCCCGTCCGGCGGGCCGTTCACGCGCAGCATTGACGCCGTCGTCGGGGGTTTGTTTGCCCTGCTGGTGACCATCCTGGTGCCGAAGGACCCACGGCGGGAGCCGCGCAAGGACGTCCAAAAGCTGTTGCACGAGCTGGCCGAGGTGCTGCGCGAGTGTGCCGAAGCGCTCGTGGACAGTGATTCAACGAGGGCGTGGCACGCGCTGGTCCGCGGCCGCAACTGCCAGCCCCTGGTGGACGGGATGCGGCACTCGCTGCGCGCGTCGGGCGAGGTGGCGCGGCTGGCCCCGGCTTACCGCCGGCACCGGGAAGAGCTGGATTCGCTGAAGGTGTCCCTCGATTTCATCGACCTGGCGCTCCGGAACAGCCGCGTGTTCGCCCGCAGGCTCACGAGTGCCATCAACCATGCAGCGTTGTCGGATGAGGCGACGGAGAACATCGCGGAGGTGCTGCAGGAAACCGCTGCCGCGGTTGAGGAGTTGTCCCTGGGGCTGGCGGAAACGCACGACGGCGTCCGCCGCGCCCACCTGCGCACGGCCCGCAACGACCTCAGCGAGATCGCACTGCGCCTGCACCCCCAACTGCTGGAAGTCCAGCGGCTGGAGGGAGAGACCGTGGTGATGCTGTTCCGGCCGCTGATGGTGGACCTTCTCGAGGCCACCGGCATGGACGCCCGCGAGGCCCGGGACGTGCTGCCTGCTCTGTAGGCCCGGCAGCGTAGGCGGGCATTACGGCAGCCCTACTCGATGGCGTACCGCTGCATCATGTCGTTGTCCTCATGCTCAAGGATGTGGCAATGCCACACGTACTCACCCTTAAACGACGAACCGATCGCCAGTGCTGCCCCGCCGGCGGCGGCAGCACCGAACGGAACCAGGATCCGCGTCACCTCCCCCGGCATGGCCACCACGGTGTCCTTCCATCCCTGTTCCTGCGCGGGAGCCGGTTTTGGACGGCCATACACGAAGGGTCCGGCCGGGACGGCACCGCCGCGGCCCGGGGTCACCAGGCCGGTGGCGGGGTCGATGTAGCCGGTGGCGGCAAGATACGCTCCGACGTCCAGCCGCTGCCGGTCCAGGACCTGGAACTGGGTGAAATGGAGGTGGATCGGGTGGGCATCCACCGTGGTGTTGACGAGTTCCCACTGTTCCAGGGTGTCGGACTGCACCCGGGTAATGTCCGGGCTGTCGAACCTCCTGTTGTTGAGGAGTGCCATGATCGGCACACCGGCGGGGTTGAGGACCTCGACAAGGGGCATGTACCGGGTGGCCACCGGGGGCACCTGCGCCAGCCGCACCAGTGGCTGCGCTCGCAGCTGCCCGGGCAGGGGCGTTGTGTAGCCCTGCTCGGCCAGAACGGTGAAACGCATGATTTGCTGCAGCGGCGAGCCGCCCCGGACCCGTGCCACTGGCCCGTCGGGGAAGGGCGTGCGGGCGTTGTTGGTCAGCGTCACTGCCGAGCCCGGCACGAGCCCGGAGAAATCCACCACGATGTCCGCCCGCTCGCCGGGCCCGAGGACCAGCTTGTTGAGCCTCACCGGCCGGTCCAGCAGACCGCCGTCGGAGCCTATCTGGTGGAAATCCATTGCCGTGTCTCCAGCGAACTTGAGGTTGTAGAACCTGGAGTTGGATCCGTTGAACACCCTGAAGCGGTACTTTCCGCGGGCGACGTCAAGGTTGGGCCAGCACTTCCCGTTAACCGTCGCGGTATCGCCGAAGAACTCAGGCGCCCACGGGCGCGGGGTGCCGTCGGCCAGCGTGAGCTCGCCGTTGGGCGGATACGCGAAGGAACCGTCGGCGTTGAATATCCGGTCCTGGATGATGAGCGGAACCTCGTAGGGTGGCGGGGGAAGGAATGTTCCATCGCCGGTATCTATGCCTGTCCCGCCCGGGCCGGGGGTATCCCGGATCAGGTATCCGCCGGCCAGTCCGGCGTAGACGTTTAACCGCGTGATCCCCAGGGCGTGGTCGTGGTACCACAGCCCGGCCGCGTCCTGGTTGTTGTCATAGCTGTAGGTGTACGAACCGCCGGGGAGGAAGACCTGTTCCGGGCCGCCGTCGGACTCCGGCCGGGTGTTGCCGCCATGCAGGTGCGTGGATGTTCTGGGGAATAGGGCATCGTTGCTGCCCGCGGGTACCAGTTCCGTGTCCAGGGCAAACGCAAGCGGGTGCCCTGCGATCGCATTATGCACAGTCAGCTCAAACGCTTTCCCGCGCTCCGCAATAATCACCGGGCCCAGATAGGTGCAGGATGAGCCGGCCTCCTGGTAGGCGAGCGTGTCCGTCAATCCCAGCCCCGGGTGGAAACTGTGGCGGGCATTGCGCATCCACAACTCACCTTTGCCACCGCCCCTCAGGTCGAGGACACCCAGCTCCGCCAAAGTCGGAAGCTGTTCCGTGAACATCCCCGGCAACACGCGCGCCGCCCTTGCCCGGGTGCCCGTGACGGGCGCTCCGGCCAGAACCCCTGCCCCCGCCAGCGCCCCGGCCTGGAGGAGTTGCCGCCTTGTAATCTTCATCCCGGGTCCTTCCCTCGCTCGCTGGCTCCCCCGTGAGCCAGCGTAGGGGTATGGAAGACGTGGCAAACAGGGCCGGAAGACCCGTGAACCGTGAGGCCTGGATACGGCGGGCGTGGATTGTCGGTGGCCGCCGCTAGGGTTGAACGCATGGCAACAAAAGCTTCCCGGGCGTCCAAGGCACCCGCGTACAAATGCGTCGAATGCGGCTGGACCACGGTCAAGTGGGTGGGCCGCTGCGGTGAGTGCCAGGCATGGGGCAGCGTCGAAGAAACGGGCACGGCCGTCGCGCGCACGACGGCGGCCACAACGGTTGTGGACCCGGCCCGCCCCATTGCAGAGGTGGACGCCACCACCGCGGCGTTCCTGCCCACCGGGTTGGACGAACTCGACCGGGTGCTGGGCGGTGGGCTGGTTCCGGGAGCGGTGATCCTGCTGGCCGGCGAGCCGGGTGTCGGCAAGTCAACCCTACTCCTGGATGTCGCGGCAAAATTCGCCCGCACCGCCCAGGACGTCCTGTACGTTACCGGCGAGGAGTCCGCGGCCCAGGTGAAGCTGCGCGCCGAGCGGATTGACGCCGTCGCGGATTCCCTTTACCTGTCCGCCGAGACCGACCTGGGCCAGGCGCTGGGACAGGTGGAGAAGATCGAGCCAAGGCTGCTGATCGTGGACTCCGTGCAGACACTCAGCAGCGCGGACGTTGATGGCAGCGCCGGCGGCGTGTCGCAGGTCCGGGAAGTGGCCGCCTCCATCATCGCCGCGGCCAAGCGGCGGAACATGACCACCCTGCTGGTGGGCCACGTGACCAAGGACGGGTCCATTGCCGGGCCCAGGCTGCTGGAGCACCTGGTGGACGTGGTCTGCCAGTTCGAAGGTGAGCGGCACTCCCGGCTGCGCCTGCTCCGGGCCGTCAAGAACAGGTACGGGCCCACGGATGATGTTGGCTGCTTCGACCTGAATGAGAACGGCATCGAAGGCCTGGCGGACCCGAGCGGGTTGTTCGTCAGCCGGACCAAGGATCCGGTCTCCGGAACCTGCATTACCGTGACCATGGAGGGCAGGCGCCCGCTGCTGGCCGAGGTGCAGTCATTGCTCGCCGAGAGTCCCAACTCCCAGCCGCGCCGCGCCACCAGTGGGCTGGACAGCTCCCGGGTATCGATGCTGCTGGCCGTGCTGCAGCAGCGCGCCGGTACCCTGCTGCACAAGGATGACTCCTACGTGGCGACCGTGGGCGGCGTGAAGCTCAGCGAGCCCGCCACGGACCTGGCGGTTGCCCTGGCCGTGGCCTCGGCAAAGGCCCGCAAGCCGCTGCCCATCCGCCTGATCGCCTTCGGTGAGGTGGGGCTCGCCGGTGAGGTCAGGCCTGTTCCGGGCATCAACCAGCGCATCCAGGAGGCCCACCGGCTGGGCTTCACCCATGCCGTGGTTCCGGCCAGCCATACCGGGCCGGGACCGGTTCCGGCCGGGTTCTCGGTGCGCGAGGTGGAGCACCTGACGGAGGCCCTCAGCCTGCTGATCGGCTGATCCGCCAGCGTCCACGGGATGCGGTAACAGTGTTCACCTGTGCCGTGTTCGCGGCTACCCTAGGCTTCAGCACCTTCAAGCAGCAGGGGGTTCCATCTGTCGCGCTGGGGGGCGGGATGATTCAACAACAGGAAGAAGCCGCTGGAGTGTCCGGCGGCACCGGGGCCGGACCGGAACCGCCCGTGGCCACGGACCGGCTGGATGGGCTGTTCGGCGGGCTCAGCATGCGCAGCCGGGTGGTGGTCAGCCAGCTGCCCTTGACCCTGACCGTGGGTCTCGTAGTACTTGCTGCGGCCTTGTTCAGCCCCGAGACGCTCGCAGACACAGCTTTCCGTTTGACCATCGGGGCCCACCTCGGAATCTTCGCCGCATGCCTTGCCATCCCCTGGAACAGGCTGCCCTACGGGGCTTTCGCGGTGATACCCGTCCTTGACTGTATTGCCATTGCCTACACAAGGGAGGCGGGCGGGCCTGCCTTTAATGTCCTGAGCCTGATGCTGGTCTTCCCCGTCATCTGGCTCTCGGCGCAACGCCGCCGGTACATGGTGTTCCTGGCCATCGCCGCAACCCTGCTCAGTACGCTCGTCCCGTCGGTGGTGGCAGGTTCCCCGCCCGGCGGGAATTCGGTCATCCGTACCATCTTCCTGCCCCTGGTCATGTCTGTCATCGCCGTGACAGCCCACGTGGTGTCCGGGACCATCAGCCGCCAGCGGGCCAAACTGGTCCGCAGCGAGCATGTCCTGGGAGAAACACTGGGAGAGAGTGTCCGCCGGCAGCGCCTTCTCGATGCAGTGCTCGGGGCAGTTGGCGTGGGCGTCTGGGTGGTGGACCACCGGGGCAGAACCATCCTGGCGAACAAAACCCTGCAGGCGGACCCGGCCCTGTCCTTGCTCATGGAGGACCCCGGCCGGCAGGGGCTGCTGCTGGCCGCCGACAGGTCCACCCCGGTACCCGCCGGCGGGTTGCCTGCTGCCCGGGCCGCCGCCGGCGAAGCCCTCGCCGACGAGCTGTACTGGACCGGACCAGAGAACGGCCAGCGCGCCTACTCGGTCAGCTCGCACGGCTTTCCTGCCACCAAGGGCCAGCCGGGCGGCGCGGTTATCACCTTCGTGGACGTGACAACCCTGATCCGTGCCCTGGCTGCCAAGGATGACTTCGTCGCCACTGTGTCCCACGAGCTACGGACACCGCTGACCTCGATTCTCGGCTATCTGGAGCTGGTCCTCGACGAGCCCGGACACGAGGACATCCGGGAAGAACTCCTGGTGGTCCACCGCAATGCCGGCCACCTGCTGGCCCTGGTCAACGACCTTATCGCGGTCGCCTCGGAAAGGGTGGAACTGACCACGGAGCCGGCCGACCTCGCGCAGGTGGTCACCGAGGTCGCTAACGCCGCAACTGCACCGGCGGGGGGCAACGGATGCGCGATCGTCCTCGACCTGGAACAGCCGCTTCCTGCGCGACTGGACCCCGGACGGATCCGCCAGGTCCTGCACAACCTTCTGTCCAACGCGGTCAAGTACTCACCCGGGGGCGGCAGGATCACCGTCCATGCACACAGGGACGGCGGCAGGTTGGTCTGCTCCGTCACGGATTCCGGCATCGGCATGAGCGCTGAGGAACAGGAGCAGGCCTTCACCAAGTTCTTCCGCTCCGCCAGGTCCCGCGAAACAGCCATTCCCGGCGCCGGCCTGGGGCTTCCGGTCAGCAGGACGATCGTGGAGGGGCACGGAGGAACCATCAGCCTTGCCAGCACGCCGGGCGCCGGCACCACTGTAACCTTCACCCTCCCGGCCTGACAGGAGGTTGGAGCGGGGTCAGGGGTGGCGGGGCAGCTGGTCCGGATCGTCCCGGTGGGAGTTGAAGAGCCAGCCGGAGACGTCGCTGCGCAACACCAGCAACGGACCGCCAGTGGCGCTGACGTTTCCGGTGGGAACGTAGTACCCGCGCCCGGAACCAGGACCTCCGGCTGCGCGGTCCAGGGCGTCCTGCAGGTGCCGCGGCAGGTGGCCCTGCGGGCCCAGGCCGCGGAGTTCATCAAGTTCTTCCGGCGTAAGACGTCCCAAAACCTCGGCAATGTTGGCCATGACGGTCCCTTCGAGCGGAGTGCCTGAAGGAATAACCTAAAGCAGGGCCGTGAACTCCGCGTTAACACCGGACGGCATTTTCGCTTTTGTTGGATGGAGCCAGAAGGAGGCCGAATGCCGGTTCGCAGCGCGGGAATCCTGCTGTACAGGACGGACAGGGCGCTGGCATCCGCCGCCGCAGGATCCGCAAGCAGTCCCCCCGGGTTCCAGGTCTGGATCGCCCACATGGGCGGGCCGTTCTGGGCGCGCAAGGACGCCCACGCCTGGTCCATTCCCAAGGGCGAGTTCATGCAGGACGAGGATCCCCTGGTGGCGGCCCTGCGCGAGTTCGCCGAGGAGATGGGAACGCCGGCCCCCGCCACCGAATACCGGCTTCTGGGCGAGTTCCGGCAGCCGTCCGGCAAGATCATCACGGTTTACGCCGCCGAGCAGGACTTCCAGCCGGACCGGATCGTCAGCAACACCTTCTCCTTGGAATGGCCCAAGGGATCAGGGAAGATCCAGCACTACCCGGAAATCGACGACGCCCGCTGGTTCCCGGAGCAGGACGCGAGGCTGAAGCTGGTCAAGGGCCAGTTGCCCGTCCTTGACGCGCTGGTTGAACACATCCGCAACAGCTGAAAAGGCCGGCGGCCCCCGCCGGGCCGCCGGCACTCAGAAGTGGCCGCCGTCGGCCTTGACTGCCAGGACGGGCCGGTCGGCCTGCATCAGGATCTGCTGGGCGTGGCTGCCGAGGATGAACTTGCCCACCTGGGTGCGGTGGCGCAGCCCGATCACGATGAGCGAGGCGTCCACCTCGCGTGCGACGTCGAGGAATTCGTCGGCAAGATCGTGCTGGTACGGCGGCTGGATCACGCGCGCCGCCACCCCGGCGTCGGACGCCCGCTTCGCAGCCTGCGCGAGGACGTCCTCGGGCGCCACGGATTTGTCCACGAGCGCGCCCTGGCGTGCCGAGTTCACGATGACAAGGTCCTCCTTCCGCAACTGCGCCTCGGAAATGCCTGCGGCAAGCGCCGCTTCACCGGCCGGCGTGGGAACGAACCCGACGATGATGCTCATACCTTCTCCTCGATCTTGGTTGTGGTGGCAGGCGCTGCGGCACCCTTGCGCTTTGCGATGAGGTTGCGGATGGCCGGCAGGAAGGCGACCAGCACAAAGACAACCAGCAGGGTGGCGGAGATGGGCCTGGTGAAGAACCCCGTGGGGTCACCGCCGAAGACCAGCAGCGAACGCCGCAGCGAACTTTCGAGCAGTTCACCCAGGACGAAGGCCAGGACCAGCGGACCGGGTTCGAAGCCGAACTTCTTCATCAGGTAGCCGATGACGCCAAACACCACCACGAGGGTCACGTCGAACATGCTGTTGTTGATGGTGTAGGCACCCAGCAGGGTGATTAGGGCGGTGACCGGAGCCAGGATCGCCGCACGGACGCGGAGGATCCGGACGAAGATTCCCACGAGGGGCAGGCTCATGACCAGCAGCAGGATGTTGCCGATGTACATCGAGTTCACCACTCCCCAGAACAGCTCCGGGTTCTGCTCCACCAGCTGCGGCCCGGGCTGGATGCCCTGGATGAGCAGTGCGCCGAACATGAGTGCCATGGTGGCGTTTGCCGGGATGCCGAGGGTCAGCAGCGGAATGAACGACGACGTCGCTGCCGCGTTGTTTGCGGTCTCCGGCCCGGCCACACCCTCGGGGGCGCCCTTCCCGAACCGTTCCGGCTGCTTGGCGCGCTTCTTTTCCATGGCATAGGAGGCCATGGAGGCGATGGTGGCGCCGCCGCCGGGCAGGATGCCGAGGAAGAAGCCGAGCACAGAGCCCCGGCCCACGGCGCCGGACGCCTGCTTCAGGTCGCCCTTTGAGGGCCACACGTTGGAGACCTTCGACGGCGCCTTGGCGGCACGGTGCCGCTCCTCCAGGTTGTAGAGGATCTCCCCGAGGCCGAAGATGCCCATCGCGATGGGTACGAAGTCGATGCCGTCGGCGAGCTGCAGGCTGCCAAAGGTGAAGCGGCTTTCGCCGGTGAACATGTCGCGTCCGACGGTAGCCAGCAGGAGGCCGATTGCTGCCGCGATAAGGGCTTTGGCTTTGGCGCCGCTGCTGATGGTGGCGACCAGCAGGATGCCCAGGAGGGCCAGCGCCGAATATTCCGGGGCGCCGAAGTCCAGGGCGAAGCCGGCCACGATGGGGGCCAGGAAGGTCAGGCCGATGATTGCCGCAGTTCCGCCCACGAAGGAGCCGATGGCGGCCAGGCCCAGCGCAGTCCCGGCTTTGCCTTGCCGGGCCATCTGGTAGCCGTCGAAGACCGTGACCACCGATGACGCCTCGCCGGGAAGCCGCAGCAGGACGGAGGTGATGGTGCCGCCGTACTGGGCGCCGTAGAAGATGCCGGCCAGCATGATGATCGCCGTGACGGGTTCCACGTTGTAGGTCAGCGGAAGCAGGATGGCGATGGTTGCTGCCGGCCCCAGTCCGGGCAGCACACCGATCAGCATGCCGATAACGACGCCGACCAGGCAGTAGAGGAGGTTCGTCGGCTCCAGGACGACGGAAAATCCGTTGAGCACGGGATTGAGGAAATCCACGGTGGTCTCCTAGAAGAGGTGGGGGATGGAAGTGCCGAGCGCCAGGACGAAGATCCCGTAGAACGCGGCGACAACGAGGGCGCTGACCAGTGCGGTGGACCGCCAGGTTTCGCCGCCGAGGAACCGCATCCAGACCACGCACAGGACCAGGGCCGGGATCTCGAAGCCGATGAGGGGCATCAGGACCACCATGGCAGCGAGCGTGGCCAAACCCGCGAGCGGGGCGAAGGACATCCGGGTGAACTTCTCGGCGTCGCGGTTGTGCCGGCCCACGATCAGCTGGAAGAGCCCCAGGGCCACCATCACGCAGGCGGCCATAAACGGCCACAGTCCGGGCTGCGGAGCCTGCAGGGTGCCGAGCCCCATGGAGACGGAAAGGATCAAGGCGGCGGCACCGACGCCGAGCACCACCAGGGATGAGGCAGCGTTGGCGAGTGCGCCCGCAGCAGGAGGCTTTTCCTCTTCCCACTGCGCAGCCAGCTGCTCCGGGGTCAGCGCTTCGGGCATGTCATTGGCGTCCCCGCCGGACGGAACGGCGGAACTGCCGTCCCGTCCGGCGGACACTGCTGGAGTGGTCCCCATTGCTGTTACTTGTTTCCGCTCAGGCTGATGTCGTACTTCTCCACCAGCTCCTTGTACTTGGCTGCGTAGCCCTTCCACTCGGTGACGACTTCCTCACCGGAGATCTCCTTCGGGGTCAGCATGTTCTTGTCGTTGAATTCCTTGTAGGCGTCCGTCTTGAACGTCTCCTGGAACGCAGCGAGCAGCTTGTCCTTCACGTCGTCCGGCGTTCCCTTGGGAGCTGCCACGGCGCGGTACTGCGCGACGGGAACGTCATAGCCGGCTTCCTTCGCGGAGGGGACATCCGGAAGGAAAGTGTTGCGCTCCTCCGAAAAGACGAGCAGCGGCGTCACCTTGCCGGCGTCGATCTGCGCCTTGGCCTCGCCCAGCTGGATGGTGGCAAGTTCCACCTGGTTGCCCAGGACGGCGGTCAGGGCCGGCTTGCCGCTGTCGAAGGGGACGTCCGTGCCCTGCACGTTGGCCTGCTTGAACAGGACGGTCTGGGCCAGCTGGCTGCCGGTGCCCACACCGGTGGTGCCGAACGTGACGTTGCGGCCGGCGTCGGTGACATCCTTGAAGCTCTTGAATCCGGAGGCCGTGCTTGCGACGAGCACATAGTCGTCCTGGGAAAGCCCGGCAATGACGTCGAGGTCGTCGATGTTGACGGCTTCTTCGGCACTGACGGCGAGGGGCGTGATGGTGATCAGCGACGCGGTCAGCAGGACGAGTTCCTGGCCGTCTGCCGGCTTGCCTGCCACTTCCTTGGTGGCGAGCGCACCGTTGGCTCCCGGCTTGTTGACGACGGGCATCGGAGAACCGAGGGTTTTGGTGGCACCTTCCGCAAGCGCCCGGGCGATGAGGTCGGTGCTGCCGCCGGCAGCCTGGCCCACGGTGATCGTGACGGGGCCGCTGGGGTACTTGGACGTGCTGGCGGCTCCGCCGGCAACGTTGCCGCCGCAGGCGGTCAGCGCCAGCAGGGTGAAGGCCGACGCCGTTCCGAGGACGGCGCGGCGGGTCGGGAAGTGCTTCATTGGAACTCCTCATTCTGTCTCGGGCGGGGACCCGAAGTGCCTGTGAACCGGGTCACCCCGTTTCGCTCTGTCGAGTGTAGGGAGCCGTTATGATGCCTGTCTAAGCCCAAATTGGCATTATTTGATACCCGGAAGGCATCATGTTTACTTTCGACCAGCTTGCAGGGTTCATCACCGTGGCGGAGGA
Source organism: Arthrobacter sp. AD-310 (assembly GCF_054656615.1). Taxonomy (NCBI): domain Bacteria; kingdom Bacillati; phylum Actinomycetota; class Actinomycetes; order Micrococcales; family Micrococcaceae; genus Arthrobacter; species Arthrobacter sp. AD-310. Next base: position 45,289 of record NZ_BAAHNO010000019.1, on the reverse strand, counting down.
ACTGCACTTCGGCCGCGCGGCCGAGCGCCTGAACATGACCCAGCCCCCTCTAAGCCGCCAGATCCAGAAGCTCGAGAAGATCGTGGGCGCCGAACTCCTCGAGCGGGACAACCGCAAGGTGGAGCTCACCCCGGCCGGCAAGCTGTTCCTTGAAGAGGCCCGACGCCTGATGGCACTCGCGGAGCGGGCGCCACTGACGGCGCGCCGGGTTGCGTCCGGCCGGTCCGGCGTCCTCCGCATCGGATTCACCGCGGCCAGCGGCTTCAGTATCCTCGGCCCGCTGCTGGAGGAGCTTTCCGGGATCATCCCCGACGTGGACATCGACCTTCAGGAACTGGTGACCGGCGAGCAGCTCAACGGCCTGTTGACGGGGGAACTGGACCTCGGTCTGGCCCGCCCGCCCTTCGACGGTGAAACCTTCGATTCCCACCTGCTGTACCGCGAGTCGATGGTCCTGGCAGTCCCGTCCGGACATCCGCTGACCCAGCTGGGCCGGGACATCACCGCCGAGGACTTCAAGGACGAGCCGCTCATCATGCACTCCCCCACCCAGGCACGGTACTTCTACGACCTCGTGGTGAAGACCCTTCCGATCCGCCACGCCAACGTGGTGCACACGGTCAGCCAGATCCTCACGATGGTCTCGCTCGTGGCAGCAAAGCGCGGCCTCGCCTTCGTTCCCCATTCGGCCACCCTGCTCGGGATCAAGGGCGTCGAGTTCCTGCCCCTGGAAGCAGCGCGCGGAGAGGAGGTGGAACTGCATGCGCTGTGGAACCGCCGGATCACCAACCCCGCCCTGGCACGCCTGCTCCGGGACCTGGAATTCGCCATGGAATAGGCGCCCGGAAGAACCACTTAGTCATGCTTCCAAGGTATCAATACATACAAAAATGCACTTAGACAGGCATAAGCGACGATCCTACTGTGGAGGGGAACCATCAGCATGCCGCCCGCGGCGCACACACCAAAGGACCACACCGTGGCTAAGTACACACCCCAGGAACTCGCGGATACCCTCAAGGACGGCCTGCTGTCCTTCCCCGTCACCTCCTTCGACGCCCAGCTGCAGTTTGATGAGGAAAACTACCGCAAGCACCTGGCGTGGCAGGCCAGCTTCCCTGTGGCTGGCCTCTTCGCGGCGGGCGGCACCGGCGAAGGCTTCTCATTGACCCCGGCCGAGTCGGCGCACGTGGTGCGGACCGCCGTCGAGGAAGTGGGAAGCCAGGTCCCCGTCCTCGCCTCTGCCGGCGGGTCCACCGCCCAAGCGATCGAGAATGCGAAGGCCGCCGAGGCCGCCGGTGCCGAGGGCCTCCTGCTGCTGCCGCCGTACCTCACCGAAGCGGACCAGGACGGCCTCATCGAGCACGTCTCCGCCATCTGCAGCGCCACCTCGCTCGGCGTCATCATCTACAACCGCGCCAACGCCATCTACAGGGACACCACCGTGGCCGCCCTGGCGGACCGGCACGAAAACCTCATCGGCTTCAAGGACGGCGTGGGCGACCTCGAACACGATGCCCGCGTCTACGCCAAACTCGGTGACCGCCTGTTCTACCTGGGTGGCCTTCCGACGGCCGAAACCTTCGCGCTGCCCCTGCTGCAGCTGGGCATGAGCACTTACTCCAGCGCCATGTACAACTTCGTCCCGCAGTTCGCCCTGGACTTCTACCAGGACGTCCGCAACAACGACCGCGCCGCCGTGAACAAGAAGCTCAACGACTTCGTCATCCCCTACCTGGACATCCGCGACCGCGTGAAGGGCTACGCCGTCTCCATCGTCAAGGGCGGCCTCGATGCCATCGGCCGTTCCGCCGGCCCCGTACGCCCGCCGCTGCAGAACCTTGCCGAAGAGGACCTCGCGGACCTCAAGGCGCTCATCGCCACCGTTTCCTAACCGTCCCCGCAGACAGCGCTCTCCCAGCACAGGAGGAACCCATGACCCTCACAGGACATTCGCTCATCGCCGGCCGGCCGGTTGCCGGTGACGGCAAAACCACGTTCGGGATGAACCCGGCCACCAACGAGGCCCTTGAACCGGCCTACACCCTGCTCACCGAAGACCAACTCAAGGCCGCCACCACGGCAGCCGCCGAAGCGTTCCCGTCCTTCAGCACCCTGGACCCGGAGACCCACGCCGGGTTCCTCGAGGCCATCGCGGACAACATCGAGGCCATCGGCGATGAGCTCATTACCCGCGCCGGCCAGGAAACCGGCCTCCCGGCAGCACGCCTGACGGGCGAACGCGCCCGCACCACCGGGCAGCTGCGGCTCTTCGCCGCCGTGGTCCGGCAGGGCGACTTCCGCGGGGCCCGCATCGACCCCGCCATCCCCGACCGCACGCCGCTCCCCCGGGCCGACATCCGCCAGCGCCAGATCCCGCTCGGCCCAGTCGCCGTGTTCGGCGCCAGCAACTTCCCGCTGGCGTTCTCGACGGCGGGCGGGGACGCCGCCTCCGCCCTTGCCGCCGGCTGCCCGGTGGTCTTCAAGGCCCACAACGCCCACCCGGGCACCAGCGAACTCGTCGGCCACGCCGTCACCAAGGCCGTCAAGGACCTCGGCCTGCACCCGGGCGTGTTCTCCCTGATCTACGGCCCCGGCGCCAGCATCGGCCAGGCGCTCGTCGCGGACCCCGCCATCAAAGCCGTTGGCTTCACGGGCTCACAGTCAGCCGGCATCGCCCTGATGAAAACGGCAGCTGCGCGGCCGGAACCCATTCCGGTCTATGCCGAGATGTCCTCGTTGAACCCGGTCTTCGTCTTCGACGGCGCCCTCAGCGGAGACGTCGCAAGCATCGATGCCCTCGCCTCCGCCTACGTCACTGCGGTGACGGGCAGCTCCGGGCAGCTGTGCACCTCCCCCGGCCTGCTCTTCGCCCCCGAAGGCGAGGCCGGCGACAAACTGGCTGCCGCCGTCGGACGCGCTGTCGCAGCCTGCGCCGGCCAGACCATGCTCACCGCAGGCATCGCCGGGTCATGGAACGCCGGAACCGAGGCACTCAGCGGCGCCGCCGGCGTCGAGCTGATCGGCCAGGGCACCCCCGGCCCCACCGAAAACGCCCCTGCCCCGGCCATCTTCGGCACCGGCGTCGATCACTTCACCAGCAACCACGTGCTGCACCAGGAAATCTTCGGCGCAGCGTCCCTGGTGATCCGCTACCGCAGCACCGAGGACCTGCTCCAGGCCGCCGACCGGATTGAAGGACAGCTCACCGCTTCCCTCCACCTCACCGAACAGGACTACGCGACGGCGGCGCCGCTGATCCCCGTCCTCGAACAGAAAGTGGGCCGCATCATCGTCAACGGCTGGCCCACCGGTGTGGAAGTCGGCCACGCCATGGTCCACGGCGGCCCCTTCCCCGCCACCTCCGACTCCCGCACCACCTCGGTCGGAACGCTGGCGATCAACCGCTTCCTCCGCCCGGTCGCCTACCAGAACCTCCCCCAGGAACTCCTCCCCGAGCCCCTGCAGGACACCAACCCCTGGCACCTCAACCGCCGCATCAACGGCGACATCGTGCCCGCCGACGAGAAAGCAGAGGCAAACGCATGAGCAACCAGCCCACCATCGCCGGCGTCGAGGTCGTGCCGGTAGCCGGCCACGACAGCATGCTGATGAACCTCAGCGGCGCCCACGGACCCTTCTTCACCCGCAACGTGGTCATCCTGACCGACTCCGACGGCCGCACCGGCCTGGGCGAGGTGCCCGGCGGCGAAAAGATCCGCACCACCATCGAGGAGGCCGGTGCCCTGATCAAGGGCAGGCCGGTGGCCCGCTACCGCTCACTGCTGCGGGAGGTGGCGGCAGAGTTCGCTGACCGCGACGCCGGCGGCCGCGGCCTGCAGACCTTCGACCTGCGCACCACTGTGCATGCAGTGACCGCAATCGAGTCCGCACTGCTGGACCTGCATGGCCAGTTCCTCGGCGTCCCCGTGGCGGAACTGCTCGGTGACGGGCAGCAGCGCACCTCGGTGCCGATGCTCGGCTACCTGTTCTTCGTGGGCGACCATAAACGCACGGACCTCCCGTACCTCGTGGAAGGCACCCCGGCAGACCGTTGGGAGGAGCTCCGTCGTCAGGAGGCAATGACTCCGGAAGCCGTCGTCGCGCTGGCCGAAGCCGCACAGGAACGCTACGGCTTCAGCGACTTCAAGCTCAAGGGCGGCGTGCTGTCCGGCGACGACGAGGTGGACGTTGTCACGGCCCTAGCCAAACGCTTCCCGGACGCCCGGGTCACCCTCGATCCCAACGGCGGCTGGCTCCTTGAGGAAGCCATCCGGCTGGGCAAGCGGATGCAAGGTGTGGTGGCCTACGCCGAGGACCCCTGCGGTGCCGAGGGGCGCTTCTCGGGGCGTGAGGTGATGGCGGAGTTCCGCCGGGCCACGGGGCTGAAGACGGCCACCAACATGATCGCCACGGACTGGCGGGAAATGTCCCACGCCATCCGCAGCAACGCCGTCGACATCCCGCTGGCGGACCCGCACTTCTGGACCATGCACGGCTCGGTCCGGGTGGCGCAGCTGTGCAAGGAGTTCGGCCTCACCTGGGGCTCGCACTCGAACAACCACTTCGACATCTCGCTGGCCATGTTCACGCACACCGGCGCCGCCGCGCCGGGCGAAATCACCGCCCTGGACACCCACTGGATCTGGCAGGACGGCCAGGGCCTGACGAGGGAACCGCTGCAGATCAAGGGCGGCGCCATCGAGGTTCCCAACAAGCCCGGCCTGGGCATCGAACTGGACCGCGACGCCCTGGACAAGGCCCACAAGCTGTACCTGGAGCACGGGCTGGACACCCGCGATGACAGCATCGGCATGCAGTACTACATCGAGGGCTGGTCCTTCGACCCGAAGCGGCCCTGCCTCGTCCGCTAAACCTGGCGCGCAAAGCCTGGTCCGCCAGGCGCGCCCGCGAAGGCGCACTCCCCAGCAGCAGTCCGGTAAAGTAGTGGGGCCGCAGTGACGTGCCCCACTACTTCCCTTGCCCCCGGCCGGCCTGCGATTTCAATACCTAAGGAAACACAGTCAATGAAGTCTGTAGACAATGCTGTCCTGGACGTGGCCACTGCCACGAAAAAGTTCTTCAAGCGCGTGCTGCCCATCATGCTGGTGATGCTGGTCTGCAACCAGCTGAACCGCTCCAACATTGGGTACGCCCAGGACCACCTCCAGGCCGACGTCGGCATCGGCGCCGCGGCCTACGGTTTTGGTGCCGGGCTGTTCTTCATCGCTTATGCCATCTTCGAGCTTCCCAGCAATGTGATGATGGAAAAGTACGGTGCCAAGGTGTGGCTGACCCGGATCATGGTCAGCTGGGGAACCGTATCCTTCCTGATGGCCTTCGTCCAGAACGAAACCATGTTCTACGTCCTGCGCTTCCTGCTGGGCGCGGCGGAGGCCGGCTTCTTCCCTGCCGTGATCTTCTACTTCGCCCGCTGGGTCCCGGCCGGGCAGCGCGGCAAGGCAACCGCCATCTTCATTGCCGGCTCCTCCATCGCCGCCGCGATCTCCGGCCCCATCGCCGGCATGCTGCTCAGCCTCCACGGTGCCCTGGGCCTGCGCGGGTGGCAGTGGTTGTTCGGCTTCGAAGGCGCCCTGTCCGTCGTCGTCGGCGTTGCAGTGTTCTTCTTCCTGGACGCCAAAATCAAGGACGCCAAGTGGTTGAGCCCGGCCGAGAAGGACGCCCTGGCCCAGGCCATCAGCGACGAGGACGCGCAACACACCAAGGCGGCCGGCGCCAAGGTCAACCGCTGGAAGATGCTGCTGAACCCGCAGATCCTGCTGCTGTGCGCCATCTACTTCTCGGTACAGCTGTCCATCTACGCCAACACGTTCTGGCTGCCCAGCATCATCAAGCAGATCCCCGGCACCACGGACCTGACGGTCGGGTTCCTGTCCTCCATCCCGTGGGTCTGCGCCGTGTTCGCCATGTACTTCGCGGCGAAGCTGCAGGACCGGGCCCGGTCCAGGAAGCCGCTGCTGGTTGTGGCGCTGCTGGTGGCCGCCGTGGGTACATTCGCCGCCGCCGTCGCCTCGCCGGTTATGGCGCTGGTCTTCCTGGCCATCGCCGCGATGGGTTTCAAGAGCGCTTCGCCGCTGTTCTGGACCATCCCCCAGTCCGGCCTGCACCCGCTGGTCCTGGCCCCGGCCATCGCCATCATCAACTCGCTGGGCAACCTGGGCGGCTTCGTGGCACCGTTCGGCTTCGGCATCATCAAGGAGCAGACGGGCAGCGTCATCCCCGGCCTGTTCGCGCTGGCTGCCGCGTCCACCGTCGCCGCCGGCCTGGTCTACTTCCTGAAGGAGCGCCGCACCGGAGGAGACGCCGTCGAGGCCCAGGATGCTGCGTTGGAGGCAGCAGGACCGGTTCCCGCCCGCGCCTGACCCGCTCCCGTCGACCGCCTGCGCGTCCAAAACGCTGGAATGGTGCGGGGACTAGGCCCCCGTGATCACCAGGGCCACGCTATGCCCGCCGAAACCGAAGGCATTCACCAGTCCCGCCTTTGCCTGGCCGGACAGGTCGCGGGCGGTTTCGGTAACGATGTTCAGGTCCACCTCCGGGTCCACCGCTTCCACGTTCAACGTCCCGGGCAGCTGCCCGGTGCGCAGGGCCTCGAGGACCACCACGGAGGCCAGGGCGCCGGCGCCGCCCAGCAGGTGGCCGGTGTGGCCCTTGGTGGAGGTGACGGGCACGTCCGGGCCGAAAACCGCGTTGATGGCCTGGCCCTCAAGCCGGTCACCCACAGGCGTGGAGGTGGCATGGGCGTGGACAAAGCCGATGTCGGCAGCCTGCATCCCGGCCGCATCGAGCGCCTTCTGCATTACGCGGCGCTGCATGGCGGGGTCTGCGGCGACGATGTCGTTGGCGTCTGACGTGACCGCACCCCCGGCGATCTCGCCGAGCACCAGGGCACCGCGGGCCCGTGCGTGTTCCTCGCTTTCGAGGACCACGACGCCGGCGCCCTCAGCCAGCACAAAGCCGTCACGGCCGCCGTCGAACGGCCGGGACGCGCCCTGCGGGTCGCCTTCGCGTGTGGACAGGGCACGGATCTGGGAGAAACCGGTGATCACCAGGTCGTTCACGGAGGCGTCCACGCCGCCGGCAATCACGACGTCGGCAGCACCCGAGAGGATCATCTCGGCTGCCTGGACAATCGCCTCCGCCCCGGAGGCGCAGGCGCTCACGGGCGTGCGGGCGCCGCCGCGGGCACCGAGGTCGATGGACACCCAGGCGGCCGGCCCATTGACCATGAGCCGGGTCAAAGTGTGGGGTGAGACCTTGCGGGGACCGGACGCGGCAAGGATGCGGTCCTGCTCCACCGTGGAACCTAGGCCGCCGTACGCGGAGCCGATCACCACGGCGAAACGTTCCGGATCCACCTCGGGTGCGCCCGCCTGCTTCCACGCTTCCCGGGCAGCGACGAGCGCCAGCTGGCCGCAGCGGTCCATGCGCTTGATCTCGCGGGTGCTGAGGTACTCGGAGAGGTCAGCCGTGACCTGGCCGGCGATCTTTACCGGCAGCTGCTCGGCCCATTCGGCGTCAAGTGCGGCGATGCCCGATTTGCCGGCGGTCAGTGCCGCCCAGGTTTCGGCCACGGAGGCTCCGAGCGGGTTAATGGTGCCGGCACCGGTGACGAGCGCGCGGGGCTGGGAAGTGTTCATGGCGCCTTACTTCGCGGGGTTGTGCGTGCCGATGGGCACCAGGGTGAGGTCCGGGTGGTTCTTCTCAATCCGGCGGAGCGCCCAGACGTCGTTGAACAGGGCGAGGTATTCGCCGTCGGACCGCAGAAGCACCTCCGCGCCGGGCACGTTGGCCAGCGCAGGCATGGCATCCGCCGTCGTGATCCTGGCCAGCGAGTAGGACAGGCGCTCCAGGCGCATGGGGGCGCTGAAGTCGTGCGCCATGCGGTCCTCCACCACTTCGAACTGCATGGGCCCGACGGCGGCAAGCACCGGCGCCTGGTCGCCGCGGAGGTCGGAGCGGAGCAGCTGGATGACGCCCTCGTGTTCGAGCTGTTCGATGCCGCGGCGGAACTGCTTGAACTTGCTGGGGTCCTTGGACCGTGCCACCTGGAAGTGCTCGGGCGCGAACAGCGGGATGGCGGGGTACTCCACGGGTTCCTCGAGGAACAGGCTGTCGCCCACGCGCAGTGAGGAGGCGTTGACCAGGCCCACCACGTCCCCGGGGTAGGCCTCGTCGATGACTTCGCGTTCGCGGCCGAACACCTGCTGGGCGTACTTCGTGGCGAAGGACTTTCCGGTGCGGGTCTGGGTGACCACCATGCCGCGCTCGAACACTCCGGAGCAGACGCGGATGAAGGCCACGTGATCGCGGTGGGCTTTGTTCATGCCGGCCTGGACCTTGAAGACGAAGCCGGAGAAGGGTGCCTCCACCGGGCGGGGGCTGCCCTCGATGTCCGGCCGGGGCGCGGCGGGCGGGGCGAAGTCCACCAGGGCGTCCAGGAGTTCCTTGACGCCGAAGTTGAGCGCGGCGGAGCTGAACAGGATGGGAGTGGCCTTGCCGGCGTGGAAGGCGTCGACGTCGAACTCGAGGTTGGATTCGATCACCAGCCCGGCTTCGTCCACGGCGTCGGACCAGTTGCTGCCCTGGTCCTGCGCGGCTTCCTCGGGGCTGAAATATTCGGTGATGGCGATCTGGGCGCCGGCATTATTGCGCTGGAACCGGGCGAAGCGGTCGTTGCGCAGGTCCCAGACGCCGCGGAAGTCGCCGGAAATTCCGACGGCCCAGGTCAGCGGCATGGGCTGCAGGCCGGTACGCTCGGTGATTTCGTCCATCAGGGCCAAGGCGTCCAGGCCGGGCCGGTCCCATTTGTTGATGACGGTAATGATGGGCAGGTTGCGCTGCTTGCAGACCTCGAACAGCTTCATGGTCTGGGTTTCCAGGCCCTTGGCGGCGTCCACGAGCATCACGGCGCAGTCGACGGCGGCCAGCACGCGGTACGTGTCCTCGGAGAAGTCCGCGTGGCCGGGGGTGTCCAGCAGGTTGATGACCGTGTCCCGGTAGGAGAACTGCAGCGCGGCGGAACTGATGGAGATGCCGCGGTCCTTTTCCATCTGCATCCAGTCGGAGACGGTTTCCTTGCGGTTGGCCTTGCCGCTGGAGGCACCGGCGGTGCCGATCACCTTGGCATGCAGGGCGAGCGCCTCGGTCAGCGTGGACTTGCCGGCGTCAGGGTGGGAGATGACAGCAAAGGTACGACGCCGGTTCGCTTCTTTGTGAATGGCAGAGACCCGGGCGGGGGTCAGGACATCTTGGGACACGGTGCTACTTTCGCTGCGGTTGGGACTGCCCGGGCGCTGGACGTGGAAGCGGTGGCTTTTCAGCGCAGCGTTTCAGGCATGCGGCGCGGGGCCGGTAACGGCTGGCGGACAGCCAAGTTCCAAGTTTATCGCAGGGGTGCAAACCGTACCGCTGCCCCGGTGCCCGGACCCGCTTAACACCGGCGAAACCCGAAGTTCAAAATCGGGAAACGGCGGGCCGTTAGCGTGGCGCCATGACGACGCGTGGCAAGCTCTTTTTCGACCCCCTCTCCCCTGGTCTGCAACAGTCCATCCAGCAGGAGCCGGGCGCGGGCGCCCCGGCCGCGGCACCGCAACGCAATGGCGTCCAGACAGCCGCCGAACTGAAGGCCTTGCGGATGGCATCACTCGCGCAGGTCAGCAAGGATTTGGAGCAGATGCTCCGGGAGCGGTCGCGCTAGCCGGCCGCCCAGGCCCTTTTTGCCTCCCGGGGCCCTTTTGCGCTCCGGCCCTTTTGCTTTCCGGGGCTCTGGTCACGGCATGATGTGACCATGCGCAGCATCGAGCTGGTTTTCGACGACTCCACCGACTCGGCCATCAGGGCGGACTGGTCCAGGCTGGCGGCGGCCGGGATTCCCAGCCTTGCGGGGCACACGTCGCCCAGCAACAGCCCGCACATCACACTCGCGGCGGGCAGTGACCTCCCGCTGGCAGGGCACGCCCGCCTTTGGGAGGAGCTGCCACTGGACGTCGAACTTCCGGGCGTCCAGGTGTTTGCCGCAGGGTCGGGGAAGTACGTGCTCGCGCGGTCGGTGTTGATGACGGCCGCGCTCTTCGGCCTGCACCGCTCCCTTCACGAGGGTTTACCGGAGGCTCTTCCGCTGACCCGGCCCGACGCCTGGACCCCCCACGTCACCCTCGGCCGCCGCGTTCCGGCAGCCCTCATGGGCACCGCGATGGACCTGCTGGAGCTGCGGCTGCAGGGCCGGTGCACCGGAGCCCGGATGTGGGACAGCGAAGCGCGCACCATCACGCGGCTGGCCTGACCGGATTGGACTGGCCCGTCCCGACTGTCCCGGCCTGACTGTCCCGCCTCAATCGGCCCGGCTCAATCGGCCCGGCTCAATCGGCCCGGCTCAATCGGCCGGCTCATTCGGCCCCGGCGAGCCTGGCCTGCTTCTGCCCCGGGAAGCCCAAAAAGTACCCGCAGGCAAGCGGCCTCCCCAGCTCTCCCGCACCCACTTTCGGGAGCCCCCTAATGGGGCACTTTGGGGCTTACCCGTGCGGAAGTTGGCTTTCTTGCCCCTATCATTGAGCTTGCGGGAAAATGAGCACTTTTCATCCTGCCGGTTCAGCACCATTTGCCGGCGTTCTTGCGGGCGGCAGTCCGCACCTTTGAAGGGAAAAACCTATGGCGCGGAGCCCCGAAGAATCATTGAGGGCGACTCTGGGCAGGGTGGCACCCGGGACGCCGCTGCGGGACGGCCTTGAGCGGATCCTCCGCGGACGGACCGGGGCCCTGATCGTCCTCGGCTCCGACCGCACGGTGGATTCCATCTGCTCCGGCGGCTTCGACATCGGCATCGAGTTCTCCCCCACCCGGCTGCGCGAGCTGGCGAAGATGGACGGCGCCATCATCTGCGACCGGGACGCGGGCAACATCCTCCGCGCGGCCGTGCAGCTGGTGCCCGATTCCAGCATCGAAACCCAGGAATCCGGCACCCGCCACCGCACCGCCGAACGCGTCGCCATCCAGACCGGGGTCCCGGTCATCTCTGTTAGCCAGTCCATGCAGATCATCGCCCTGTACGTGAACGGCCTGCGCCATGTGCTGGAGGGCTCCGAGAAGGTCCTGGCCCGGGCCAACCAGGCCCTTGCCACTTTGGAACGCTACCGCTCCCGACTGGACCAGGTCACCAGCTCACTGTCCGCGCTGGAAATCGAGGCGATGGTGACAGTCAGGGACGTGGCGGTCACCCTGCAGCGGCAGGAAATGGTCCGCCGGATCTCCGAGGAGATCTCCCAGTACGTCCTGGAACTCGGTGAGGACGGCCGGCTCCTGTCCCTCCAGCTCGACGAACTCACAGTGGGCCGCGGCCCCGGCAGCGACGTCATCATCCGCGACTACGCCAGCCCCGACGCCTCGCCGGAGGATATCGAGAATGCCGTCAGCGCCCTGGTGAACCTGGGCCCGACGGAGCTGATCGACCTCGGCAAAATCTCCGGCATCGTGGGCTTTGCCGGCGGAGAAGCCAACCTCGACGCCGTCGTCCAGCCCCGCGGCTACCGCCTCCTCTCCGGCCTGAAAGCTGTTCCCAAGGCCGTGGCCGACCGCTTGGTGGACCACTTCGGCGGGCTGCAGTTCCTGATGGCCGCCACGATCGACGACCTCATGACCGTGGACGGCATCGGTGACCAGCGGGCCCGGACCGTCCGCGAGGGCCTGAGCCGCATGGCGGAAGCCAGCCTGCTGGACCGCTTCCTGTAAACAAACATCGATTGCTCCGTCTATGTCGTTTTGAGGCCCCAAAAGGACATCTACGGAGCAGCGGCTTGGGAGACCTTCAGTTCAACTGGAAGACCGCCTTCGGGCTGGCTTTCGAGCCAAGCTTGGCGGTGAAGATGTAATACGCTCCGCCTGCGCCGGGCTTGGCATCAACCACCGAGCAGCCTTCCACTGTGCGGTTCCGGGACCAGGGGAAGTTTGCCGTCTCGCTGGCACCCGGAGCGATGACCTTCACCAGGTCTTCGCTGGTGGTCTGGCAGTCCCGGGAAGAGAAGACGCGGTCCGGGCCGCTGGTGACCAGGAACTCCATCTGCGACGTGCCGATGTTCACCTGGCACGGCACCGTCCCGCCGTTGGTCACTTTCAGTGTCAGCATCGGGTTCTCCTCCGGACCGTAGGCGGCCTTGTCGGTGGAGGCGGAGACAGTCACAAGGTTCTGGTTGCAGGTGGGGGTGGCAGGCGCCGTGAGGGTGGGTGCAGCGGATGCGGCCGGGGAAGCCGACGGAGATCCGGTGGCGGCCGCAGACGCGGGCGCGCCGGTCGCCGGGTCAGTGGACGAGGCCTGTTCAGAGCTTCCGAACAGGCCGGCCATGGCGAACCCGCTGACCACGAGGGCGATGACCATCAGGAGGGCGCCGCCTGCCACCAGCCGGCGCCGGCGGTAGACGGCAGGGCTGGCCTTCCGGACACTGCTGGAGCCCGATGCCGATGCCTTGCCGCGTGATGCTGAATCCCCGTCCCTGCCCATCCTCCTAGGCTAGGGAACCGCCGGCATTCTGGCCTGCCACCACGCCGCCGGGCGGCCGACGCCTGCGTCACATCTGTTTTCAGCGTCCCGAAACCCATCCATTACAGTGTTTGGCATCGATACCAAGACTTCCTCCCCCACGCGCGCAGCCTTGCCGAAAAACGCCCCGGAGCTGCGGCTCCTGCATGACAGGATCAACGGCTGGTTCGCCGAGACCGCCCGCGACCTGCCCTGGCGCGAGCCCTCCTGTTCGCCCTGGGGTGTGCTGGTCAGTGAGATCATGCTGCAGCAGACCCCCGTGGTGCGGGTCCTGCCGGTGTGGCAGGAATGGCTCAAGCGGTGGCCAACTCCTGCTGGCCTGGCCGGCGAGCCCTCCGGCGAAGCTGTACGTTCCTGGGGGCGGCTTGGCTATCCGCGCCGCGCCCTGCGGCTGCATGCCGCCGCGGTGGCGATCGTCGAGGAGCACGGTGGCAAGGTCCCGGACACCTACCAGGAGCTGTTGTCGCTTCCGGGGGTGGGAAGCTACACGGCCGCGGCAGTGGCAGCTTTTGCCTACGGCCGCCGGGAAACGGTGGTTGACACCAACATCCGCCGTGTCCACGCCCGGCTGGTTTCGGGCACCGCCCTTCCGGCCCCGGCGCTGACCGCGGCGGAGATGCGCCTGGCCGCTTCGCTTTTACCGGACGACGGCGGCACTTCCGTACGCTGGAACGCTGCGGTCATGGAGCTGGGCGCCCTGGTGTGCACCGCCCGGGCACCCAAATGCCCGGCCTGTCCCGTCATGGATTCCTGTGCCTGGCGTGCCGCGGGCGAGCCGCCGCCGTCGTACGTTCCGAAAGGGCAGGCCTGGCACGGTACCGACCGCCAGGTCCGCGGGGCCGTGGTCGCGGTGCTCCGGCTGGCCGAGATGCCGGTGCCGCCTGAAATGTTCCACCATGAACCGGCGGACCTGGGCTTCGCTCCGGAAGGGATCGGTGTGCCGCTTGCCGCGCTGCACCGGCTGAATCCGCCGCCCGAACAACTGGAGCGGTCGCTGGCAGGACTGCTTGCCGACGGCCTGGCCGAGCTGCACGAGGGCGGCTACCGGCTGCCCGCCTGACGCGGCCGCGGCGGGCTTCTGTCTCCTTTTGGTGCCGGTGGTGCTGCGCGCATAACAATGCTGGTGTCACTTGGCCTGCGCCGGCGCCCGCCTGCCTCCGTGGTTCTACGCTGAAAATATGCGTAGGCGCGGGCTGCTTCTGGCATTGCTGACGACGGCGGGACTCGCCTCGGGGTGCGGACCGGGGCCGGGCGCGGTTCCTTGCCCGGCTATTGCCCAGGCCACGGCGGTCTCCGTAACCGTCACCGCGGACTATGCGCCCCAGGTCAGTTCGCTCTATCTGAAGGCATGCCAGGACGGCGCCTGCAAAGAAGGGGACATCGAATTGTGGCCGGGAAGTGCCTCGATTGACCAGGGCTGCACGTCCGATCACCCGGACGGTGTCTGCTCGGCCACAGCTTCGCCGGACGGCACAAAAGTGGGGACCCTGATGCTGGATACCCTGACCGAATCGCTGATGACCGTCACGGCGTCCGGCACGGCGGCGAACGGGTCCGGCCTGCCCGTGCAAACCCTGGAGTTCCGGCCGAAGGCCACCTATCCGTTCGGTGAGCAGTGCGGCAAATTCATTGTCGCCTCGGTGACCTTGGACGCTTCCGGCCTCCGGGAACAGGCCTGAACCAAGCGGCAGCCCGCCTGACAGGGAATTGGCACGGTTCAGAACAATGCGGGCTGGCTGCAGGAATCGTCGGCGGGTTCCCCCGCAACGTCAACAGCGGCGGCGCCTGAGTCCCACTCGAAGCCCAGCTCGGCGAGCAGTTCCTCCACAGACATCTGGCCCTCCAGCACTTCGATTACCGGGTAGTTGTCTTCGGGGTCCTGCCGTTCCATGGCATCGAGCTTATTCGCAGGGGCGGCAAAGCCGGCGGGAACACACCGCAGGGCAGGGATTGCCGTCCCTACGGCTCGCCGAACCCTGCCTGGACCAGGCCGCCCACGTAGTTGACCGCCCGTTCGGCGTCCACCCCCCAGGCCTCGACGTGCAGGATGGACCCCTTTCCGGCGGCAAGGGTCATCAGCGCCGTCATGGACGCCCCATCCACCCCGTTCACAGTCACCTCGGCGTCCAGGGAAGACAGCCCGCCGGCAATTTTGGCGGCCGGGCGGGCGTGCATTCCCGCCTGGTTGATGAGCTCGAAGTCCCCTGTGAAGTCCGGCCCTTCACCTGTAACTGACCCCTCGGAAACGTCGCGCTGCGGCGGCCGACCCTGATGCTGCGGCCGCCCGGCGGACTCGGCGGCGCGCTTGACGGCCTGCACGTCCGCCCCGCCCTGGGCGGCCACCGATGCTGCCACGGCCCCTTCAACCAGGGGCGCGTCGGCCAGCACCACGCCGTCGGGATCACCCGCGAACTCCACTGCCGATTCCGCTGTCATGACGGCCGAGCCCAGGTCCGTGAGGATTACCGCCCCGTCCCCGCCCGCGGCCTGTTCAACGGCGGCCAGGACTTTTTCGAGGCTGGTGCCGATCCTGCCGTCCGAGGTCCCCCCGGCTGCCAGGATCATGACGTCCGGTGCCATTTGGGCGGCAAGCTCGGCCGCGCCGTCGGCGATCTTTTCACTATGGGAGACCACAACGATGCTGACCGTCACGCAGCAGCCCCCACCGCTGCCCTCAGGATCAGTGCGCTGGAGGCCGCCCCGGGATCCCGGTGGCCGGCGCTCCGCTCCCCCAGGTAGCTGGCACGGCCTTTCCGGGCGACGAGCGGATCGGTGGCCACGGCTCCGGCCTCCGCGGCCTCGGCCGCAGCCACCAGGACGGTGAGGATATCGGCGCTGCCGGCGTTGGCGGCCGCCTGCGCAGCTTCCGCGGCCGGGGTCCAGGCGTCCACCATGGTCTTGTCCCCGGGCTCCGCCTTGCCGCGCGCCACAATGCCGTCCCTTGCGGCGGCGAGCGCGGCGGCCCATGTGGCCTGGTCGATTTCGGCGGTGTCGCCAAGCGCTGCGGACGCGCGCAGGAATGCGGTGCCGTACAGTGGGCCCGCCGCGCCTCCCACCTTGGACATCAGGGTCATGGCCGTCAGCTTCAGCGCCGCCCCCGGTGTCTCCGGCGCGGTTTCCGCCAGTTTGTCCAGGACGGCCTGGAAGCCGCGGTCCATGTTCTCGCCGTGGTCGGAATCGCCGATGGCACGGTCCAGTTCGATCAGCTCCACCCGGTGTTCGGCCATCGCCTGCGCACAGAGGGTCAGCCACTTGACGGCCCAGTTGACGTCCAGGATCACCGTCACACCCCCCAACGAAGGGCTGCGGTGTGGACCGGGGCGTCCCAAAGGTCCGTCAGTTCGTCGTCCAGCCGGAGGACCGAAATCGAGCAGCCCTGCATGTCCAGCGCGGTGATGTAGTTCCCCACCAGGGAGCGCTCCACGGTGGCTCCCCGGCCTGCCAGCACCTCGGCGGCCCGGCGATAAACAATGTAGAGCTCGCTCAGCGGAGTACCACCCATGCCGTTGACGAAGAGCAGGACCTTGTCGCCGGGGCCGATGTTCAGGTCGGCCAGGACGGGTTCCAGGAGGCGGTCGGTGATGGCGTCCGCGTTTTCCATCGGAATCCGGTGCCGCCCCGGCTCGCCGTGGATGCCGATGCCGATTTCGATTTCGTCCCCGGCGAGGTCGAAGCTGGGCGAGCCGGCGTGCGGGACCGTGCAGGCGGACAGTGCAACGCCCATTGTGCGTACGTTGGCGTTCACCCGGCCGGCAATGCCCGCCACAGCGTCAAGGTCATCGCCCCGTTCTGCGGCGGCGCCGGCGATCTTTTCCACGAGCACGGTCCCGCCGACACCGCGGCGTCCCGCCGTGTACAGGGAATCCTCCACGGCGACGTCGTCATTGACCAGGACTGTGCGGACGCTGCTGCCCTCGGCTTCGGCCAGTTCGGCCGCCGTCTCGAAGTTCAGGACGTCGCCGGTGTAGTTCTTGACGATGTGCACGACGCCGGCGCCTGAGTCCACCGCGAGGGTCGCCGGAAGGATCTGGTCCGGCGTTGGTGAGGTGAACACCGCCCCCGGCACGGCGGCGTCGAGCATTCCCCGTCCCACGAAGCCGGCGTGCAGCGGCTCGTGGCCGCTGCCTCCGCCGGACACGAGAGCCACCTTGCCGATTACCGGCGCGTCCTTGCGCGTAATGTAGGTGGGATCCGCGTTAACGTCCACCAGGTTGGCATGGGCCAGGCCGAAGCCCTGGACGGATTCGTCCACAACAGACCGGGGGTCGTTGATCAGTTTCTTCACGGCGGGGCTCCTGGCTGTGCTCCTGAAGGATGTCTTTTCGACCCTACTACCGGCGGCCGCGCCGACGGTAGGTTTCCGCTGGTCGGAGGCAGATGCAGCAAAGGGACAGCCCCCAATGACTGTCCCTTTGCTGAGGCCCCCCATTCCCAGCCGCACCCTAGTTTATCCATAGATTTGAATAAAACCAATGCGGCGGCGGGTTGCTCGGCCCGGCCTATCCTGCGTCCGCGCCGCGTACTGCTGTCCGGTCCATTCGGCGGGGAGAACTAGGATTGGCCTGTGAGCGACTCCTTCCATATCCGCCCTGCCCGCACCAGCGACGTGTCCGCGATTAAGAAACTCGTGGCGCCGCTGGCCGAGCGCAGGATCCTGATGGCAAAGGAGACGGTTGCCTATTACGAAAGCCTCCAGGAATTCCGGATCGCAGAAGCGGACGACGGTGAGGTCATAGGCTGCGGGGCCCTGCACGTGATGTGGGAGGACCTTGCGGAGGTCCGCACGCTGGCGGCATCGGAGGACTGGCGCGGCAAGGGCGTGGGGCACGTGCTGGTGGAAAGCCTTCTTGCAGAGGCGCGGGCTTTGGGCGTGGCCCGGGTCTTTTGCCTCACGTTCGAAGTGGACTTTTTCAAGCGCCACGGCTTCGAAGTGATGGCGGACCAGTCCGCTGTGGACCCGGTGGTGTACTCGGAGTTGCTGCGCTCGCACGACGAAGGCGTTGCCGAGTTCCTCGACCTGGCAAGGGTCAAGCCCAATACCCTGGGCAACACCCGCATGATCAGGTTCCTCTGACCGGTCAGCCCCGCCCGCGCGTCCCGGCCACCGGAACGCGCGGCAGAGCGCTGCTAGAGCCCCAGACTGGCCGGCAGTGCCACTTCCTCGCCCAGGACGTTGCGGGAGAGGAATGACTCCACGACCTGGTACCAGACCTTCGCGTGCTGCGGCTGCAGGACCCAGTGGTTTTCGTCAGGAAAGTAGAGGAATCGGTGCGGGGTCTGGCCGTCCTGGTCCGCTGCCAGCTGCGACTTGGACAGGAGCTCGTACCAGAGCCGAAGGCCCTCCCCGATCGGGACACGGTAGTCCTTGTCGCCGTGGATGACCAGCATGGGGGTGCGGATCTTTTCCACGTGAAGGTGCGGCGAGTTGTCCAGCGCCATCTCTTCGGTCATTTCCTTCAGCCAGTACTGGGAGGCGTCGGTTGTGGGTCCGAACTGGTCCAGGGCCCACAGGCTGGCGTGGGTGACGATGGCCTTGAACCGGTCGGTCTGCCCGGCGACCCAGTTGGCCATGTACCCGCCGAATGAACCTCCCATGGCGGCGGTCCTGGCGGCGTCGATGTCAGGGCGTTCAACGGCGGCGTCCGTGACGGCCATGAGGTCCGTGTAGGGCGCCTTGCCCCAGGAACCCCAGCCGCGCTGGATATAAGCCTGCCCGTACCCGGTGGACAGCGCGGGGTCGGGCAGGAGCACCGCGTAACCCTTGGCGGTGAGCAGCCACGGGTTCCACCGCCAGGTCCACGCGTTCCAGGATCCCAGCGGTCCGCCGTGGATCCACAGCAGCAGCGGAGCCGGCTTCTCCGCGGAGGCCCCCTCCGGCAACGCCAGGTAGGCCGGCACGCGGGACCCGTCGGGCGCGGTGGCAGCGATCCGCTCCAGCCTGCCGGGGCAGGTTGGCCGTTCGGCCGGCGCGGGCAGGCGCAACGTCTCGCCTGTCGCCAGGTCTATCCGCACGGCTTCCGCAGGGAATTCGTACGAGCTTCGCAGGGCGTAGGCGTAGCGCCCCTCAGGCGAAACCACGACGTCGGAGTAGGCCGCGGCGTCCTGGGTCACCCGGGTGACGCTTACTTCAGCGGCAGCGGCCGGAACGCTGATCCGGAAGACCGGCGACGCGCCGTCGTCGTCCGCTGTCACAAGGAGGGCGGAACCGTCCGGCAGCCAGGCGGCCGGCTTGGCCCACCGGTCCCAGTCGTGCGCGAGCGGCTGCAGGCCGGCCGCCCCGTCCCCGGAATTCGAGACGTCCAGCAGGTGCAGCTTGACCTCCGGGGCCCGGAGCGGCGTGGAGTCGCTTTCGCTGACCACCGCCAGCGCTGTGCCGTCCGGGCTGACCGGGCCGGGGAAATAGCTCATGCCCTCGTGGTCGAGCAGGACTTTGGTGCTGCCGGACGCCACATCCACGGCCACCAGGATGGAGCGGCTGTCCGCCCGGGCCAAGGGCTTGGTGAGACTGGTGTAGATGGTGCGGCCGTCCGGGCTGACGACTGTCTCCGCCTCACGAAGCCGCGGGCCGGCGTCGGGCGTGAGGTTGCGCAGTTCCAGCGGTGCTGTCGCGTCCACCGTGGCTGGCTTGCCCGGTTCCTTCTCCGTGCCCTGCTCGACGGCGAAGATCCGCGGCTGCCCGGGGCCGAGATCGGCATCCCAAAAGCGCACCGGATACTCGCTGTGCAGGATGGCGGACACCTTGTTGTCTTTGCGGGCTTTGCGGCGCTCGGCGTCGTCATCCTCGTCCGCCGCGCCGGCAAGGACCTCGGCAACCACAAACGCCGCGTCCGCAGCCTTTGCGGTGAGTACGCGGCCCACTCCGCCGGCACGGCTGAGGACAACGCGGGCCTCGCCGCCGTCGGCCGGGAGCAGCCAGAGGGCGTTGACCGGTTCCTCGTCGGGGCTGTCCGGATCGGGGCGGGCGGACGTGAAGTAGACGTCACCGTTGGCGGCGAACGCTGCCCCGGCCTCGCCCTTGGCGCTGCGGGTGATGCGCCTGGCGTGCTTCTGCCCGGCGGGGTCCAGTTCCCACAAGGCGGTGCCGAACTCCGTGCCCTTGCCGTTCAGGGTGCTCACGGTGGTCACCAGCCTGTCCCCGCCGGGGCTCAGGCTCAGGCCGGCCACCCGCGGGATGGACAGGTAGTGGTCGAGGTCGTGGAAAGGTGTCTGTGGTTGCTCGTCCGGGATCGCCGGATTCTGATTAGCCATGCCCCTGATTCAACACGGTTTGTGGCTTGGGGCACAGCAGCCACACGCGGCCGGGCAAGCGAAAGCCCCGCCGGCTCCTTATGGAGCGGGCGGGGCTTCCGGCGTTGGTGCCGTTTGTTGGAGGATCTAGACGCTCGGAGCGATCTCCGGGATGCGGGGCTTGGCGTTGCCGGCGAACGTGAACTTCGCGTCGTCGCCTTCGCCTTCCACATCCACCACAACGATGTCGCCGGGGTGGATGTCGCCGAAGAGGATCTTCTCCGAGAGCTGGTCCTCGATCTCGCGCTGGATGGTGCGGCGCAGTGGCCGGGCACCCATGGCGGGATCGTAGCCGCGGGTTGCCAGGAGCACCTTGGCGGCGGGCGTGAGCTCGATGCCCATGTCCTTGTCCTTGAGGCGCTTCTCCAGGCGGGTGACGAACAGGTCCACGATCTCGATGATCTCGTCCTGGGTCAGCTGCGGGAACACCACAACGTCATCCACACGGTTCAGGAACTCGGGGCGGAAGTGCTGCTTGAGTTCCTCCGTGACACGGGCGCGCATGCGGTTGTAGCCGGTCTGCGTGTCGGTGCCGGACTGGAAACCGGTGGCAACACTCTTGGAGATGTCCCGGGTGCCCAGGTTGGTGGTCATGATGATCACGGTGTTCTTGAAGTCCACCACGCGGCCCTGGGAGTCGGTCAGGCGGCCGTCTTCCAGGATCTGCAGCAGCGAGTTGAAGAGGTCCGCGTGGGCCTTCTCAACTTCGTCGAACAGCACCACGGAGAACGGACGGCGGCGGACCTTCTCGGTCAGCTGGCCACCCTCCTCGTAGCCCACGTAGCCCGGAGGGGCGCCGAAGAGCCGCGAGACGGTGTGCTTCTCGGAGTACTCGGACATGTCCAGGGTGATGAGGGCGTCCTCTTCACCGAACAGGAACTCCGCGAGGGCCTTGGCGAGCTCGGTCTTGCCGACGCCGGTGGGGCCGGCGAAGATGAACGAGCCACCGGGGCGCTTGGGGTCCTTGAGCCCTGCACGGGTGCGGCGGATGGCCTGGGACAGTGCCTTGATGGCCTCGTCCTGGCCGACCACGCGCTTGTGCAGTTCCTCTTCCATCTTCAGCAGGCGCGAGGACTCTTCCTCCGTCAGCTTGAAGACGGGGATGCCGGTGGAGTTGGCCAGCACCTCGGCGATGAGGTCCTCATCCACCTCGGAGATGTCATCCATGCCGCCGGACTTCCAGTGGCGCTCCTTCTCCGAGCGCTCGGCGATCATCTTCTGCTCCTTGTCGCGGAGCGCTGCGGCGCCTTCGAAGTCCTGTGCATCGATGGCGGATTCCTTCTCCATCTTCAGCTTCGCGATGCGCTCGTCCATGGCCTTCAGCTCCGGCGGAGCGGTCATCCGGCGGATGCGCAGGCGGGCACCGGCTTCGTCGATCAGGTCGATTGCCTTGTCCGGCAGGAAGCGGTCCGAGATGTAGCGCTCGGCGAGGCTGGCAGCGGAGGCCAGGGCGCCGTCGGTGATGGTGACCCGGTGGTGTGCCTCGTAGCGGTCGCGCAGGCCCTTGAGGATTTCGATGGCGTGCGCCACGGAGGGTTCCTTGACCTGGATCGGCTGGAAGCGGCGTTCCAGCGCGGCGTCCTTTTCGATGTGCTTGCGGTACTCGTCCAGCGTGGTGGCACCGATGGTCTGCAACTCGCCGCGGGCCAGCATGGGCTTCAGGATCGAGGCTGCGTCGATGGCACCCTCGGCGGCACCGGCACCCACCAAGGTGTGGATCTCGTCGATGAACAGGATGATGTCGCCGCGGGTGCGGATCTCCTTGAGGACCTTCTTCAGGCGCTCTTCGAAGTCGCCGCGGTAGCGGGAACCTGCCACCAGGGAACCGAGGTCCAGGGTGTAGAGCTGCTTGTCCTTGATGGTCTCCGGCACGTCGCCGCGGACGATCGCCTGGGCGAGGCCTTCGACGACGGCGGTCTTGCCGACGCCGGGCTCGCCGATGAGGACGGGGTTGTTCTTGGTCCGGCGGGAGAGGACCTGCATGACGCGTTCCATCTCCTGCTCGCGCCCAATGACGGGGTCGAGTTTGTTCTCGCGCGCAGCCTGGGTGAGGTTGCGGCCGAACTGGTCCAGCACAACGGACCCGGCCGGGGCGCCTTCGGGCTGCCCGGAGCCGACGCCGGCGCCGGTGGTTTCCTTGCCCTGGTAGCCGGAGAGGAGCTGGATGACCTGCTGGCGGACCCGGTTCAGGTCGGCGCCGAGCTTGACCAGCACCTGGGCGGCGACGCCTTCGCCTTCACGGATCAGGCCGAGCAGGATGTGCTCCGTGCCGATGTAGTTGTGGCCGAGTTGGAGGGCTTCGCGGAGCGAGAGCTCCAGCACCTTCTTGGCGCGGGGCGTGAAGGGGATGTGGCCGGACGGTGCCTGCTGGCCCTGGCCGATGATCTCCTGCACCTGCTCGCGAACGCCGTCGAGCGAAATGCTCAAGGACTCAAGAGCTTTGGCGGCAACGCCCTCACCCTCGTGGATCAGACCCAAGAGGATGTGTTCGGTACCGATGTAATTGTGGTTCAGCATGCGTGCCTCTTCTTGGGCAAGCACAACTACGCGACGGGCACGGTCCGTAAATCGCTCAAACATTTCGCCACACTCCTAGCTACGACGTACTTTGATGCTACGTGGCGGGCCCTGTCTTGTGGAGCGTGTTCGCCACAGGGGAAACCGGGCAGCGCCGGGAATAACCTGCGGCCCCCGGCTCCGGGGGCCGCCACCGCCCCGGGAACAGGGCAGGGAAGCGCAGCCGGCCTTCGGAATACAGCAATCTTTTTAATCGCCGCAGCCGCCTTCAAGGTGCACAAACGAGTGGAGAAATTACGACGGCGGCGGGGCGTCCTGGGATTTGCCGGCGAAAACCAAAAAACCCTGCCTCCCGGTACCGGGAAGCAGGGTTTAAACCAGGTCCAGGGCGAACCCTAGGAATTCGCCTTTTGGTAGGCTTCCTGGATTTCTGCCTGAATTCGGCCGCGGCTGTTAACGGTGTAGCCGTTATCGCGGGCCCATTGCCGGATCTGGGCTGAATCGTGGCTGCGGCCCCCTGCGGGTGCTTTAGCCGAACGGGCGGCCCCGCGGCCACCCGACGCCTTCCGGGCGGCGTTGATAAACCGCTCCAGCGAAGACCGGAGTTCAGCCGCATTCGCGGCGGATAGGTCAATCTCGTAGTTGGCCCCGTCGAGGCCGAACTTCACATTCTCGTCCGCGGATCCCCCATCCAGATCATCAACGAGGATGATGTTTACTTTCTGTGCCATTAAAGTCTTCCTCTTGCTGGAAAGTCGGTTTTCAGAAAAGCAGGATGTTTCCCAAAAAAAGTATGACTCTGATTATGGCAACGCGTCAAAGCGCCTATTGGTTCCTTGGGGATAACCGCAGCGGATTAGGGGATTTTTTATTTCGCTTCGGGGTCCGGGCGGTCGGTGGACTGGACTTCCGTGGGCGGAATTTCCCGGGCCGGCCCGTTTCCGGCCTGGGCGGCCCGCGCGTCGGCTTCCGCCTGGGCGCGGGCCTCGGCCTGCCTTTCCGACTTGTCGGCGTTGAAGATGGCCTTCATGGCGAACCAGAAAATCAGGCCAACCACCACCGAGGGCAGGAGGACTGCTACGTATTCCATGCCTAGTGGCCTTCGGGCTTCAGCAGCGGGAAGAGGATGGTCTCCCGGATACCGGCTCCGGTGAAGAGCATCACCAGGCGGTCGATACCGAGGCCGATGCCGCCCATGGGCGGTGCGCCGTACTCGAGGGCCCGCAGGAAGTCCTCGTCCAGCTGCATGGCCTCATCGTCACCGGCCGCGGCGTGCCGGGACTGCTCGGTGAGCCGCTCGCGCTGGATCACGGGGTCGATCAGCTCGGAGAAGGCGGTGCCGCGCTCCATGCCGCCGATGATCAGGTCCCAGGCCTCGATGAGGCGGCCGTCCTTGCGGTGCGGCCGGGCCAGCGGCTGGGCGGACGGCGGGTAGTCATAGACGAAGGTGGGGTTCAGGAGGGTGGGTTCGACGATCTCGCCGAACAGTTCCACGGCGAGCTTTTCGGCGTCCCACTTGGGGTCGACCTTGACCTCGTGCGTTTCGGCGATCTCGCGGAGCACCTCCAGCGGAGTGTCCGGAGTGACTTCCTGGCCAACGGCGTCGGAAAGTCCCGGGTAAACGGCCAGCCAGGCCCACTCGCCGTCGAGGTTGATCTCCCCGGCTTCGGTCTGGATGGTGCGGCCGGCACCCACGGCGTCCGCGGCGTCGAGGATGATCTCCTTGATGCGCTCGGCCATGACGAACTGGTCCGCCCAGGCCTCATAGCACTCCAGCGTGGTGAACTCCGGGCTGTGGGTGGAGTCCACGCCTTCGTTGCGGAATACCCGGCCCATGTCGTAGACGCGGTCGATGCCGCCGACCACGGCGCGCTTCAGGTACAGCTCGGTGGCAATCCGGAGGGTCATCTTCTGGTCGAACGCGTTCATGTGCGTCTCGAAGGGGCGGGCCAGGGCGCCGCCGTGGACCAGTTGCAGGATGGGGGTCTCCACCTCGACGTAGCGGTGCCGGAACAGGGTTTCGCGAATGGAGCGGGTGATGGCGGCGCGGGTGTAGACCATCTCGCGGGCCTCGTCGCGAACCATCAGGTCCACGTAGCGCTGGCGGACGCGGGTTTCTTCGTTGAGCTCGGCGTGCAGCACCGGCAGCGGGCGCAGTGCCTTGGAAGCCATGCTCCAGGACTCGGCCATGATGGACAGTTCGCCGCGGCGGGAGGAGATGACCTCCCCCTTGATGAACACGTGGTCGCCGAGGTCGACCAGGGCCTTCCAGTCGGCGAGTGCCTCCTCACCGATGTTCGCGAGGCTGAGCATGGCCTGCAGGCGGGTGCCCTTGCCGTCGGTGCCGCCCTCCTGGAGCGTGGCGAAGCACAGCTTGCCGGTGTTGCGGACAAAGACCACGCGGCCGGTGACGCCGACGACGTCGCCGGTGGTGTCGTCCGCTTCGAGGTGGGCGTACTTTTCACGGATTTCCGCGAGGGAGTGCGTCCGTTCCACTCCCACCGGGTACGCTTCCGTGCCGCGCTCGATCAGTTTGGCGCGCTTCTCCATGCGGATCCGCATCTGCTCGCTGGCGTCGAGGGGCTCGGGGGCGTTCTTGGGGGCGGGGGTGTTTTGGGAAGTCACAGTCATCAAGTTTACCGGCCATGGGCAGCGCTTTTGCGTGCCTAGGATGGGGAGGGTGAAAGAACGGCTCCTTCCAACGCACGACGGCGGCCGCCTGGCCTTGTACAGCTACGGCACCGAGGACGCGCCCGGCACGCGGCGGGTGGTCCTGATCGGCGGCGCTTTCCTGACGGCACTGATCTACCGGCCCTTTTCGATCGCACTGGCCAAGGGCCTCGGCGACGGCTGGGCGGTGGACGTCTATGACCGCCGCGGCCGTGGTCGCTCCTCCGAACAGCCCGCGGACTACTGCATGGGCACGGAGATCGCGGACGTCCGCACCGTCCTGGACGCCACCGGCGCCAGGAACATCCTGGGCCACAGCCTGGGCGGGTCCGTTGCCCTGAACGCGGTCCAGGAATTCACCGGCACTTCATACGTCCCGGACAAGCTCGCCGTGTACGACGCCGCCGTGAACATCGACGGCAGTATTGACACCAGGTGGCTCGACTCATTCGAAGACGCCGTCAACCAGGGCAAGGTGGGGCACGCGCTGGCGCACATGAAGAAGGCAACCGCCCCGGGCACCGCCATGGCCCGGATCCCTGAACCGGTCCTGGCCGGGCTCATGGCGCTGCTGTCGCGGACCAAGGTCAACCGGATGTTCCGTGAGGTGATGCCCAGCGGCGTGGGCGAACTGCGGGCGGCGTACAACGAAAAGGACCATGCCCGGGACTTCAGCGTGCTGCCGTCCAACACCCAATTCATGGCCGGCGGCAAGAGCCCGAGCTACTACAAGGTCACGGCGGAGCGCCTGCACGCGGCCGTGCCCGGGAGCACCTACGAGCTCTCCCCCAAAGGCTTCCACGGCTCCATCCCGGCCGCCGTCAACGAGCTCGTGACAGACATTTCGGAGTACTTCAAGGGCTGAGGTCCAGTAGGAGGAATCAGGGGCGCTCGCCCCTGCTGAACCCTGCGAGGGCGGCATCGCCGAGGTCCTGCCACACGCTGCGCGCCTTTGGTTGACCCGTACGGTCGGCCAGCCAGTCACCCCACGCTGTGATGTCCTCGCCTTCCGCTGCTGCCACGGCGTCGCAGGCGAACCCGACCGCGGTTGTCCCGTCTGCAAGTTCCATGGCTCCCAGCAGCATCGGCTCGGGAAGGGCGGCCAGGAATTTTCCCAGCCCGGCCGGGGAGAGCAGCCACCGTTCCCCCACCAGCTCCGCGCCGTGGCCGGACCGGTACACGCCCGGTTTAGGCGGCACAGTATCCAGGGCGACCATGCGGTAGCGGGCTGCCGTGCGGACTGGCCCGTCCCACAGTGCGCCGAGCTCTTCCAGCTGGTGCGCCAGCGGTTGGCCCCTGCGGTGTGCGCCCACAACTACCAGCGGAACTGCGGAAGCCCCGGCCGCCACAGGCCAGGGAACGGACGACGACGGAGGGCCGGCTGCCGGAGGAGCCTCCGGCAGGGCTCCGGCAGGGAACGGTGCAGTGCCGGCAGGAAAGAGCGCGGGCGGGACAGGGGTCATCTCAACACGGCGGGCGATGTCCGCCGCCACGGCGTCGTCGAACGTACGTGCGACGACCGTGACACCGAATTGCGAGCCCCCGACCTCCCCGGCCGGTACGGCCACGGCGCAGAGGTCGAACAGGTTGCAGAAGTTCGTGTACGTTCCCATCCGCGAGTTCACGCCCACCGGGTCGGCGGCTACTTCTGCCAGCGTTGGATGGAACGGTGCGGTGGGGATCAGCAGCGCGTCGAAGCCTTCCAGCCCGGCCATCGCCTGCTGTTTGAGTGCCTCGAGCTTTGCCGTATCGGCAACGTACCGGTGGGCCGGAACGTTGCTGGCCGCCCGAATGATGCCCTCCACTGTGGGATCGAGGCCCGCCGGACCGTCCGTGCCGCCGTCGTCCGTGCCGCCGTCGTCCGTGCCGCCGTCGACCGTTTCCAGGAATGCCCCGACGGCGGCATACCGCTCCGCCACGAGCCCGCCGTCGTACAGCAGCCGGGCTGCCTCGAGGAAGGCATCGAATTCGATCGGCTCGGCGTCTGCGCCGGACGCCCGGAGCCGGTCGACATTGCGGTGGAACTCCGCCACCCAGTCCTCCGGCAGGGCCGGCAAACTGGCCGGGTAGGCGACGCGCGGGTTCTCTGATGCCGCCAGCCGGATGTCCGCCGGCCAGGGCCGCGCGTTGCCGGCCATGACACCCATGGCGAACTCTGCCGTGGACAGGTGCCTGGCGAAGATGGTCACGGCGTCCCAGGATTTGCAGGCGGGAACCACACCGGCCGTGGACACGACGTCCAGGGTCGGTTTGATGCCCACAATACCCTGCAGCGCCGCCGGCACCCGGCCCGAGCCCGCCGTGTCTGTTCCGATCGCGATGTCCGCCAGGCCGAGGGCCACCGCCACAGCGGACCCGGAACTGGAGCCGCCGGAGATGAACTCCGGGCGGCGGGAGTCCCGGACGGTACCGTAGGGACTGCGGGTTCCCACCAGGCCGGTGGCGAACTGGTCCAGGTTGGTGGCGCCAAGGACCAGGGCTCCGGCTGCGCGGAGCCGGGCCACTGCTTCCGCATCCTGATCCGGGGTGTAGGAGAAGCCGGGACAGGCCGCGGTCGTCGGCATGCCGGCGACGTCCACATTGTTCTTGACGGCGAGCAGGAGGCCGGCAAGCGGCAGGTCCGCCCCGCCGGCGAGCGCCGCGTCAATAGTTGCGGCTTCGGCCAGGAGGTCCTCCGGGCCGCGGAGGGTGATCCAGATTTCGGGCCGATCCACGGCGTCAATAGCGGCGAGTGCTGCCTGGACGCGGCGGGTTGCACTCCTGCCCATTGCGCTGCTCATACTGCTGCCCCTTCCAGTTCCTGTTCTCCCAACACCGGGTCCGCTCCGGCCGGCTCCAGGTCATTGCCGCCCAGGACCACCACGGCTTCACCGGCGACCACCTGGGATCCGGCGGCGGGCAGGACGCGAAGGACGACGCCGTCGCACGGGGCTTCCAGCACCGTTTCCATCTTCATTGCCTCCAGCGAGACCAGGGGCTGGCCCTTCACCACGGTGTCACCTTCGGCGACGTCGACTTTCCAAACGCTCGCGGCAAACGGCGCGGAGACAAGCGATCCACCCTCCGGCACGGCCACCTCGTCAGCGGCCGGATCCACCGTGGCGGCGAGCGCATCGGCACGGTCGAACTCGCCGGCGTCGGCCCAGGCCTGGCGTTCCACGGCGAAAGCGGCGCCCTGCTTCTCCCGGAACGCTGCGATGGACTCGCGGTTCTCCTCGAGGAAGAGTTCGTGCTCCGCCAGGGAGAAGGTGCCTTCCTCGATTTCAACGCCGCGGCCGCGCCCGGCCGCCATGTCCGCCCGCAGGTCCAGGAGTTCCTCCGGGCTGACGGGGTACCAGGAAATCCTGTCAAAGAAGCGCAGCAGCCATGGCGATCCTGGCTCGAACGGAGCCGCGTCCGCGTACCGTGACCACACCTGGGTGGTGCGGCCCACGAACTGGTAGCCGCCCGGGCCTTCCATCCCGTAGATGCACATGTATGCGCCGCCGATTCCCACGGCATTCTCCGGCGTCCAGGTGCGGGCAGGGTTGTACTTGGTGGTGACCAGCCGGTGCCGCGGATCCAGCGGCGTTGCCACCGGCGCCCCGAGGTACACGTCGCCGAGCCCCAGGACCAGGTACTCGGCGTTGAAGACGGTGTCGAAGACGTCGTTGACGGAGTCGAGGCCGTTGATGCGGCGGATGAACTCGATGTTCCAGGGGCACCACGGGGCGTCGTCGCGGACGCCCGCCATGTAGCGCTCGATGGCCTCGCGGGTGGCGGGGTCGTCCCAGGACAGCGGCAGCCGGACCGTGCGGCTGGGGACCACCAGTTCGGAGCTTGCCGGCAGTGCCGTATCGATCTCCTGGACCAGGCTTAGCAGCCGGTTCGTGGACAGCACGGAGGGATCGGCCTTGATCTGCAGCGACCGGATGCCGGGGGTGAGGTCCACAATGCCGGGAATACGCAGCTGTTCGATGTGCTGGTGGAGGGCATGCACCCGGGCGCGGAGGCCAAGGTCGAGCACCATCTCGCCGTACTCCACCAGCAGGTTGTCATCCCCCGAGCGGCGGTAGGTAACCGCCGGCCGGCCGGAACCTTCCGGCACCCGGGCCAGAACGCCGTCGTCGCCATCCCCGCGCGGGATCCTGGCGGCCGGTGCGGCCACCCGCGAAATATCCGCGGTCCGGCCGGCGTCGCCGGGCAGCACCAGCTGGCGGCCGGGCCCCAAATCCCTGGCCGACGGCGCCTGGGCGGCCTCGATGGGAACAAAGCGGACCTTGTCCCCGGGCCGGAGCTGGCCGAGCTTCCAGCGGTCAGCCGTCACCACGGTGACGGGGCAGACGAAGCCGCCCAGGCTGGGCCCGTCCGGACCGAGCAGGATGGGGGTGTCCCCGGTGAAGTCCAGCGCCCCCACCGAGTAGGCGGTGTCGTGGATGTTGGACGGGTGCAGGCCTGCCTCGCCCCCGTCGGTCCGCGCCCAGCGCGGTTTGGGGCCGGTCAGGCGGACCCCGGTGCGGGCCGAGTTGAAGTGGACCTCGTATTCGGCGGCGTAGAGTTCTTCGATGTCTTCGCGCTGGAAGAATTCGGGGGCGCCGTGC
This sequence comes from Arthrobacter sp. AD-310, assembly GCF_054656615.1. Lineage (NCBI taxonomy): Bacteria > Bacillati > Actinomycetota > Actinomycetes > Micrococcales > Micrococcaceae > Arthrobacter > Arthrobacter sp. AD-310. Next base: position 15,682 of record NZ_BAAHNO010000019.1, on the reverse strand, counting down.
GGGCCTTCCGTTACGGCCAGTTCCCAGGTGGAGGTCAGGGCGGGACGGCTGTCCAGCGGCACCGGGGCCGTCGCCGGCCCTTCGACGTCGGACTTCACCGTGCGGAGCACATCACCGGCGCGCAGGACCCGGCCCGCGTGCCCGCCGAACTGCCCCAACGTGAAGGTGGAGGCGCTTCCCAGGTATTGCGGGATGTCCAGCCCGCCCTGGAAAAGGATGTAGCCGCGCAGGCCCTTCCCGGCGGCCGTTCCGGCGTCGAGCGTTCCACCGGCCGGGACCGTGACGGGGGTCCAGGCGGGCACCTCCGTCCCGTCCACTGTGACCGTGACTTCCGCGCCCGTGACGCACACGGTGGTGGCGCGCGTGAAGACCAGGCTCGGACCGGTCATGGTGAACTCCAGGCCGGGCGCGCCTTCCGGGTTGCCGAGGGCTGTGTTGCCGAGCCGGAAGGACAGGTCGTCCATGGGGCCGCTGGGCGGGACGCCAATCTGCCACAGACCGGTCCGGCCGGGCCAGTCCTGGACGCTGGTCTGCAGGCCGGGACGGTCCACAGTGATGCGGGGCTCCGGATCTCCAACGCTGTCCAGGGTGCTGGTGGAGTGGTTGACGCTGCGGACCACATCCATACCGGTGATGGCGCGGAGCATGCCGAGGTTGGTTTCAATGCCGTCGATCCGGGTGCCGGCGAGCGCCCCGGACAGCCGGTCAAGCGCTTCGCTTCGGGAAGCTCCGGAAGTAATGACCTTGCCCAGGAGCGGATCGTAGTTGGTGGATACGTCCGTCCCCGTCTCCACCCAGGCGTCCACGCGGACGCCGCAGGTGGCGGGGAATTCGGCGTTGGTGACCGTACCTGCGCTGGGCTGGAAACCGCGGGCGGGGTCCTCGGCGTAGACGCGGGCTTCCACGGCGTGGCCGGAAACGGGCAGTCCGTCCGGAAGGCCGGCCAGGACGCTCCGGGCTTCTTCGCCGCCCTGGGCCAAGCGGAGCATCCACTCCACCAGGTCAACGCCGGTGACCGCCTCGGTGACGGGGTGCTCCACCTGGAGGCGGGCGTTCACTTCCAGGAAGGAGGCCTCCTGCCTGGCGGGATCGTAGACGAACTCGACGGTGCCGGCAGAACGGTAGTTAAGGGAGGCGCACAGGGCCCGGGAAGTGCGGTGCAGTTCCACGCGCAGCGCATCCGGCAGGTCCGGGGCGGGGGCTTCTTCGAGCACCTTCTGGTGGCGGCGCTGGAGGGAGCAGTCGCGGTCACCAAGGCTGACAACCCGGCCCCCGCCGTCGCCGAAAACCTGGACCTCGATGTGCCGGGCGTTCTCGACGTACCGTTCGGCGAAGACACCGGCGGTTCCGAAGCTGGCCCCGGCGAGGCGGGCCACCCGCGGGAAGCTGTCGGCGAGTTCGGCCTCGGAGCGGCACACTGTCATGCCGATGCCGCCGCCACCGCCGGTGGCTTTCAGCATCAACGGGAAGCCGATGGCCTGGCTGGCCGCGACGGCGGCGTCCGCATCCTCAAGCAGCCCGGAACCGGCGATCATCGGCACCCCGGCCGCCCGGGCGGCGTCGCGCGCTGTGTGCTTGGTGCCGAAGATGCGCAACTGTTCCGGGGTGGGTCCCACGAAGACCAGGCCGGCTGCTTCCACTGCCTCGGCGAAGGCCGCGTCCTCGGACAGGAAGCCGTAACCGGGGTGGATGGCGCCGGCCCCGGTGGACTTGGCCGCTTCCAGCAGCGCGTCCACCCGGAGGTAGGACTCCTTGGCCGGAGCCGGTCCGAGGAGAACAGCTTCGTCTGCCAGCCGGACGTGCTTCGCGCCGCGGTCGGCCTCTGAGAAGACGGCGACTGTGCGCAGTCCCAGCTTCCTGGCGGACTCGATGATGCGGCACGCGATCTCGCCGCGGTTGGCGACCAGGAGGGTGTCAAAAGTGTTCAGGTTCTTGCTGGTCACAGTGCTGCCTCCGGCCGGGTGACGATCATGCGGACAGGGGTGGGGTTGAAGCCGTTGCAGGGGTTGTTGACCTGGGGGCAGTTGGAGACGAGCACCAGGGTGTCCACCTCGGCGCGCAGCGCCACGCGCTTGCCGGGGGCGGAGAGTCCGTCGACGATGCCCAGTGCTCCATCCGGATCCACGGGAACGTTCATGAACCAGTTGATGTTGGACACCAGGTCCCGCTTGCCGAGGCCCCAGCGGGAGCCTTCGATCAGGAAGTTCTCCACGCAGGCGTGCTGTTCGCGGGTGTGCTGCCCGTAACGCAGGGTGTTGGATTCCTGGGAGCAGGCGCCGCCGATGGTGTCGTGCACGCCGACTTCATCTGCCAGCACCGTCATCAGGGGCGCGCCGGTGTCGGCCCGCAGGACCGAACCGGTGGTGAGGACGATTGACTGCTGGGTGGCGATGGTGACCGGCGCCGAGTAGCGGACGGTGGTGTCCTCCGCGGCGTACAGCAGGCAGTCAACGGCCTGGTTGCCTTCCAGGTCCACGATGGTGAGCACGTCTCCGGCAGACACCACGGCCGACCACGGTCCGCGCGCCTCCACGAATTCGTCCAGCACCACGGCGCCGGGTACCAACGCGGTTTCGCTTGCGTCCGGGATGGTCTGGGAATCAATGGCGGTGTTCATCGGGCGTTCCTTGCGGTGAGGTCGTGTTCGGTGTTGCGGAGTGCCTGCAGGTGCTCGGGGGCCAGGGGCCCTATGAGGCGGCCCGCCTCCAGCGCGGCCAAGTCCTGCGGGGCGTGCCAGGCGGTGATGTCCACGGCGGTTCCGGTGAAGGCCGGGCGCGGATCCAGGGGATGTGCCGTGTTGGCGAGGACCAGGACGGCGTCCATCTGGAGCAGGAGCTCGACGGCGGCACCCGGGCCCGCGCTGCCGGTGAACGCGATGGTGCCGGCAGGGTCCACGGTAATGCCCTTGAAAAAGGACACCGACGGCGCCACGTCCTTGGGTCCCAGGCCGCTCTTGAGGGCCCCGAGGGTGAGCAGTTCGCGGGCTGCCGGGGACGGGCTGTGTGCCGTTCCGGCGCCGTACTTCTCGGTGTTCCCGGCGAGTGTGGTGGCGCCGGCCAGGGCGTCGTGGCGGGATGACGTGTCCGAAACGATGGTGGCCATCAGGCGGCCGGCGTCGGAAAGCAGCGGGTGGCCGGTACCCGGGTAGGCCTGCCAGGGGACCTTGACGGTGTCCGCGACGTTGAGCCGCTCGTGCAGGGAACCGGCCCGGTACAGCAGCGCGTGGACACAGGCGTCGCCCGCCGTGTCGGTGAGCCGGACCCGGGTGCCGCGGGACAGGGGCAGGACCGTGTAGCGGCCAAAGGCGAGGGACTCCGCCCAGGTGGGGGCCGCGCCGTCGGGAACTGCCGCCAGGAGGCGGGCCGGGGCCGAAGCCGCGGGGACGAAGCGCATGGTCCCGGCGGTTTTGCCGTGCTGCTCCCGGGCGTGGGCGCGGGCGCCGGCCGTTGTGGCGGTGCCGGTTGCTGCTGATTCGAGGGTCTGGGTCATGTCAGTCCTGTGTCGTTTCGAAGCTGTGTGTGGACGTCTGGGTCTTAGGCGTTGGCTGCCAGGTTCCGGCGGCGGACCCAGAGGCCCAGGAGGAGGACCACCGTCACCATCAGCGGCGCGGAGTAGAGGAGGATGCCGTTTTCGCCGGACGGGTCATACACCTCGGGCCGCGGCCAGGCGAGGTTGACGACCATCAGGGCCCCGTAAAGCACGGCGAGGATGTTGACCGGCAGCCCCCACCGGCCAAGGGAGAACAGGCCGGCCGGCATGGTTTGGCCCACCCGGTTCCAGTCGCCGCGGAGGCGGTTGACCAGCTGCGGCACGGTGACCAGGAGGTAGGCCAGGTACACCATGACGATGCAGACGCTGGTGAGGGTGGTGAACAGTGCCGCGTTGCCGACGTTGATGGCGAGCACGCCCACGGCCAGCGCGCCGATGACGATGGACGGCCACATCGGGGTGCCGCGGGTGGGGTGTACGGAGGAGAGCAGCGCAGAGGCGGGAAGCTTGCCGTCGCGCGCCATGGAGAAGACCAGGCGCGAGCCTGCCGTCTGGATCGCGAGGGTGCAGACGAAGATGGCGATCGCGACGTCCACCAGCAGGACCTTCCCCCAGAACGTGCCGAGGACCGCGGTGAGGACGTACGGGAGGCCCTCGGTAGCGAGCCGGCCGTCGTCGAGGCTGGGGGCGGCCATCAGGGCGGTGATGATCATCAGCGCTCCGCCGAGGCCGGAGATGAGAAGGGCGGAGAGGATGGTGCGCGGGGCGGTGCGGCGCGGGTCCTTCGTTTCCTCGGACAGTTCCCCGGCGGAGTTGAAGCCGACCATCACATAGGCGGCCATCAGGCCCGAGACGAGGAAGGCTCCCACTGCGCCCAGCTCCGAGGTCTGCAGCACCGTGGTGTCCCCCACCACGCCAGGTCCGCGCTGCGCGGCGCTGATGAGCGCCAGGACCACAGCGGCGACGCCGACGATTTCGCAGGTCACTCCGACGGAGTTCACGTGGGACATGAGCTTGACGCCCAGGGAGTTGATGATGGTGGTTGCCACCAGGAGCACAGCCCCGAGGACGACGGCGTTCGCCGCCCCGCTGACCGTGTTGAGGGCCGGATCGCCACCAACCACCTGGAAGCCTTCCCACAGCTGAGGAAGGACCACCTGCAGGGCGATGGCCGCGGCTGCGGCGGTAACCACCTGTGCGATTGCCATGAACCAGCCGGCGAACCAGCCGATCCCCTCTCCCCCGACGCGGCGCGCCCACTGGTAGACAGCGCCGGACAGTGGGTAGCGGGCGGCGAGCTCGGCGAAGTTCAGCGCGACCAGCAGCTGGCCCACCAGGACTACCGGCCAGGTCCAGAAGAATGCGGGACCGGCGAAGGAATAGCCGAAGGCGAAAAGCTGGAAGATCGTGGTGAGGATGGACACGAAGGAGAAGCCGGCTGCGAAGGAGGCGTAGCGGCCGAGTTTTCGGTGGAGGGTGGGCTGGTAGCCAAGGGACGTCAGGTCCGCATCGTCCTGGTGGACTGCGGGGAGCACGCTTGAAGTCATCGGAATCTCCGGGGCTGGAACGGCAGGGGAGGTGGAGCCTTCCGGCAGGTGCAGCGCTCGGCCGATGGCTGCGGATTACCGGTCAATTGATAGTTTTCCAGCGCGATGTCCCCAAACAGTTTCACTTCTGTAAACGTCTAATAGACATCTTGTTTCGGAAGGATTTCCGGCCTCTCACCGCATGTTTCCGGTGCGATCAGCCCTCAGGGGTAGTGCAAGAATGATCCGGTGACTTCAGCCGGACCGGGACGCCCACGCCGCCAGCAACCCTCCCGACCAGGGGCCACCGCCCGGGACGAGATCCTCGACGCCGCGGCGGAGCTGTTCACCACCCAGGGCTATGCCAGCACCTCCACAAGGTCCATTGCCGACGCGGTGGGAATCCGGCAGTCCTCCCTCTACCACCATTTCAAGACCAAGGACGAGATCCTCGAGGACCTCCTGGAGGGGACTGTTGCCGGCGGACTTGCGTTTGCGCGGGCTGCCGCGGCGGACACCCCCGGTGAGGTCCCCGGGAGCAGGCTTCACGCCGTCGCGCTTTATGACGGAACGCTGCTCTGCGGCGCGCGCTGGAACCTCGGCGTCCTGTACCACCTGCCCGAAGTCCGAAGCGGACGCTTTGCCCGGTTCCTGGACGACCGGCAGGAACTGCGCCGGCTGTACCGGGAACTGGGTGCTGGGCTTGCCGGCGCCGACGGATCAGGCAGCAGCCGACCAGGCAGCGGCGGATCAGGCAGCGGCGGCGACTTTACCTTCCGCCTGGTCGAGTCCCTGATCAGCCTTCGCGCGGACGGCCTGGCCACTCCGGACTCCCCGATGGAAGCCGCTGATGCCGGCCTTGCCCTGTGCGGCCTCGCCGCCATGTTGCCCCGCATCCGGGAGGAAAGTGCCGTGCTGATCGAGCGGCACGCCCAGGCCTGACCGCCGCGGCATTATGCCGGCGCTCAGGTTGCTCGGCTAGGCTCGGAACATGACGCGCGAGAACATCAGGACCCCCGACGGCGGCTCTCTGGAGCTCTTCTCCACCGGCGCGGAACTGGCTTCCGCCGGTTCGGGCGTGGTGGTCGTCCCGCCCTCCATGGTGACCGCCACGGATTACACGAAATTCGCCCAGAAACTGAGTGCGGCCCTCGGCCGGCCGGTGCACACGTTTAACCGCCGGGGCCGCGGTTCCTCGTCGCCCCAGCCGGAGGACTACACGCTGGACGTGGACATCCGGGACCTGGACACCGTCATGAAGCACACCTCCAGCACCGACGTCTTCGGCCACAGCTTTGGCGGGGCGGTGGCCCTGCATGCGGCACGGACCCTTCCGGTGGAGCGGCTCGCGGTGTACGACCCCGCCGTCTCGGTCAACCACTCCGTCAAGGCTGACTGGATCGGCGAGTATGAGGCCGCCGTCGCCGCCGGGGATGACGACCGCGCCTTGGCCGTCATCCAGCGCGGGCTCGAGTCAGGCGGGCACTTGTCCTCCCGGATGCCGCTGTCCATGCTGACCCTCGCCAACAAGCTCACCGCCGGCACGTCCGAGGGCAAGCAGCAGCGCGAACTGATGCGCACGGGTGTCCGCGAGATCAAGGCGATCATCGCCGCGGACATGCCGGCGGAGCCGTTCCTCGCCCTGCCGCTGGAAACGCTGATCGTGGTGGGCGAGAAGAGCCCGGCCTACTTCGGGGTGGCCTGCGGCCAGATCCATGACGTGCTGTCCGGCTCCAGTTACACCATCCTCCCGGGCTTCGGGCACGACGGCGTCATCAAGGCCCCGGACGTCCTGGTCAAGGAACTCGCGGACTTTTACGCCGGCTGACCCATGTAAGTAGCAGTAAGTGTCGTTTTGAATGGTCAAAACGACACTTACTGCTACCCAGTTGGATTACTCCCGGGGACGTCTCAGTGCGCGGGGCCGTGGCCCGCGCCGGCACCTTCCGTCTTGCGCATCATCGCTGAAAGGACGACGGCGGCGAGGGCTATGACGGTCGCCGTCATGAAGGCGGCGCTCATCCCGGCGACGAGTCCCGAAGCTGCTGAAACAACGGCGAAGATGGACACCAGCAGTGCCGTGCCGGCGGCGCCGGCAACCTGCTGGGTGGTGCTCATGATCGCCGAGCCGTGCGAGTACAGGTGGGGCGGCAGCGGGTTCAGGCCGGTGGTGAACGCGGGCGTAAACAGCAGCGCCAGGCCGAAACTCAGCCCCACGTGCAAGGCGACGATCCACGCAACCGGCGTGCCGGCGTCGAGCATGGAAAACTGCCAGAGCGTCGCGACCATCAGGACGGAACCGGTAACGGTGAGCGGAAGCGGCCCTACCTTGTCGAACAACCGCCCGATGACCGGACCCAGCAGACCCATGGCCAGGCCCCCGGGGAGCAAAGCGAGGCCGGTCTCCAGCGAACCGAGCCCACGGACTTCCTGAAGGTAGAGCGGGAGCAGGATCACGCCGCCGAACAGGGCCATCATGGCAACGACCATCAGCAGCACCGAGACGGTGAACATCCTGAAGTTGAACGCGCGCAGGTCCAGCAACGGCGCTTCGGCCTTCTGCAGCCTGACCTGCCGGGTTACGAAGACCGCCAGGGCGGCCACACCGATCACCAGGGCGGCAATGGCCCCGGCATTGGGACCGGCCTGGCCGCCGTGGCCGCCGCCAATCTGGCTCAGGCCGTAGACCAGGCCGCCGAACGCAGGAACGGTGAGGAGCACGGAGAAGAAGTCGAGCCGGGTCCGCTCCACCTCGCCCACATTGGTGAGGTACTTGGCGCCGATCGCCAGGGCGGCGAGGGCCACAGGCAGGACGAACACGAACATAAAGCGCCAGGTGAAGTGTTCCAGGATCAGGCCCGAAACCGTGGGACCCATGGCGGGAGCAACGGAGATCGCGATGCTGACATTCCCCATCACGGCGCCGCGCTTGGCGAGCGGAACCAGCGTAAGGATGGTGGTCATGAGCAGCGGCAGCATGATGGCGGTGCCGCCGGCCTGGATGATGCGGGCGAGCAGCAGGATCTCGAACCCGGGAGCCACGGCCGCCAGGGCGGTACCGCCCGCGAACAGTCCCATGGCGAGCATAAAGACCTTGCGTGTGGACAGGCTTTGCAGGATGAAGCCGGTGGTCGGGATGACCACGGCCATGGTCAGCATGAACCCGGTGGCGAGCCACTGGACGGTGGGCGCATCAACCCGCAGGTCCACCATGAGCCGCTGCAACGCCACGTTCATGATGGTTTCGTTGAGGATCACCACGAACGTGGCCACCAGCAGCGTGCTGATGACGGTCACCGACTCCCGGGACATCTTTTCCGGCACTGCCGGCGTGGTTGCTGCTCTTTGGGCGGGCTGGCCGGTGGCGTTCGGCGAAGCTTCGGTAGACATGAGTGTTCCCTCAGGGAGAGTAATGGGTGATGCGCGAACCAGAGCCGCTGCAGATGCCAACACTCTACCGGCTGGAGTAATTCCTCCGCGCCGGATCTTTTTTCAAACCCTAAGGGAACAGATGATGTCAGGCCGTTTGCCCGGCGTGCTGCCCTTCGGAGATCTCCTCCACCAGCTTGTTGTTGAACGCGGGCAGGTCATCAGGGTTCCGGCTTGTCACCAGGCCCTGGTCCACCACAACTTCCTGGTCGGTCCAGTTGGCACCGGCGTTCTTGAGGTCGGTTTCCAAGGTGTAGTAGGACGTGACGTTGCGGCCGCGCACCACGCCGGCGTCGATGAGCACCCACGGGCCGTGGCAGATCGAGGCCACCGGCTTGTGCTGCTCGAAGAAGCTGCGGGTGAAGCTTTGCGCGTCCTTATCCGCCCTAAGGTGGTCCGCGTTGACGACGCCGCCCGGCAGGACCAGGGCGTCGAAGTCGGAGGCGTTGACCTCGGCAACGGTGATGTCCACGTCGAACGTGTCGCCCTTGTCCGTGCCCTTGAAGCCCTGCAGCTTGCCGCTCTTGGGAGCCACGAGCGTGGGCACGCCGCCGGCGTCCTTGACTGCCTGCCAGGGGCTGGTCAATTCGACCTGCTCCACGCCGTCCGTCAGCAGGAATGCGACCTTCTTGCCTGCGATGCTGTGTTCTGACATTGTTCCTCCTCACCTTGTGGCGGCTTCCGCCCGCTAACTGGGCGCAAAATACCGCGTTGAGAGTTGTTTGCCTGACAGGTTCCAGCCTAGGAACAATAAAAGTAATAAGCAAGCTGACTATTTCTGCGGCCGGCCTAGGGTAAAGGAATCACGACGGCGGCAGCGGGCCTTGGCGGACCCCTCGCCTTGGCCAGTGCATGCCTTGGGCCACGTCCTCCCGCGGGCCGGGCTCCTGCTTGCTCCCGCATGGACAAGAATGTCAGACCCCCGTTAGACGATATTGCTATGGAAAACGGGACGGGAACGGGGGCATGGATGGAAGAACTTCACGCCTCTTATGCGGCTCTCGCCGCGCTTACCGCTGAGGACACCGCCCTCGCCTCTGCCGGAACTTCGGCTGTAGCCGGGGACGGGGTTGACGTCCTCCAGCGGGCCTACGAGATCCGGCTCGAACGCCTGGGCGTAACAAAGAAACTGCAGGCCCAGCTGTCCGCGCTTCAGGCGCAGGACGCGTCCGGGGCCTTGGACCTGCAGCACGCGATGACACCGCCGGATGCGCCCCTGCACGAGCGGACCTACACCGAGATGTCGACCATCGAGGAGATCGCCGGGATCCTGACCATCAGTTCCGGGGCCGCGTCCGCGTTCGTAGCCCAGTCCCGGCAGGTCTGTGCGCTGCCGCGGGTGGTGGATGCCCTGTCGGCCGGGGCCCTGTCCTGGCAGCAGGCCCGGATCTTCGCCGACGAAACCGAGGCCCTGGACCACCCTGCTGCGGCCGCTTTGGTGGAGCATTTCCTCGACCCCGGCGCGCCCAACCCCGCCCATGGCTGCCCTGCCGCGGAGCTGGTGCCCACCCGGCTGCGGGCGAAAGTTCGGGGCTGGCGGGAACGCCACCACCCCGGATCCATAGAAAAACGCCACCGCAAGTCCGCGGCGGACCGGCGGATCGAATACACCCCGGACCGGGACGGCATGGCATGGATCTCCGCCTACCTCCCAGCAGACCAGGCACTGGCCATCAACAACGGCCTCACCGCAACCGCCAGGACCCTGCAGGGACCCAACGAAAACCGCACCCTCACCCAACTCAAAACCGACGTCTTCGCCGCAAGGCTCCTCACCAACCGGACAGCCACCACCCCGGATCCCGGCGGCACGGACCCGGACAACATTACGGATCCGGGCACGAATCAAGACCTGGGTAGGGTCCCCACGCCCCGCGCCGAGGTTCTCGTGACCGTCCCGGTGTTCGCGCTCCTGGGCCTGACCGACGAGCCCGCCGAACTCGACGGCTACGGCCCCATCCCCGCCTCCATGGCCCGCCAACTCCTCGCCGGCGGGGCCGAATCCTTCCGCCGCGTCCTGCTCGACCCGAGGGACGGGACACCCCTGGAAATCGGCCGCACCAGCTACCGGCTCGCCAAAGCCATGAAAAAGGCGCTGCAGCTGCGGGACGGCAAGTGTGTCTTCCCCGGCTGCAGCAACAACGCCCTCGACAACGACACCGACCACCTCACAGCCTGGCAACACGGCGGAACCACCGGCATCAGCAACCTCGCCCAACTCTGCCCCAAACACCACCGCCTAAAACACAACAGCAGGTGGGAACCAACAGCCGCCACAAAAGACGAACCACCCGGCTGGACCTCACCCACCGGCCGCCACTACACAGCCGAACAACCCGACCGCCAACCACCGAAGTGGCCAGCTGGTATGGGTGTGGCGCCGGTGGGAGTGGAAGAACCCGGGAAGGGACAGGGTTCAGAAACTGGCGATCCGGACACAGCGTTCGACGCAGGACCAGCCGCACCCCCCCGGCCCGATCCTGCATGGCCCGATCCTGCATGGCCCGATCCTGCGTGGTTTGATTCGGCACCGGCCGATCTGGAGCCTCCTTGGGAAGAACCCGAGGATGAGAACCTCGTTAATGCCAACGATTTCGAACCCGATGACCCCATCTGGGATGCCTTCTACGCCAAATCCTTCATCCTGCCACCCGACCCACAACCGGACTGGGCCTTCATACTGGAGGCCACTGCTCCCTAGCCCCGTCGGTCAAACCGACGGCTGCACACGGGTGAGCGCTACGGCTGAGGGCTACGGCCCCGCACTTTGAAGCACTGCCCCGGAAGCCAAGCTCCAGACCCTGCAGGCCGGCGCACTCCCGCCGACGTACTCCCTCCTTAGGCAGCTACGGCCGGTGGTGCTCAATCAGCCAGCCCGCCATTTGCTGGGCACGCTTGTTGGCCTGCATGTCGCCCTCAGTGGCGGAGATGATGGACCCCTTCATCAGGATGTGCCAGGACCGTGCGAATTCGTCGGGCCGGACCAGCCCGGCTTCCTCAGCCAGGGCCTGCACATGTCCCCTGATCCGGGCCAAATAGTCGATGCTGGCCTGGCCGAGCGGGTGGGCCGGGCCCATCTCCAAAAGAACATTGACGAAGGAGCACGCCTCGAAATCCTCGCGGAGGAACCAGTCGCCGAAAACATCGAAGATGGCCAGCAATTGTTCCTCAGGAGTGTTCCCGCGGCGCCGGGCTTCAGAAACAATGGTGTTAACCGTCCACTGCCTGTCGCGCTGATCAAGGAATGCCAGGACCAGGGAGTCCTTCGACGGGAAATGCCGGTAGAACGTCGCCTTGGCTACGCCAGACCGCTCAATCAATTCGTTGACGCCCACGTCGCGGACTCCCCGGCGTGAAAAGAGCTCGTACGCCACTGCGAGGATCCTGTCCACGGAACCGGCAGGGCTGATGGCCGCCTCATCCGCAGTCGTCGCGGGAGGCGGTGAAAACTCTGCCTCGGGATTCATCGCAATTCCAGTCTAACTCGGGGAAGACAGACCAGTCTTTCCCGCTGTAGTGTTTTCCTACGCGCAGTGCTTACGACACCGTGGAGGCCCCCAAACCGGCCGCTTCGGAATGGTGCAAGGAGGCCCCGATGTCAGCAGAGCGGATGTTCCAAAGCGTACCGTCCGATCCTGACCCCTGGATGGGCAGTGACACGCCTGCAGAGATCCGGCAGTTCGCCATCGAATCCCTCCGTTGGCAGGCCCAGGAAATCATCGATGAACTGCTCGCCAGTAAAGAGCCCGCCGAAGAGCTGTCCCGGGCAAGGCTCCGCCGCTGCGTTGCCAGGAACCCGGGCCGTCCCGAACGCGCACTCCTCGAACAGCTCATGACTAACCGGGAGCACCCCGGACTGTAACCGGGACTCGCCTCCGGATCTCAGGAACCCAGCGGCGCGTTGTCGATCAGGCGCACCGGACCCACCTTGGCTGCGATGAGGGCCAGGGCCTCGCCCCGGAACGGCGTCTCGCGGCAATTCTCAGCCAGCGGCTCCAGGGTGGCCGGATCGACAACGTCGAAGTAGTCCAACGCCACCAAAGGCTGGGACTCCACCAGGGCCACAGCCGAATCCAGGTCCAGCGGCTCCCGCGCGGCCGCCCGCTCCTCCAGCAGCCGCAGCGCCCGCGACAGCACCAAAGCAGCCTCAAGCTCGTTGTCGGACAGGAAGCGGTTGCGGCTGGACAGCGCCAGCCCTTCAGCGGACCGGACCGTTGGTACACCCACAATCTTCACGGGGAAGTTCAGGTCAGCCACCATCCGCCGGACCAGCGCCAGTTGCTGGGCGTCTTTCTGGCCGAAGTATGCGCGGTATGCCGGCAGGCCTGCGCCGGGCAGCCCCGCAGCCGGGATTCCGTAATGCAGCAGCTTGGCCACCACCGTGAGCGCGCCGTCGAAGTGGCCGGGACGGGATGCGCCCTCCCACTTCTCCCCCAGCCGCCCGGAGGTGACCCGCACCAGCGGTTCACCGCCCGGATACACCTCCTCCACGGACGGCGCGAATGCCAGGTCAACGCCTTCGGCCTCCAACAAGGCCAGGTCGGCATCCAACGTGCGCGGGTAGCGGTCCAGGTCCACAGCGTCGCCGAACTGCAGCGGGTTCACGAAAATGGTGGCCACCACAACGTCGTTTTGCCCGACGGCGGCGCGGGCCAGCGCCGCATGGCCCTCATGGAGTGCCCCCATGGTTGGTACCAGCCCCTGGGAGGTACCCTGCTTGGCCCTGAGCAGCCGGGCGCTTTCGGCATGCAGCTCTGCCACGGTGGTAACGAGTTTGATGGGCATCGTCAGTCCTCCTTCGGTTCCAGGGCGTGGCGCAGCCCCTCCAGTTGACCGGCTTTCAGCAACCCGCGACCGTCTGCACGCAGCGCGGTGGCGCGTGCCATCGCAAGGTAGGCCGCCAGGACATCGCCCTGCCCGCCGCCGTCGTACTCCCGCAAAGCCGCAGCATGGGCGGTAACCGTGCCCACGTCACCGCGGGCGACCGGGCCTGTCAGGGCGGACTCCCCCGAGGCCAGCGCGTTTTCCAGCGTCGCCCGCAGTAACGGGCCAAGCATGCGTTCGGGCTGTTCAACACCTACCTCCGCCAGCAGCTGCGAGGCCTGGGCCACGAGGGTCACCAGGTGGTTGGACCCGTGCGCCAACGCGGCGTGATAGAGGGTCCGGTCCGCCTCGGCAATCACCACCGGCTCCGCGCCCATCTCCACGACGAGCGCCTGCGCGATGGGCAACATGGCGGCGTCGGCCGTGACACCGAACGTGCAGTCCAGCAGCCGTGTCAGGTCCAGGCTCATTCCGGTAAACGTCATGGCCGGATGCAGCGCCAGCGGAACGGCGCCGGCCGCCCTTACAGGATGCAGGACACCCACACCGTACCGCCCGGACGTGTGCGCCACCAGCTGGCCGGGCTGCCAGGCACCAAGCTTGGCCAGCCCGTCCACAAGCTCCGGCAAGGCGTCGTCCGGCACGGCGAGGAGCACCAGTTCGGCACGCTCCACGATTTCCTGCACGTCAAGGACCGGAACGCCGGGGAGCAGCGCCTCCGCCCGCTCCCGGCTCGCGTCGGACACCGCGGAGACCCCGACGACGGCGTGCTCAGCGGCGCGCAGGGCGGCGCCAAGCACCGCCCCCACTTTGCCGGCACCGATGATTCCGACGCCGAGGCGTCCGGGTTTAGCCATGCTGCGGGCCTTCCTTGGTACGGGTTTCGACGGGCTCAACCACCGGGGCGCGGGTTTCGACGGTCTCACCCACCGGCGCGACCTCCCTGAGCCCCACCTCCCTGAGCCATTGTTCCGTTGTCTGCCGCTTCCGGGCCAGCCGTGCCCGGGCGGACTGTTCGTCGAACAGGACCAAAGCTTCGTCCACGCCCGCCTGGGTCAAACGGGGGGTTACGGGACCGGCGGTGGTGTGCAGCATCAGGTCGGCAACGCGGAACCGGCGGGCCAACGGGCCCTGGTGCAGCGCCATGGATTGGGTGCGCTGGTGCGGCACGACCACCAGGTCCCGCCACCACCGGCCGGAACGGATGAGCAGGGCGGTGCCGGTGGCCGTGAAGCCGTTGCGGCGCCATCCCAGCGGCGCAAGGAACCGCGCCCGACGCGGGGTGGTGACGAACCCGCCGTCGGAATCCATTCCGGTGAGGCCGGCTCCAAACACCGCTGCGGGGAGGTCGGTGCCGGGATCCGGCAGCACCAGGGCCAGCATGTTCATGACATCGTCGAGCTTACCCACCGGCAGAAGCGTGGTCCGGGACGAGCCCTCCCCCGCATTGTCGACCAGCCCATAGCCGGCCACGTTGACCTGCATGCGGTACCAGCCGAGGGGGCGCCATAACGGCGGCTGGGAAATCTTGAGGGCCTGGATCCGCCCGGGGGGCAGCGTCTGCGCCTGTGTGTCGAGCAGCCCGTAGCGGAGCCGGATGCCGTCCGGCGAGATGGCGGCGGTGAAGTTGTAGCCCTTGTTGAACAGGTTCCAGTAGCTCGCTGCGAGGCCGAGCGCCGCGGGAATCAGGTAGAGGTAGAACCCCTGGTTGTCGGTGACCGCAGACAGCACCACGGACGCCACGGCGCCCATGACAACGAAAAAGCTTTGCTCGCTAAGCAGCAGCGACCCGATAAGGCGCGACGGCGGCACGGCCAGTACCGGATACTCGGGCGCCTCGGGTGCTGCCTCGCCGGGCGTCTCGGCCCCCGTGCTGACGCCCGCGGCGCGGGCCAGGATCGTGGCCCGCAGCTGCCTTGCGTCGTCGATCCTGAGGTAGGCCAAACGGACTGCTGATTCGCCGGCGTCGGCCACCTCGAATTTGAGTTCGGCCAGGCCGAAGATCCGCGCCAGCAGGGGCTGCACGATGTCGATGGCCTGCACCCGGTCCAGCCGCGCCTGCCTCTGCTGCCGGAACAGGAGGCCGCTGTTGACCCGGACGTAGCCGCCGGACACCTGGTACTTGGTGAAATACCAGCTCAGGATGAAGCCCAGCACGGCAATGAGCAGGAGGCCGCCGCCGCCGGCCAGCAGGAATGGCGCCCTGCCGGCGAGCTCATCCTGGAATACCGGCCTGCCCTGCAGCGCACGCTCGAAAATGTCGCGGCCGAAGAAGAAGCCAATGGCGGCAAGCGCCACCCAGCCGCGGACAAATGGCGACGCCGGGTGCACACGCAGCCAGCCGCCGTCGGGCTCTGACGTTCCTGCAACCGCGGGCTTGCCGGCGGCGGGCACCCCGGCCGGCGGCACGGGCC
>NZ_BAAHNO010000018.1:0-34612 GCF_054656615.1 Arthrobacter sp. AD-310 | reverse complement strand
GCGTCCACTACATGCGCGGCACAGGGGACGGCGCCGGCACCCTCACCCCGGTCGCCGACACCGAGTTTGCCAAGGACGCCACGTTCGGCTTCGCCAACTCGGACCTCACCAAATATGTGGAGGAGAAGTCACAGGGCCGGTACGCCGCAGAGTCAGTGATCGTCCTGGACCTGAACATCATCCGGGCCGGCGCGGAAGCCCAGGACCCCGCCATCTCCGCGAAGGCCATCGCCGACGCCATCGAGCCCGCCACCGCGTCCACCCCGATCGTGGCCGACATCGTCACCGAAAATGATTTCCGCGCCCTGGCCCTGGGCCTGGAGGAAGCAGAACGCCGCGGCAAGAAGCTCCTGTACCGCGTCGGCCCGCCATTCGTCCGCGGCCGCATCGGGCAGGAAGTCCGCACCCCGCTGACCGCCGAGGAGTCCTACGAGGGCAACACCCCCTCCACGGCCGGCGGCCTGATCGTGGTGGGCTCGCACGTCGGCGTCACCACCCGGCAGCTGAACGTCCTCACCGCCGAGCACAGCTCGGCGCGGATCATCGAGATCGACGTCGAGAAGCTCCTCGCCACCAAAGCGGAAGCCGCTGCACACCTGGACGCCACCGTGGACGCCGTGGTCGGGGCCCTCAAAGCCGGCGACGTCATCGTCCACACCAGCCGCCTGCTGATCAAGACCGACGACCCGGCCGAAAGCCTCCGGATCGCACGCACTGTGTCTGCCGCCGTCGTCGCTGTTGTGAACCGCACGCTGAAGACCTTCCCGCCGCGGTTCGTCATCGCCAAGGGCGGCATCACCTCCTCCGACGTCGCCGCGCACGGCCTGGAAATCCGCCACGCGATCGTCCGCGGTCCCATGTTGCCCGGCATCGTCAGCCTCTGGGAGCCGGTCGACGGCCCCGCGAAGGGCATCCCGTACATCGTCTTCGCCGGGAACGTCGGGGACGACCAGTCCCTCGCCGCCGTCACCCGCAAACTCAGCAACACCTTCTAGCCCCCGGCCCCGCAAGAATTCAACGGAGAACACCATGACCAGCAACTACACCGTCACCGTCCTCGGCCTCGGCGCCATGGGCCTGCCCATGGCCACCCGCATGGCCTCCCAGCTGACCGTCCACGGTTTCGACATCGCCGAACCCCGGCTCAAGCTCGCAGAAGAAGCCGGCATCGCCACCTTCGCCTCGGCGCGTGAAGCGGCCAAGGGCGCCGACGCCGTCCTGCTCGCCGTCCGCAACGGCGAACAGCTGAATGAGGTCCTCTTCGGTGAAAACGGCGTGGCCTCCGTGCTGGAGCCGGGCGCCGTCGTTATCCTCGGCAGCACCGTGGGTACCGATGCCATCCCCGCGACCGTGGAAAAGCTCGCCGCGTATGGCGTGGATCTCGTGGACGCGCCGCTGTCCGGCGGTCCCAAGCGTGCCGGCGAAGGTGACCTGCTGATCGTCGTCGGCGCTTCCCCCGAAGCCCGCGAGAAGGCGGCCCCCGCGCTTGAACTGCTGGCCTCCACGCTCACGGTGGTGGGCGACAAGCCCGGCGACGGCCAGGCCCTGAAGACCGTCAACCAGCTGCTCTGCGGAGTCCACATCGCCGCGGCCGCCGAGGCTCTTGCCCTGGCCGACGCTCTTGGCCTGGACCAGGCCAAGACCCTCGCCGCCCTCGAGGCCGGCGCAGCTGGATCATTCATGCTCTCCAACCGCGGCCCGCGCATCCTTGAGGCCTACGACGAGGAGGGCGCCAAGGTCCTGTCCCGACTGGACATCTTCGTCAAGGACATGGGCATCGTGGGCAAGGCCACCCGCGCCGCCGGCCTGGCAGCCCCCGTTGCCGCCGCGGCCGAACAGCTCTACCTGCTGGGCCAGGCCCAGGGCCTCGCCGCCGCCGATGACTCAGCGGTCATCAAGGTGGTCGCCCCCACGAAGCGCACCAACTAGCCCTAACTCCCCGTAAGCAAAGGCGCGACGACGGCGGTCCCCCCTCCGCCGTCGCCGCAGCTTCCACCCCGTTCCCCCCACCAAGCTCGCTAGGCTTAACTGGCGACGTCAAAGGAGACACACGATGAGCGCACTCGCTCTTCTTGCCATAGCCGTAGCAGGCGTCGCCCTGCTGCTGGTGGCCGTCATCAAATTCAAGATCCCCGCATTCCTGGCCCTGCTGGTTGTCAGCGTGTCGGTGGCCCTCGTCGCAGGCATCCCGCTGCCCGACGTCATCAAGACCGTGACCGAAGGCATGGGCGGAACCCTCGGGTCCGTCGCCATCCTGGTGGGCCTTGGGGCGATGCTGGGCAAGATGATCGAAATTTCCGGGGGCGCCCAGTCCCTGGCCGGCAAGTTCACGCAGCTGCTCGGGCCCCGCCGGGTCATCGCCGCCCTGACCGCCGCAGCCTTCCTGCTGGCGATTCCCGTCTTCTTCGACGTCGGATTCATCATCCTGATCCCCATCATTTACGGCTTCGCCAAGGCTGCCGGCGTTAACCCCGTCAAGATCGGCCTGCCCGTCGGTGCAATCATGCTCGCCATCCACGTTGTTGTACCCCCGCACCCCGGCGTTGTGGGCGGTGCCGGGATTTTGGGCGCCGACATCGGCTGGACCACCATCCTGGGCCTGGTCCTCTGCATTCCCGTGGGTGTCCTTGGCTACTTCGTGGCCCGCAAGCTGAACCGCCGCGACTTCGCCATGCTGCCTGCCACCGCCGAACAGTTCCGCCTGTTCGGGACCGGCACCTCCCAGGTGGAACAGGAGGCCGCGCAGGGAACGTCCAAGGTCGCCGTCAAGACCGAAGTCAAAACGGCACCCAGCCCGGCGATGATCATCACCCTGATTGTCCTTCCCATCCTGATGATCATGGTGGGCACCGTCGGATCCGTCATCCTGCCCAAGGATTCCTTCCCCGCCCAGCTTGCCGCTTTCGTTGGCGCGCCGCTGATCGCCCTCCTCACCGCCCTTGGCCTCGCCTACTACTTCCTGGGCATCCGCCGTGGCTGGTCCTCGCAGCACACCGGCGAAGTCATGGACTCCGCTCTTGCCCCGACGGCGATCGTCATCCTGGTCACCGGCGCCGGCGGCGTTTTCGGCAAGGTGCTGACCGTGTCCGGCATCGGCAAGGCCCTGGCCGAGGGTCTGCAGAGCGCGGGGCTTCCCGTCATCGTAATGGCCTTCGTCCTGGCGGCCATCCTTCGCGCCTCCCAGGGCTCGGCCACGGTAGCGATCATCACGACCTCCGGCCTGCTGGCGGCCTCGGTGGCGGACGGCGGGTACTCACCGCTGCAGACCGCGCTGATCCTGATTGCAATCGGCTTCGGCGCTTTCGGCCTCAGCCACGTGAACGACTCCGGCTTCTGGATCGTCACCCGCTACCTCGGGCTCTCCGTGGCGGACGGCCTGCGGACCTGGACCGTCCTGACCACCATCCTGGGCCTGGCCGGCTTCGCGCTGACGCTCCTGGTGTGGACCCTCACCGGAGGCCTGGGCGTCTGATGCGCACCCGACTCGACCACCTGGTCACTTCCGCCCTGCAGCAGGGTTCGGCCGTTCCCGCATTCACCTGCTACGACTTCACCACCGCCCTGGCTGTTGTGGGCGCAGCCGAGGAAACCGGGCGGGGCGTCATCCTCCTGGTCGCCCCCAAGACCGCCGCCACGCCCAACGGGTTGCGTCTCATCGCAGCACTCCGGGGGCTGGCGGATGCCGCATCCGTTCCGGTTGCCGTGCAGCTTGACCACGCCTCGGACCTCCAAGTGATGGCCGACGCCGTCGCGGCGGGGGCGGATTCCGTCCTCGCGGACGGTTCGTCACTGCCATACGAGGACAACGTTGCGCTGGTGGTCGCCGCCCGCAAATTGCTGGGCGACGCCGTCGTCCTGGAAGCCGAACTGGGCGGCCTGGCCGGCGACGAGGACCGCGCCTTCTCCGCGGATCAGCCTGCCGGCCCGGCCGGCATGTCCGTTGCCGGCCTGACCGATTCCGCCCAGGTGGAGGACTTCGTTGCCCGCACCGGTGCGCAGCTGCTGGCTGTCGCCGTCGGGAATGTCCACGGCAAGTACAAGGGCGAACCGCAGCTGCGCTGGGACGTCCTGCAGGACATCGCGGTGCGGACACACATTCCGCTGGTGCTGCACGGCGCCTCGGGCATCCCGGCGGAGGAACTGGTGAAGGCCGCGGCCATGAACGTGGGCAAGGTCAACTTCAACACCGAACTCCGCACCGGCGTGCTGGCCACGCTGCAGGACCAGCTTCCGGCCCACCGCGCCGACGGCGAAAACCTGCAGGCGCTCCTGGGCCACTGGAATGCTTCAGCCGCGCACTTTGCCGCCGGGACGCTGGCCACGCTCACCCGCTGACCCATCAGCCGGTCAGAGTTTTTGTCCAGATATGCGGGGCTAACGGCCTTCCATGTCGGCATACGTGGACGAAAACTCCGAAGGAGGGGGGCTAGGATCAAGCAATGATCCTGGCCTCCCTCCTTTTTGCGTTCCTGGCTGCGGCGCTGCACGTCTACATCTTCACCATGGAGTCCCTGACGTGGACCCGGCCTGCCACGTGGAAGCGGTTCGGAGTGGCGTCCCAGTCCGACGCCGAAACCACCAGGGCGATGGCTTTCAACCAGGGCTTCTACAACCTTTTCCTGGCGGTGGGGGCGTTTGTTGGTGTCGGATGCGTCGCCTTGGCGGGGAGCAGTGCGGCGCTGGCCGTGGTGGGCTGGACCCTGGTTTTCAGCAGCTGCGGTTCCATGCTCCTGGCCGCCCTCGTCCTGGCCGGCACAGGCCGGAAGTACCTCCGCGCCGCCGCCACCCAGGGCACGCTGCCGGTGCTCGCCGTCGTGCTTGGCCTGGTAGCGCTGGCGCTCTAAGCCCTTCCCCTTAAACACCAGGCGCCACAGGAGCACAATAGTGCTTGAACAGCGCACACTTGCCGTGAAGGGGGCACAGTGGCGGGCATTGCCAGGCAGCGGAGGAGCCCGCGGCCGGCCGCAGCGGAAGGCCGCGACACCGTCATCGACCTTGCCCGCTTCATCTGCCTGGCACTGGTAGTGGCGGGCCACTGCATGATGGTCAGCCCCGTCCTGCACCCGGACGGCACCGTAACAACACAAAATACCCTCGCCGAGCAGGACTGGTTCGTCCCCGTCATCTGGATCTTCATGGTGATGCCGTTGTTCTTCGTGGCCGGCGGCACCACGGGACTGCAGTCCTGGCGGCGGCTGAAGGCATCCGGGGGAACGGCCGCACAGTTTGTCCGGGCGCGGCTGCTGCGCCTGGTCAAGCCGGCGACAGCCCTGCTGGCCGTTATGTTCCTCGGCCTGGGCGGGGCAGCACTGCTGGGCGTCCATCCGCAGGTGGTGCAGCTGATGGCCGCCGGCGCCGGGATGCCGCTGTGGTTCCTGGCGGCCTACCTGGCTGCGCAGCTGAACATCCCGCTGCTGGCTGCCCTGCATGCCCGCGCACCCTGGCTCACGCTGGGGGCGCTGACGGCCCTGGTGGTGGCCGTTGACTGCCTCCGGGGTGCGCTGCCAGGCCTGGCCCACGCCAACCTGGTGTTCCTGTGGTGCGCCGTGCAGCAGCTCGGATTCCTGATGGCCGACGGGCAATGGTCCAGGCTCTCCCGGTCGGCGCTGCTGGGACTCGTTATGGGCGCGAACCTGCTGCTCGGCCTGGTGACGGGCCTGGGCCTGTATTCCGGGAACATGCTGGTCAACCTGAACCCGCCCAACCTGTGCCTGTTCCTGCTCGGGATCGCGCAGGCGGCGGGCCTGGAGCTGGCACGCCCCGCGCTGGCCCCGCTCTGCACGGTGCAGTGGATCAACAGGCTCATGCTGGTGGCAGGGGCCCGGTCCCTAACGGTCTACCTCTGGCACCTGCCGCTGCTGGTGGGGATGTCCGGCATGCTGCTGCTCACGCCGTTCCCCAAACCCGCCTCAGGCACCGCCGAGTGGTGGTGGTCCCGTCCGCTGGTCCTCCTCGCCCTGTCGGTCCTGCTCGTCGCTGCGGTGGCGGCGTTTGGCCGCCTTGAGGAACGCCCGACGCCGGCGCCCGGCACCCGCTGCCGGCCCGCCAGGGTGGCGGGAGCCGTCGTCGTGGTTTTCCTTCCGGTGACCGCCGCGGCTTTTTCCGGCCTTTCGCTGGCACTGCTGGGAGCCGGGGCGGCCTGCTTTGCCGCGGCCCTAATCCTGCTGCGCGGCCATTGCCAGCAGGGAGAAGTAGTGCCAGTGTCGAACCATGACCGAGAACACGATGTCCACCGAGGATAAGTTCGCCCCCGATGTCACGCTACGGCGCAACGACGCGCACCACCGGTACGAGCTGCTGGTCGGCGGCACATTGGCGGTCCAGTGCTTCTTCCGGGACCTCCCCGGGCATATCGACTTCACCCACACCGAAACCAGCCCGGGCTTTGAGGGGCAGGGCCTGGCGGGAGTGCTGGCGCATTTCGCCCTTGACGACGTTGTGGCGACCGGAAAGCGGATCATCCCGCACTGCCCGTTCGTGTCCAGCTACCTGCGCAAGCACGAGGGCTACGAGCAGTTCGTCGACTGGCCGGAGGGCTAAGCGGCCCGCGCCTCCCAAAGATCACCGTTATTCGTTCCGCCGCGCCGGGTACGGGATGTGCAGTGCACATTTACGCGGCAGAGGGACACTATGGCCTACCAGGAACAGCTGTTCGACGTCGCAGTGATCGGCGGCGGACCGGCGGGGCTCAGCGCGGGCGTAGCCCTGGCCCGAGCGCTGCGGTCCGTGCTGGTGATAGACGCGGGCGGGCAGCGGAACCTCCGGACCGAGGGGGTGCACGGTTTCCTCAGCCGCGAAGGAATGAGCCCGCAGGACCTGGTGGCAGCGGGCCATACGGAGCTGGCCCAGTACGGCGGAAGTTTCGAGCGGGGATTCGTCACGGGGGCCGCGGGCGAAAGTGGCAACTTCATCCTCACCCTTGCGGGCGGCTCCACGAGGAGGGCGCGGAGGCTGCTGATCGCCACCGGCATCACCGATGAGCTGCCTGGGATTCCCGGGCTCAAGGAACGCTGGGGGCGGGACGTCCTGTACTGCCCCTACTGCCACGGCTGGGAGATCAGGGGCCAGCGGATTGGCGTCCTGGCTTCCGACGCCCGCTCGGTTCCGGAGGCACTGACCTTCCGGCAGTGGAGCCCCCACATGGCACTTCTTCTGGACGGCGGGATGAAGCTTCGCGCGGACGAACGGGAACAGCTGCAGGCCCGGGGCATCTCCGTCGTTGAGGGCGCAGTCCGCCGGCTGGACGTGCGGGATGACAAGCTGGCCGGGGTCGTGCTCGACGACGGGAGCTACTTTCCATTGGATGTGCTGGCCGTCAGCCCGGCAGCCACGAGCAAAGCCACCATGCTCCAGCGGCTTGGGCTGGAACCGTCCGGATTGACGGAGGGAGAAGGCAGTTGCCTGCAGGCGGACGAGTCCGGGCTGACGGCCTGCCCCGGGGTATGGGCTGCCGGCAATGCCACAGACGTTTCAGCCCAGGTGATGACGGCGGCGGCCGCGGGGCTGCGCGCAGCCGCGGCAATCAACGCCGACCTGGTGCTGACCGATACCCGGCGGGCTGTGGAGGCGGCAAGGGCTTGAGCGCCGGTGAGGGCAGGCTGCGACGGTTAGTGAGCCCGGCCCTGGAGTGCAACCCCGGGCCGAGCGGGCGGGAAGCCGTCAGCTGGCGAGTGCCTCCGGGCTGATAGCCGCGGTGTGGCCGGGGTCGTCGATGGTGAAGCCGCAGGCACAGCGGTAAGTCACAACATTGCCGGAGACGGGAGCGGCGCCGAGCGGGACCATTCCCGTGCCGTCAACGTACACGGGCTGGCGGATGGGGAGTTCCGTGGGGTCGATCCGCTCCATGGGCATCCGGCAGTGCATCCGCGAATTCATCGTGACCAGCAGCCCCATATCCACGGGTGGGGTGCTTCCCAACGGAGAAGTGTCTGCCGTTGTGCGTTCCCCAAACGCCGTCAATTGGTCTTCGGTTGCGATGGTCATGTTCGTCCTTGGGCTTCTTCACGAGGCTGCCGGCGTTGGCCGCCCCGCCGCGAACTGCTTGCGGAGGTTCAATTACCCCAATACCTAAGCATGCTTACTATCGCCTGGGCAAATTTGGCATCCCGGAAGGTGCCAGGAGCCGCGGGTGCTTGGGTGTCCTGGCGCCGGGCATTGTGCAGGAGAAGTGCTCTCGGGCGCCAGTCAATGACGCAATCCTCCTGGACAAAGATGCCGTATTCCGCGGCAAAAAAGAAATACGGCACAAAAGTTTGATTAAAAGGGTCCCCTAAGTAAGGCTTGCCTTTGCAGTTCGAAAAATCCTGACCCGAAGGAAGCCCTGTGTCCCT
Organism: Arthrobacter sp. AD-310; assembly: GCF_054656615.1. NCBI lineage: Bacteria > Bacillati > Actinomycetota > Actinomycetes > Micrococcales > Micrococcaceae > Arthrobacter > Arthrobacter sp. AD-310. The sequence continues at coordinate 26,282 of NZ_BAAHNO010000018.1, read as the reverse complement.
GATGCCCCGCTTGGAAGAGTTACCCGTGGATGAGCCCCGCCCCGGAGGTGTCCGTACCCGGCAGGAGCCGCCCGGCCAGGACTTCGCCTCCCGCGTGGAACTTGCGCTCGGCGCAACCAACCACCTTTTTAATGCCCGCAACTCGCCGCGTTACGTGGCACAGGTGCTGCAGGGCGTCACCGCCGTGGCAACCAAGCTGGAGCGGACCACCCGGCCGTTCACCGGCGTCGGACCCGCCGAGATGAAGGCGCGGGTCGGGGCCGTGGACCTCGACGCCCCGCTGCCGGACACGGCAGCTGCGCTGCAGGAACTCGAGCACGTGTACCTGCGCGACGCCATCTACTTCCACGACGCCAAATACGCCGCCCACCTTAACTGCCCTGTGGTCATTCCGGCGCTGGTGGGCGAAGCCGTCCTGTCCGCCGTCAACTCCTCCCTGGACACCTGGGACCAGAGCGCCGGAGCCACCATGATCGAGCGGCGCCTCATCGACTGGGCCGCCGACCGGCTGGACCTCGGGGCCAACGCCGACGGCATCTTCACTTCCGGCGGCAGCCAGTCCAACCTCCAGGCCCTGCTGATCGCCCGGAACCACGCCGTGGCCGGCCTTCGCCAGGACCCCGCCCGGACCGGCCTGCGCCTCCCCGCACTGCTGGACACCTTGCGGATTTTCACCTCCGAGGACAGCCACTTCAGCGTCCAGAAGTCGGCATCCATGCTGGGCCTGGGCTTCGACGCCGTCATCACCGTCCCCACCACGGCGGACCACAGGATGGACCCCGCCGCCCTCGCCACAGCCATGGCGGAAGCGCACGGCGCCGGCCTGACCGCCATGGCGGTCGTCGCCACCGCCGGAACCACCGACTTCGGCGCGGTGGACCCGCTCGCGGACCTCGCCGCCCTGGCCCGGGCCCACGGGGCCTGGTTCCACATCGACGCAGCCTACGGCGGCGGCCTGATGGTCTCCGGCCGCTACCGCCACCTGCTGGACGGAACGGGCCTCGCCGATTCGGTCACCGTCGACTTCCACAAAACGTTCTTCCAGCCGGTCAGCTCCAGTGCCCTCCTGGTCCGCGAATCCGCCATGCTCCGCCACATCACCTACTACGCGGACTACCTCAACCCCGAAAGCGCCGCCCTGGCCGACATTCCCAACCAGGTGGACAAGAGCATCCAGACCACACGCCGCTTCGACGCGCTCAAGCTGTGGCTCACCCTGCGGATCATGGGCGCGGATGCCGTCGGCGCACTGTTCGACGAGGCCATCGACCTCGCCGCCCGCGTCGGTTCCCTGCTGGACGCCGACGACGACTTCGAGCTCGCAGCGCAGCCCCAGCTCAGCACCCTCGTGTTCCGCTACCGGCCCGTCCAGGACAACGGAACCCGGCTCTCCGAAGACGCAACCGACGCCATCAACCCGGCCATCCGCGCAGCGGTCTTCGCCTCCGGCGAGGCTGTAGTAGCCGGAACCAAGGTGGCCGGCCGGCACTACCTGAAATTCACCCTCCTCAACGCCGAAGCAACCCTCGAGGACATCGCCCAGATCATCAGCCTCCTGCGCACCACCGGCGCCGGACTGCTGCACAGCGCCAGCCTCCTGGAAAAGGAAGTAAACGCATGAGCACCCCCGCCAACCACAGGATCCACGACTTCGCCGCCATCGGCGTCGGACCCTTCAACCTCGGCCTCGCCGCCCTCGCCGGACCCGTCGAAGGCCTCGACGGCATCTTCCTGGAGCAGCGCGCCTCCTTCGACTGGCACCCCGGCATGATGCTGGAGCCCGCCCACCTCCAGGTCCCGTTCATGGCGGACCTGGTGACCATGGCGGACCCCACCTCGCCGTATTCGTTCCTGAACTTCCTGAAGCAGACCGGCCGCCTCTACCGCTTCTACATCCGGGAAAACTTCTACCCGCTGCGCGCCGAATACAACCAGTACTGCCAGTGGGTGGCGGGGCAGCTGCCGTCCGTCCGTTTCGGCACGGCCGTGCAGGACGTCACCTACGACGAGGGCGTGTACAGGCTTTCGGTATCCGGCCCCGACGGCTCCGAGGTACTTTTGGCGCGGCGGCTGGTGCTGGGCACCGGCACCTCCCCCTTCGTGCCGTCGTCGGCCGAACATATCCTGGCCGATTCCGCCGCCGGCCGCGGGGGAGTGGCCTTCCACAACGCCGACTACCTTGCCCGTAAGGCTGAACTGCAGCAGCAGCGCAGCATCACCGTGGTGGGCAGTGGGCAGAGCGCCGCCGAAATCTACTACGAGCTCCTGCAGGAAGCCGACGCCCACGGGTACCAGCTGAACTGGGTGACCCGCTCAGGCCGGTTCTTCCCGCTGGAGTACACCAAGCTGACCCTGGAGATGACCTCGCCGGAGTACGTGGACTATTTCCACAACCTCCCGCCGCAGCAGCGGGACCACCTCAACAAGACCCAGAAGAACCTCTACAAGGGGATCAATTCGGATCTGATCGACGCCATCTACGACCTGCTCTACACCAGGAGCCTCTCCGGCATGGTGGACACACAGCTGCTCACCCATTCCACGCTCACGGCCGCCGAATGGGATCCCGCGGCCGGGACCCACATCCTGCACCTGGAACACGGGGAGCAGGGCACCTCCTACACCCTGGACAGTGAGGCTGTCGTGATGGCCACCGGCTACGGCTACCGGGAACCCGGGTTCCTGGCCGGCGTGCAGGACAGGATCGCCCGGGACAGCACCGGCAGGTTCGCCGTCGACCGGAACTACAGCACCGGCGTGGAACCGGGTGAGATCTTCGTCCAGAACGCCGAGCTGCACACCCACGGCTTCGTCACCCCGGACCTGGGCATGGGCGCCTACCGCAACTCCTGCATCCTGCGGGAAATCACCGGCCGCGAGGTATATCCGGTGGAACGCAGCATCGCGTTCCAGCAGTTCGGGGCCCCGGCCCAAGCACCGGCCGGAACCCGGCCCGCCGCAGCAAACGTTGGCGCTGGGAACGTTGGCGCGGGGGTGCCCGCATGAGGTTCACCTTCCGCTGCCTCGACGCCGTGGCCGATGCGCCGCTCCTGCACAGCTGGGTGACGCAGCCGTACGCCTCGTTCTGGGGCATGCTGAACGCCAGCGTCCAGGACGTGGTGGAGGAATACGCGAAGATCCAGGCGAGCGGCCACCACCACGCCCTGTTGGGGCTCGACGCCGGCGTCCCCGCCTTCCTCACGGAGGAGTACCTTCCAGCGTCCTCGCCGCTGGCCGGCCTGTACGCCGTCCAGCCCGGTGATGTGGGCATGCACCTGCTGGTCGCCCCGCCGTCGCAAGGTCCCGAACCCGGCTACACCACGGCCGTGATGGATGCCGTCCTTGGCCGCCTCTTCGCCAGGCCGGAGGTGGAACGCGTTGTGGTGGAGCCGGACGCCCGGAACACCAAGATCCACGCCCTCAACGAACGGCTGGGCTTCCTGCCCGCAGGGACAGTCACCCTGCCGGACAAGGAAGCACTGCTCAGCTTCTGTACCCGCTCAGACTATGCCGCCGCCCGTGCGGCCATGCCGGCCGCCGACGCCGGAAACCCTGAACTTACCACCCGCACGCCCGTCCCGCAGGGAGCTTTCCGATGACCGTCCACCTCCAAACAAACTTCCCGGCCCTGAGCGCCGCAGCCGCACCGCACCTCTCCGGCGACCGCTGGGACGACGCCAACCGGCACCTGCTCCGCAAAGCGCTTGCCGAGTTCTCCCACGAACGGATCCTCACGCCCGAGCCGGTCGGCGCGTCCGGCGGCCGGTACCGCATCCGCAGCGGCGACGGTGTCCACGAGTACCTGTTCAACGCCCGGATCCTGCAGCTGGACCACTGGTCCATTGACGCCGCATCCATCCGCTACGTCCGGGACGGCAAGGAAGCGCCACTGGACGTCCTCGGATTCATCTCCGCGTTCCACGAGACCCTCGGCATCAACCTCCAGATGCTTCCGGTGTACCTCGAGGAGGTCAGCAGCACCCTGGCCAGCCACGCCTACAAGCAGTGGGCGGGCCAGCCGTCGGCCGCCGAACTCGCCGCCGGCGTGACCGGAGGGGTGGATGTGGCTGCGGACTTCCAAGCGATTGAACGCAGCATGACCGAGGGCCACCCCTGCTTTGTGGCCAACAACGGCCGCCTGGGTTTCGGCATCAGCGACTACCACGCATTCGCGCCGGAAACCGGCGCGCCCGTGCAACTGGAATGGATCGCCGTCCACCGCAGCCACGCCGTCATCACCGCCAGTGAAGGCCTGGACTACCGGGCGCACCTGGACGCCGAACTGGGCCCGCTGGCCGGGGACTTCACCAACGAACTGGGGCTGCAGGGCCTGGACCCGGACCAGTACTTCTTTATGCCCGTCCACCCGTGGCAGTGGGAAAACAAGCTCACCGTCACGTTCGCGGCGGAGATCGCCCGGCAGCGCATCGTCTACCTGGGAACCGGGACGGACAGGTACCAGGCGCAGCAGTCCATCCGCACGTTCTTCAACACCACAGCCCCGCATCGGACGTACGTCAAGACCGCCATGTCCGTGCTGAACATGGGCTTCATGCGGGGCCTGTCACCGCAGTACATGAAGGCCACCCCGGCCATCAACGACTGGCTGCGGAAGCTCATCGAAGCTGACGGTGCCCTGCAGCAGCGGGGGTTCACCATGATCGGTGAAATTGCGGCCATCGGCTACCACAACGGGTATTACGAGGCCGCGTCAGCCCCGGGCTCGCCCTACCGGAAGATGCTCTCCGCCCTCTGGCGCGAAAGCCCGCTGCCGCTGCTGCAGGACGGGCAACAACTGGCAACGATGGCCTCGCTCCTGCACGTGGACTCCGCCAGGAAGCCGATGGTGTCCGCCCTGATTGAACGGTCCGGCCTCGCACCCGCGGACTGGCTGCGCCGCTACTTCGAGGCGTACTTGGTGCCGCTGGTCCACTGCTTGTACGAGTACGAGCTGGCGTTCATGCCGCACGGCGAGAACGTCATCCTGGTCCTCGAGGACGGCGTCCCGGTGCGGGCCGTCATGAAGGACATCGCCGAGGAAATCGTGGTGATGGGGGACCGGCTCGAACTGCCCGAAGAGGTGTCCCGGATCAAAGCTGCCATCCCGGACGGCGAGAAGGTGCTGGCCATCTTCACGGACATCTTCGACTGCATCTTCCGTTTCCTGGCGGCCCTGCTGGAGGAGGACGGCAAGCTGGGCCAGGAGGATTTCTGGCGGACCGCCGCCGCTGCGGTGAAGGAGTACCAGGGGCAGCACCCGGACCTCGCGGACCAGTTTGCCCGCCACAACCTCTTCGCCGCGGATTTCGAGCTGTCCTGCCTGAACCGGCTGCAGCTGCGCAACAACCAGCAGATGCTGGACCTGGCCGACCCCTCGGGCGGGCTCCAGATGGCCGGGCGGCTGGCCAATCCGCTGGCCCGGTTCGCATAGCGGCAAGACCGCTGCCGGGTGCCGTTGCCGGGTGCGGGTGGGGGCGTGCGGGGACGCCGGTGGCTAGGCTTGCAGCATGACGCCAACCACCGGAACAACAGCACTCATCACCGGGGCCAGCGCGGGCCTGGGCGCAGAGTTCGCCCGCCAGCTCGCAGCCCAGGGCACCAACCTGGTGCTCGTCGCCCGGAACCGCGCCCGCCTCGAAGAAGTCGCGGCGGGGCTAATAAGGCGCTATGGCATCTCGGCTGAGGTGCTCCCCGCCGACCTGACGGACGACGCCGGGGTGGCCGCCGTCGTCGAACGCCTGTCCGACGCCGGACGGCCGGTGGGGATGCTGGTGAACAACGCCGGGATCGGGCTGCTGCACAACTTCGAGGACAACCGGATCGCCGAGGAAAAGAAGCACCTGAAGCTGCACGGGGAAACCGCCATGGTGCTGACGCACGCCGCCCTCAAGGGCATGCTGGAACGCGGCGGGGGCCGGATCATCAACGTGGCCAGCATCGCCGCGTTCCTGCCCCGCGGCACCTATTCGGCGGCGAAGGCGTGGCTGGTGAGCTTCAGCCGGTGGGCCAACCTGACCTACCGGAAGCAGGGCATCAAGGTCACCGCGCTGTGCCCGGGCTTCACGCACACGGAGTTCCACGACCGGATGGGCATGGACAAGTCCGTGGCGCCGTCGTGGGCCTGGCTGCATGCCGAGCGCGTGGTGCGGGAGGGACTGGCGGACAACGAGCGCGGCCGGGCGGTGTCAATCCCGTCGAAGCGGTACAAGCTGGTGGCAGCGGTGGCACGGGTTGCTCCGGCGAAGCTAGTGGCGGGCCCGCCGCGCCGGGCGAAATAGCGGCGCGCGTCCGAGGAGGGAGGCCAGGGTCCGGGTGCCGGCACGCCGCACGGCCACAACCACCAGGATCCCGGACAGCGCGCCCACCAGTGTTTCCACTGCCCGTTCCAGGATCAGCAGGCCCGGGTCGGTTGGTGCCGCCAGCTGAGTGATCAGCAGGATGACAGGCGTGAACGACACCATGGCAAAGCCGTGATGGCGTGCCATGAACAGCTCGGTGGTGAACTGGAACAGGATCACCAGGAGGGGCAGCAGCACGGCCTGCTGCGCGGGGAACAGGCCCGCCAGGGTCCACGGCCCGGGAAGAAGTACGACGGCGGTTACCGCCAGCCCCACGAATGTCCCCACAATGCGGTGGATGCCGCGGCGGACGCTGCTGGGCAGGTCAGCGCCGGCGAGCGGGACGGCTGCCGCCGCCATGGCCCAGTGCGGGTGGCCGCTGCCGCTGAGGACACCCAACGTTCCCGCCGCCCCGACCGCCAGCACATACCGGGCAGCATGGATCAGGATCTCCTTGCGGCTTGTTACTGCCGGGACGTTCCGGACGGCACCGGGTTCCCATGACCGGCGGCGCAACCAGCCGCCGAATCCGACCAGCATGGAGAACGCGGCCGACCCTGCGGCGATCAGCACTGCCACGTGCCACGGAACCACCGCCGGAACGGATGCGCAGGCGCCCAGGGCCAGGATGCCGAAGAAGGGGCCGTTGGGTTTCAAGCCTACCTTGTCCGCATAAATCGAACCCACCCCGGCCAGTAACGCCTCAACCGCCACCAGCCACCACGAGTGCAGGTGGTTGACGGAGAGGAACACGCCCACGCTCACTCCGCTGAGCAGCACCAGGGCTGCCTGGGCCTGGTGGCGGATGCGGAGCTGGTGCGGTTCGGAGCGGCCGTACATGCCGGTCAGCGCACCGAACACCGCGTAGCCCATGAGATCCGTGCGCCCCAGCCACAACAGGAGGAGGGTTGGGGCCGCAACGCTGAGTGCCACGCGCAGGGCCGACAGGTGGTCGTTGTTGGCCGGTTCCAGCCGATGGAGCGCGCGGACCTGCTCAACCACGCGTTTCATGCCCACCTGCCCTTGCCTGTCCCGATGTCCGGCCGCGGAAGCCGACTGCAGCCTCTATAGATATTGCCGCCCTGCCGCTGCCCAGTCATATCCTTCGGCGGCGGGCGTTCACACAGTGTCATGCCGGGTGTTGGGCCGCCCGGAACGGCAAGGACCCGCCCTGCCTGCTTCCCCCAAGGAAGCAGGCAGGGCGGGTCTGGAAGCGCGGGCTACAAGAAGTGCCTGAACCGGAGGGTCCTGCCGGAAGGGTCCGGTCCGCGGCGGTCAGACTCCGGCCGGGACCTTGCCTTGCTTGCCGTCCCCGGCGCCATCCTTGGCCGGGTTTTTGCCTTCGGCAAGTGCATCCTGGATGTCCTGCGCCTCGAAGGGAAGCTCGTCCAGGTCGATCAGCGGGTTCTCGTCCTGGGTGGCCACCAGTTCCCTGGCCTCTGCCTGGGTGTCCACGCTGGGCATGGAGCCCGGCAGCGGGCGCTGCGCCGATTCCTTAAGGAAGTAGATGGCAACGGCACCCACCAGGGACGTGCCCATCAGGTAGTAGGCAGGCATCATGTCGTTGCCCGTGGCGTTGATCAGGGCTGCCACGATGAACGGGGTGGTACCGCCGAAGATCGCCACGGAGAAGTTGTAGGCGATGCCCATGGCACCGTAGCGGCTGGACGTGGGGAACTGGGCCGGCAGGGCCGAAGCAAGGTTGGCCACGTAGAACGTCACCGGGAACGCAATCAGGGCCAGGCCCGCCAGCGTGGACCAGACAGCGCCGATGCCGATCAGCATAAAGGCCGGCGCGGCCAGGATGACGGTGCTCAGGGCACCGATCCACAGGACCGGGCGGCGCCCGATGCGGTCGGAGAGCTTGCCCGTCAGCGGAATGCAGAGGCTCATGGCCACCAGCACGGGAATGGTCAGCAGGGTGCCGTGGACCTCGTCATAGCCCTTGGACTCGGTGAGGTAGGTGGGCATGTAGGAGGTCAGGGCGTAGCCGGCAGTATTGGCGGCGGCCACAAGGATCATCGCCACGATCAGGGAGCGCCAGTAGGCCTTGACAATCCCCACGGGGCCCTTGGCTGCTGCCGCATCGGAGGCGGTCGCGTTCTTGGCGATGTCCTCCTGGGCGTCCAGCGTGGCCTGGAACTGGGGGGATTCCTCGATCTTGCTACGGAAGTAGACGGCCACCAGGCCCAGCGGACCGGCAATCAGGAACGGAATCCGCCAGCCCCACTCCTCCATGGCGGCCTGCCCCAGGGTGAGCTGGAGGGCGGAGACGAGTGCTGCACCCAGGGCGAAGCCCAGGTAGCTGCCCATGTCCAGGAAGCTGGCGAAGAAGCCGCGGCGCTTGTCCGGGGCGTACTCGCTGACGAACGTGGTGGCGCCGGCATACTCGCCACCGGTGGAGAAGCCCTGGATGATCTTGAGCAGCACCAGCAGGCCCGCGGCCCACAGCCCAATCTGGGCATAGCCGGGAAGCAGGCCGATGGCGAAGGTGCTGGCAGCCATCAGCATAAGGGTGGCGGCCAGGATCTTCTGCCGGCCCATCTTGTCGCCCATCCAGCCGAACACCACTCCGCCGAGCGGGCGGGCGATGAAGGTGGCGGCGAAGGTTCCCAGCAGGAACAGCGTCTGCGTGGTGGGGTCCGATTCCGGGAGGAAGACCGGTCCCATGGTGGTGATGAGGTAGCCGAAGACGCCTACGTCGTACCACTCCATGGTGTTGCCGACAATGGTTCCGCCGAGTGCCTTCTTGAGCATCGGCTGGTCAACGACGTTGACGTCGGATTCCTTGAGCCGGCGGCGCGGCAGCAGGCGTGGTTTTTTGGCAGCCTTGACGGCGGTCTGGTCGGTTCCGCTGGCGTTCCTGGCGCCTGCTGAAGAGTCGGTCATGCTTCTGTCTGTGGGCATTTGGGCAACTCCTGTGGAGGTCATTTGCTTGCGACTTGTAGCTGCCCCGCTCCGGGCAGGCCATCAATTTTACGGGAATCTGATGGCGTGCGCCTCCGGAATGCCGTACGATCGAGGTTTTTGGCACCGTTTTCGGCCCGGTTTCCGCTGCCTGTTTTCCCGGTTTTCCCGCGCCATCACTGGGAAGGGTGGACGCTGTGACCATCGTTACCGAATCTTTTTCTGCAAAGCGGGTAACCGGGCGGATTTCACCGGCATTCAGCGCGGGAACGTGACCGGCGCCATATATCAGTCGGGCCGCGTTGTCGGTAATCCCGGCACCTCGGTGGGTGCCGCCGTCGGACGTCTTTTTCACCCCCGCCGGGGGTTCCCAGGCGGGGGCGCGGTGCCTATGGTTGACGAATGGAAATCCTTCTTTTTGAGTAGGCAGACCCGCCGCGCTGGACAGCCGGCGGCCTGAGCCTTACCCGCGATGCCATAAGCCCGCTGCAGGCGGGCCTTCAGAAGAGTCCGCAGGTCTCCAGCGCACCACCGGCACTGGCGGTTTCCCGCAGGACTTCGTCCGCAGAAAGGAAGAACAATGGCTGACGAAACCCGTAAACCATCCATCAAGCCCGAGGTTATGGACCACCTCACGGCAGCAATGAAGAACGCCGACCTGCCCGGCCCGGCCCCCATGCAGGCTGCCGGCATGCCGCAGCAGAACGCCTGGCCGGACGGCAACGGTAAACGGCGGCACCCGAAGGAGCGCGGCTCCGCCGGCGGCCGGATGGGGCATGAAGCCGCGGTTACGGCTGTGCACCGCACCAGCCGGCCTCAGATGCCGCACTCCTCGTAAGCCCGCGGCCGCCACGTGTGGTCGGCCGCTATCGTCATCGACACGCAAATTCCCTGGGCGTCCCCATATCCGGGCCGCGCCAGGGAATTTGTGTGTCGCCGGTGAGCAGGAACGTCGAAGATGGGGAACCCCGGCCAGGGCGCTCAGGCCTCGCGCACCACCTCGGAGGGGTCCTTGTCCAGCCGCCAGCCGCGCCAGCGCGGATGCCGCAGCCGCCCGGGGCCGGTCCACTCGCTGTAGGTCACCTCACCCACGAGTTGCGGTGTCACCCAGTGCGCGTCCGCCGAATCGGGCCGCGGAACGTCGTGGAACGGGGACGTTTTCCGGGCCAGCCGGTCGACAGTCTGCCGGAGTTCCGCAAGCTCCCTGGCGCTGAACCCGCTGCCCACCCGGCCCACGTACTGCAGTCTGTCGCCGTCCGGGATACCCACCAGCAGCGATCCCACAGTTTCCTCGCGGCCGCCCTTCCCCGGACGCCAGCCGCCGACCACCACTTCCTGGGTCCGCTCGGTCTTCAGCTTGATCCACGTGCGGGTCCGTTGGCCGCTCACGTACCTGCTGTCCGTCCGTTTGGCCATAACGCCTTCGAGCCCAAGCTCCTGCGCGCTGTCCATGATGTGTTCCACGGGGTCGTCCAGCACCATGGAGAGGTCCACGGGGCATTCCGAAGGCTGGTGGAACCGCTCCAGCCGCTGCCGCCGCTGACTGAGCGGGAACCGCCGCAGGTCCGTGCCGCCGTCGTACAGCAGGTCGAAAAGGACCAGCCGGACGGGGATGGCTTTGCGGGCACGGGCGACGTCGGCGGGCCGGGTCAGCTTCATGCGCCCCTGCAGTAGGCCAAAGTCCGGCCTTCCGGCGGCGCCGATGGCGATGATCTCGCCGTCGGCGACGAACGGCTGTTCCGGCCAGCAGGACCGGTCGGTCAGCTCCGGGTAGGTTTTGGTGACGTCGTTTCCGTTGCGGCTGAAGATGCGCACCCTGGATTCGTCCGCAACCATGATGGCCCGGACACCGTCCCACTTGAGTTCGAACTGCCAGTTGCTGCCCTGCAGGTCAGCGATGTCGCCTGCGGTGGCCATCATGGGCGGGAATTCTTCGGGGGCGGGGGAGGCGGCCGTCCCCGGCCGCGCGGCGTGATCGGGACCAGCCGGAGGCTCCGCTGGTCCGGCACCTCCGGCAGGTTCAGCCGGCAAAGGCGCGTGCCGCCGTCGTCCGCCCTGGGGTTCCTTGTCCATCAGGTGGATAAGCCACTGGTTTTCGGCGTCCCTGCCCTGCCCGCGGCCGGTATGGATCAGTGCGACCTTTTTGGTACCGCCCAGGCCGCCGCCCTCCGAGCCCGTCAGGGTGACAATGACTTCCTTGCCGTTGATCCACTTGTGCAGCTCGTAGGTCCCGGTGTCCCAGATGGTCATGTCGCCGGCGCCGTACTCGCCCTTGGGGATGGTGCCGTGGAACGTGAGATAGTCCATGGGGTGGTCCTCGGTCTGCACAGCCAGGTGGTTCTTCCCGCCGGACTCGGGCACGCCCTTGGGCAGCGCCCAGGACGCCAGGACACCCTCGTGCTCCAGCCGGAGGTCCCAGTGCAGCCGGCTGGCGTGGTGTTCCTGGATCACGAACGAGTCGCCGCCGCGGGGCAGGCCGCTGAAGGGTTCCGGTGTAGCTTTCGGGTCCCGCATGGAACGGTATTGCGCCAGGCGCGGGTTGGCGTCCTCATGGGCGTTTTCGCCCGGCTGCGGGTTACCGCCTGAAGCCTTGACGACGGCGGCAAACGGGTCCTTGCCGTCACGCACCCGCCGCATGACTTCCTGGTAGTCGAGGTGCTTCAGCCGGCTGGAGCTAATCTCCCGCCAGGTGCGTGGCACGGCGACCATGGGGGTGGGGCGGCCGCGCAGGGAGTAGGGCACGATGGTGGTCTTGGCGGCGTTGTTCTGGCTCCAGTCCACCAGCACCTTGCCCCTGCGGAGGGTCTTCTTCATATCACTGACGGCAAGGTCCGGGTGGTCTGACTCCAGGGCGCGCGCCAGTTCGCGGGCGAACGCGGAGATCTGGTCCGAGGTCTGGCTGCGGTCCAGGGCCGCGTACAGGTGGATGCCCTTGCTGCCGCTGGTCACGGGCACCGGGTCAAGGCCAACATCCTGCAGGATGGCGCGGGCGAGCAGCGCCACTTCCCGGCATTCGGGCAGCCCGGCGCCTTCGCCGGGATCGAGGTCCAAGACCAGCCGGTCCGGGTTCAACTGGTTGCCGTGCGAATCGACCTGCCATTGCGGCACGTGGATTTCCAGCGAGTTGATCTGCCCGAACCAGGTGAGCGTGGCTGCGTCGTTGACCATCGGGTAGTGGATGGTGCGGTCCTTGTGGGTGATGGCAGCGCGGGGGAGCCACCCAGGTGCGGAGTCCTCCAGGTTCTTCTGGAAGAAGACTTCACCGGGTTTTTCCTGGGTGCCCACGCCGTTCACCCACCGCTTGCGGGTGGCGGGCCGGTTGGCGGCCGCGGGGATCAGGACATGGGCCACGGCCGCGTAGTAGGCCAGGACATCGGCCTTGGTGGTTCCGGTCTGCGGGTAGATGATTTTGTCCAGATTCGTCAGGGTCAGCTCCCGTCCGGCAACACGGACACGTTCCTTACCGGCCATGGGGCTTCACCTCCGGCCCGGCGTGCTGTTGACTGGAGGAATGAGAGCCATCTGGAAAGGTGCCATCGCGTTTGGGCTGGTCAACGTGCCCGTCAAGGTCTACAGCGCCACAGAGGATCATGACATCAGTCTGCACCAGGTTCACAACGCAGACGGCGGAAGGATCCGCTACCAGCGCCGGTGCGAGGTGTGCTCGCAGGTCATCGACTACTCGGATATCGAAAAGGCCTTCGAGGAGGACGGCCGGACGGTGATCCTCACCAAGGATGAGCTGAAAGCGATCCCCGCGGAAAACAGCCACGAGATCGAAGTGGTGCAGTTTGTGCCGTCTGAGCAGCTCGAGCCGATGATGTTCGAGAAGAGCTACTACCTGGAACCGGACTCCAAGTCGCCCAAGGCTTATGTGCTGCTGCGCCGTGCCCTTGAGGACACGGACCGGGTGGCCATTGTGCAGTTCGCGCTGCGGGAGAAGACCCGGCTGGGCGCCCTGCGCATCAAGGACGACGTCCTGGTGCTGCAGTCCCTGCTATGGCCGGACGAGGTGCGGGAGGCCAACTTCCCCGCACTGGACGCCTCCATCAAGATCTCGCCGCAGGAACGCGAGATGTCCGCCGCGCTGGTGGAGTCCATGGCCGCGGACTTCGAGCCGGACACCTTCACGGACGACTACCAGGTCCAGCTGCGGACACTCATCGATGCGAAACTGGAGCAGGGCGAGTCCCTGGACACGGATGAAACCTTCGGCGTGGAGGCCGGTGAAGGCGGCAAGGGCGAAGTCATCGACCTCATGGAGGCGCTGAAGCGGAGCCTGGACAAGAAGCGCGGCGGTGGATCCGCCGTCGCGGCCTCTTCCGATGCCACGGACGGGGAGGAAGAGGACACGGAGGAGGAACCCGCCAAGCCCGCGCGCAAGGCTTCGGGGACGAGGTCGACCGCGGCCAAATCGACCCCTGCCAAATCCACCGGGACAAAGGCCGCGGCGTCCGGCGGGTCGAAGTCCACCGGTTCCGGCACGTCCGCGAAATCCGCTGCTTCCAAGACCACAGCATCAAAGACCACTGCTTCCAAAACAACGGCGTCGAAGTCCACGGCCTCCAAGACAACCGCGGCCAAGTCTGCGGGGACCAAGAGTGCAGCCAGCAAGACGGCGGCCGGCAAGGAGGCCGCGAAGCCGGCTGCCAAGTCCACAACCAGGGCGCGCAAGCCCGCCTGACCGGTGGACCTGGAGAGTGCCGCCACCTTTACACTGGTCCTCTTTACACCCGGGGCGGGCGCGTCCACAATGAGTCGCATCGCAGCCACCGCTGTGCCCCCGCAGCGTGCTGACACTCCAACGGACCTGTGAGGAGCGCGGACAATGAACGACCAAACGGATGCGGCAGAAGCGGACCGGGTACTCAAGCAAAAACACCGGGCCATGTGGGCCTCAGGGGACTACCCCGCGCTCGCCGATGAAATGCTCCTGGAACTCGGTGCCATCCTGGTGGAAGCCTGCGGCGTCACGTCCCGCCACAGGGTGCTGGACGTGGCGGCCGGATCGGGGAACGCTGCAATTCCCGCTGCGATGATGGGCGCCAAAGTGGTGGCCAGCGACCTCACTCCCGAACTTTTCGAAGCGGGCCGCCGGGAAGCAGCCAACCGTGGCGTCAGCCTGGACTGGCAGGAGGCCGACGCCGAGGCCCTGCCGTTCGGCGACGCCGAGTTCGACGTCGTGATGTCCTGCCTGGGCGTGATGTTCGCTCCCCGGCACCAGACAACCGCGGACGAACTCCTGCGGGTCTGCAGGCCCGGCGGCAGCATAGGACTCCTGAACTGGACGCCGGAAGGGTTCATTGGCCGGATGTTCGCCACCATGAAGCCCTTCGCGCCGCCGCCCCCGCCGGGGGCGCAGCCCGGACCGCTGTGGGGGAGCGAGGACCATGTCAGGGAACTGCTGGGGGACCGGATCACCGATGGCAAGGCCCGCAAGCAAACCCTGGCCGTGCGGAGCTTCCACCAGCCGGCCGACTTTGTGCGCTATTTCAAGTCCCACTACGGGCCCACCATCTCGGTCTACAAGTTCATCGGGGAGGATGCGGGCAAAGCCAAAGAACTGGATGCAGCGCTTACCGAACTGGCGGATTCCTTCGGCGACGCGCACGGCGACTCGCCGTTCCAGATGGAGTGGGAATACCTGCTGTTTACGGCGAAGAAGGCACAGTGATGGCCGGTGGTTATGTGGCAACGTCGTCGATTGCCATCAACGCGCCTGCCAGCCGGGTCTGGAAGGTCATCACCGATCCCGCCGCCGTGAAGGAGTTTATGTTTGGGGCTGACGTCGTGACGGACTGGACGGAGGGCGGGCCGATTGTCTGGCGCGGTGAATGGGAGGGGAAACCCTACGAGGACAAGGGCTTCATCCGGGAGGTGGAACCGGGCCAGCGGCTGGTGCACACCCACTTCAGCGCCCTCAGCGGGGATGAGGACATCCCGGAGAACTACCACACGCTCACCTGGACCCTCGAGGAGCAGGACGCCAGCACGCGGCTCACCCTGTCTCAGGACAACAATGCCACCGAGGAAGCGGCGCAGCATTCGCAGGGCATGTGGGACAAGCTCGTCGCGGATGTGAAGGCCATCGCGGAACGCCCGTGACCCCTCCCTCCCCAACTAGGCAGCAGTAGTTGTCGTTTTGGGCGCTCAAAACGACAACTACTGCCAGCTAGTTGGGTGAAGGGCAGGGGAGGTGGACCGGGCACTTAAGTGCGGCAGCCGCCGTCGGGCCTTTCCCAAGGAAGGGAAGGTCCGACGGCGGCTGCTTGCGTTAACTGCGCCGCTTGGCGCCGCGCCGGTTACTCCGCGTCGTGGTCCGTTTCCAGGATCTGGACCAGGCGGTCCAGCGCAACGTCGGCGCCGTCGCCCTCAGCGCGGAGGACCACCACGTCGCCGTGTGAGGCGCCCAGGCTCATGAGGGACAGAATGCTGGCCGCATCCATGGCCTCGTCGGCGGGCTCACCTTCGCGGGCGATGGTGATGTCCAGGTCGAACTCTCCAGCCGCTTCGGCGAAGATGGCGGCGGGGCGGGCGTGCAGGCCAACGCGGCTGGCGACGGTTGCGGTGCGTTCTGGCATTGTTGCTCCTTTGTCTCTCGGCTGGCTGTGGTTCAGTGCCGGGTAGGTGGTGTGGTGGACCGGGTCAGACCGTTGCTGGAACGGTTTCCACCGTAGCAGTGGTCTTGGGGGCTGCCCAGCGCTTCAGGGCGATGACCGCAAGGGCGCTGACGACGGCGCCGGCGATGATCGAAATGATGAACATCACCACGTTGCCGATGGCGAAGAACACGAAGATCCCGCCGTGGGGTGCCTGCGACGTGACCCCAAACGCCATGGTCAGCGCGCCGGTGAGGGCGCCGCCGATCATGCTGGCGGGGATGACGCGCAGCGGGTCGGCAGCGGCGAACGGGATGGCCCCTTCGGAGATGAAGGAGGCTCCCAGCAGCCAGGCGGCCTTGCCGTTTTCACGCTCTGCCAGGCTGAACAGCTTCTTGTCCAGGACGGTGGCCAAGGCCATGGCAAGCGGCGGGACCATGCCCGCGGCCATCACGGTGGCCATGATCTGCCACGGCGCCTGGTTGTCAAGGCTGCCTGCACCCAGGCCGGCGACGGCGAACGCGTAAGCGACCTTGTTGACCGGGCCGCCGAGGTCAAAGCACATCATGAGGCCCAGGATGATCCCGAGGACGACGGCGGATGCGCCGGTCATGCCGGACAGCCAGCCGTTGAGGGCGGTGGTGAGCCCGGCGATGGGTCCGCCGAGGACCAGGAACATGAGGCCGGAGGCCACGATGGAGGCAAGCAGCGGGATGATCACTACCGGCATCAGGCCGCGCAGCCACCTCGGGACCTGCCACGTGCCGATCAGGTGTGCGATGTAACCGGCCAGCAGGCCGCCCACGATGCCGCCGAGGAACCCGGCGCCCATGAAGCCAGCCACGGCACCGGACACGAAACCGGGGGCGATGCCCGGACGGTCGGCGATGGCGTAAGCGATGTAACCCGCCAGGGCGGGAACCAGGAAGCCCATGGACAGGGCGCCGATCTTGAAGAAGACAGCGCCAAGGTACGCGGCGAGTCCGCCTTCAGGCAGGTTGCCGAAGCTGTTTTCCAGCACCACCTTGTCCGCGACGTCGGTGATGTCGTAGCCGCCGAGCAGGAAGCCCAGGGCGATCAGGAGGCCGCCGCCGGCAACAAAGGGGATCATGTAGCTGACACCGGTGAGCAGGGCCCTCTTCAGCTTCTGGCCGATGTGCTCGCCCTTCTCCGCCTCAGCCTGCTCGGCCTGCTCCTCGGCACCGAAGTGCGGGACCCGGCGGGCGTGGGGGTCGGTGGCTGCGGCCAGTGCTTCCTGGACCATCTTGGCGGGCTCGTCGATGCCGCGCTTGACGGGGGCGTTGATGACGGGCTTGCCGGCAAAGCGCTCCTTGCCGCGGACGTCCACGTCGACGGCGAAGATCACGGCGTCGGCTGCGGCGATGACGGCCGGGTCCAGTGCCTTGGCGCCGGAGGAACCCTGGGTTTCGACCTGCAGGTCGACGCCGGCTTCCTTGGCTGCGGCCACCAGGGAGTCGGCGGCCATGTAGGTGTGGGCGATGCCGGTGGGGCAGGCCGTGACGGCAACCAGACGCTTGGGTCCGGTGTGGCCGGCGCCGTCCCCGGAGGCAGCCACAGCCGAGGCGCCGGAGGCGGGACCGGCTGAAGCACCGGCAGCAGCGCCGGCAGAAGCGGACGCCGGGGCCGCGGCAGCGTGCGCGGCGGGCTTGTCGGCGAGGGCGCCGTCCACCAGCTCAACGATTTCAGCCTCGCTGGTGGCACCGCGGAGGGCTGCGGTGAAGTCCTTCTTGATGAGGGAGCGGGCGAGCTTGGACAGCAGCTTCAGGTGCTCCTGGTCCGCGCCGTCCGGGGCGGCGATGAAGAAGATCAGGTCTGCAGGGCCGTCCTTGGCGCCGAAGTCCACCTTCGGGTCCAGCCGGGCCATGGCCAGGGTGGGCTCGGTGACAGCGGCGGAGCGGCAGTGCGGGATGGCGATGCCGCCGGGGATGCCGGTGGCGGTCTTCTGTTCGCGGGCGTAGGCGTCGGCAAAAAGGCCTTCCACCTCGGTTGCGCGTCCGGTGGCAGCAACCTTGCTTGCCAGGTGCCGGATCACCGACTCGGGGTCGTTGCCCAGGTTCCGGTCGAGCTCGACCAGTTTCGTGGTGATGAGCTGAGTCACTGTCAATCCTTTCGAAGGGCCGTGATGGTTACGGCATCCGGGGTGGTTTGGTGCACTGCCGGAACCGTTGAACCGGGCAGGGAGGCGGCGGCGGCACCATGGGCCACCGCCTGACGCAGGCAGTCGGCCGGGGCGGCGCCCCTGCCGTGGGCGAGCAGGTAGCCGGCCAGGGCGGAGTCTCCCGCGCCCACCGTGCTCACTGCGGCGACCGGCGGATGCGTGGCCAGCCACGCGCCGTCGGCCGTAACGAGGACAGCTCCCTTGGAACCGAGAGTTGCCAGCACAGCACCCACACCGGAACGCACGACGGCGGATGCGGCCTCGGCGGCAGCCGCCGGGTCCGCTTCCAGGTCGTCCGCTGCGGCAGTGGCGAACCCGGCTGCAGCAGCCAGTTCCGCCAGTTCCTCGGCGTTGGGCTTCAAAAGGTCCGGCATGCCCTCGGCGCCGCCGGTGAGGGCGGCGGCAAGCGGCTGGCCGGACGAGTCGACAGCGATCAGCGGCGTCCATGCCGCAGAGCCGCCGTCGGCAGCTGAACGCAGGCGGCGGGCCGCCGTCGCGTAGAAATCCGCGGGGAACCCCGGCGGCAGCGAGCCGGCCAGGACTACCCAGCTGGCGCCGCGTGAGCTTTCCAGCAGGAGCTTGATCAACGCCTCCTGCTGGTTGTCGTCCAGCATGGGGCCGGGTTCGTTGACCTTGGTGGTCACCCCGCCGGGCTCGGTGAGGGCAACGTTGGTGCGCAGCGGCTCGTCGATGGGCAGGGAAACGAACGGCACGGAGGTTGCGCGCAGGCCGGCCAGGACGGGGTCGCTGTCCGCCCCGGGAAGGACGGCCAGGGACTCCAGGCCGGAGGCTACGAGCGCCCGGGAGACGTTGACGCCCTTGCCGCCGGATTCCTGCGTTACCGAGACGGCGCGCTGCACTTCGCCGCGCAGCAGCGGGCCCGGCAGGGCGACGGTGCGGTCCAGGCTGGGGTTGGCCGTGAAGGTGACGATCATGCGACCACCACGTCAACGTCGGCCTCTTTCAAGGCGGCTGCCAGTTCGGGGCCGGGTTCGCTGTCTGTAATCAAGGTGTCCAGATCTTTCAGGGAGGCGAACTGGACCAGGGTTTCCGTGTCCAGCTTGGAGGAATCGGCCAGCACCACGATGCGGCGGGCCGATTGGACGAAGGCTGCCTTGACGGCGGCTTCTTCAGGATCGGGAGTGCTGAGGCCAAAGCCTGCATGGATGCCGTTGGTGCCCACGAAGGCGATATCGGGGCGCAGCCGGTGTGCGGCGTCCACGGTCGCCTGGCCCACGGCCACCTGGGTGATGCCGCGGACCCGGCCGCCCAGCACGTCCAGGGCTATCCCCGGCACGTTGGAGAGCTTGCCGGCGATCGGGACGGCGTGGGTGATGACCACAAGTTCCGCCGGTGGCTGGGTCCCGTCGGCCGGTTCGACGGCGCTGCGCCGGGAGAGCATGTCGGCGAGGACCTCGGTGGTGGTGCCGCCGTCGATCAGGACGCTGCCCGGTTTGTTCCGGGGGATCAGGGCCAGCGCGGCTTCGGCGATCCGGATCTTCTGGTCCGGCCGCTGGATGGCCCGCTCGGTGACGCTTTCCTCCGTGGTGCTCAAGCGGTCGGCGGCCACAGCGCCGCCATGGACGCGGCGGACTGTTCCCGCGGTTTCCAGGGTGGCAAGGTCCCGGCGGACGGTTTCGGTGGTGATGCGGAAGCGCTCGGCCAGATGGGTCACGCTGACCCGGCCGCTGCCGGCAACAAGCTCGGCAATCTTCTGCTGGCGCTCCTCGGCGAACACGTACCCTCCGTTGCGTAGGTTTGCTGGTGCTGTGGGCCCTGATGCCGGGGCGGATTTCCGTGACTGGCATCACATGATGTTGAGTTACTTGACTTTATCTTTGCTTATGTTGGTTTGTCAATGGAAACCCACACGAAACAAAGCCGGGCCGGACCGCGGTGGTCCGGCCCGGCTTTTTCCGGGTGGCAGGGCAGCTTCTGCACTGCCATTGGTTCCGACGCCGGAATCAGAGTCCGCCGTCGCGGCTTTCGTTACGGGTAATGCGCTCGCCCGTGTTCGGGTCCACGACGGAGCGGGTTTCACTGACTCGGCGGCTCCGGCCCGGCGAGGCCAGGATGAGCGAGGCAATCAGGCCGATCACGCCGACGGCCATCAGGATGTATCCGATAAGCACCTGGTCCACGAACGGGATCAGGCCCGGGGCCACGGCCCAGGCCAGGATGGCGCCGAGGGCGATGAGGAAAATTGACGAACCGATTCTCATTTTTGCTCCTTGGTTGGCCGCGGGTGCTGCGGCTGCGGTGGGGCCTTGCTGGAACGGTGGTGCGCTATGACTTTTGGTAAGCATGCTGCGTGTTAGGCGCCACGCTACAGCGCGGCTCTATCCGATTCAATGAATGTTGCCGAGTCGTTGCCTGGGGGCGCCACGGCTAGGCTGGCCGAATGGAAACAGTGGTGTGGTCGAAGCCTGAGGACCAGCGCGCAGGCACCCCGTTGCTGGTGATGATGCACGGCTACGGGACGGACGAATCCCGGATGGTCCGCCTCTTTGAGTACCTGCCCGCCGAGTTCACCTGCGCCGCGCTGCGGGCGCCGATGGCCATCGGCGACCACTACGGCTGGTTCCTGCTGGACTACTTCCTGGTGAACGACTTTGCCGATGTAATCTCGGCCACCAATTCTGTCCACGCATGGGTGGCCTCGGTCAGGAAACAGCACACCAGCGTCAGCCTCCTGGGCTACTCCCAGGGCATGGCCATGGCGAGCACGCTGCTGCGTCTTCATCCGCAGGACTACGCCTCAGTGGTCGGGCTGTCCGGGTTTGTCCTGAACAACGAGCTCCTGGCCCTGACCGACTCCTTCGACTCCAAACCGCCGTTCTTCTGGGGCCGGGACAAGTCGGACCTGATCATCAACGACGATGCCATCGCCTACACGGCGGACTGGCTCGAGAAGAACACGCTCCTGACCAGCCGGACCTACCCCGGGATGGGGCACGCCATGTCCAAGCCGGAGATGGTGGATGTCAGTGCATTCCTTCGCCATTACGTCCTGCGCTGAAGCCTCATGGGCAAAACGTCGCGGGCGGCCTTCGGGCGGCCGCGTCGAGGAATGAAATCCGTCACATTGGGCCGCTCATCCACAGGTTCGAAAAAACAGTTGCCAGTCAAATTTGTAAGCGCTTACACTCATCTTCGGCCGTGTTGCGGCCCCTGAACTGGGCGGATGAGGAGGCCAGTGCGATGCAGACCGGGTGCTCCGGCCAGGCCCGTGGCCTTCCGCACGCCCAGTACGCTTCCTCCGGCGGCAGGGAAACCCCGCCGGCGGGACCGCCAGGTTGTCCCCGCACGGCAACAGGCACATGATGGAAGACGTACCAGGAGCAGCTGATCCCCGCGCGCCGCAACCTCTGATGCCGGCCAGCGCGTCCTGCATCCTGCGGTACCCCGGGCACCGAAGCCACACACCACCCCAAGCACCCCGTCTTCACGGCTGCCCGCCGTCTGAAAGGACAACCTGCTGATGACTGCATCTTCCACAACAGAAACCGCCGCCTGGACGAGCGCTTCCGCCATCCTCTTCGACCTGGACGGTGTCCTCACCCCCACCGCCACCGTCCACGAGCAGGCCTGGCAGGAACTGTTCGACGGGTATCTTGCCACGCAGCCCGGCGTCGCCGCATACCGCGAAAGCGACTACTTCGACCACATCGACGGCAAGCCCCGCTTCGACGGCGTCCGTGACTTCCTGGCCTCCCGTGGCATCGAGCTTCCCGAGGGGCCCCTCGACGACGACCCGGCGAACTCCACCGTCCAGGGCCTGGGCAACCGCAAGAACCGGATCTTCAACGAGATCGTCAGCGCCGGCGTCGAACCCTTCGAAGGCTCGGTGCGTTTCCTCAAAGCCGTGCTGGAGCGCGGACTGAAGGTCGCCGTCGTCTCCTCCTCGCGGAACGCACCCGCGGTCCTGAAGGCCGCCGGACTCAGCCACAACTTCCCCATTGTTGTGGATGGCGTCCTGGCCGCCCGGGAGGGCCTGCCCGGAAAGCCCAGCCCCGCCACCTACGAATACGCGGCCAAGCTGCTGGGACTGCCCAGCGAGGAATGCGTGGTGGTGGAGGACGCAGTCTCGGGTGTCCAGGCCGGGCAGGCCGGCTCGTTCCACTCCGTGATCGGGGTGGACCGCGGCGCCGGGAAGCAGGCACTGCTCGAAGCCGGGGCAACGCTGGTGGTTTCCGACCTCCAGGAACTGCTGCCCTGACCGCGGGCCGCCTTCCCCGGGCGGCCCAGGCTGTTGGACCCCCACGGCAGCCATCCACCTACCACGCCCCCTACGAATACCTTGCGCCGGTATATCCGGCAGCACAGCACACGCCAAAAGGACCCCAACACCATGGCACTCATCACCGCGGACCGTGCACGGTTTCCGAACACCCCCTGGCAGCTCGTTGAGGCACGCCACGAGCCGGGGAACGCCGGAACCCTGGAGACGCTTTTCGCCCTGGGCAACGGACACCTCGGCATCCGCGGCTCGCATTGGGCCGCCGCGGACTCCGAGCTGCCGGGCAGCTTCATTAACGGCCTCCACGAGATCTGGGACATCAAGCACGCCGAGAACGCCTTCGGCTTCGCCCGGACCGGGCAGCGCATCCTTTACATCCCGGACGCGAACAACTTCACTGTGGTGGTGGACGGCGAGGCCTTGAGCCTGGCCGAATCCGAGGTGCTCGACTACCGCCGGTCGGTCGACTTCTCCACCGGCATCTACGAGTGCAGGATCACCTGGCAGTGCCGCTCCGGCGCAGTCGTTACCACCACCGAACGCCGCGCGGTGGGCTTCGCCTCCCGGGGCAGCCTGGGAATCTCGCTCGAGGTGGCCACGGACCGCGACGTCTCACTGGACGTGACGTCGTCAGTCATCAACCGCCAGGACCAGCCTGTGGAGGACCACTCGGTGCACGATCCGCGCCGCGCCGGCCGCCACGCAGGCCGGGTGCTGCTGCCCTTGCGGCTCGACGGCGGCGACGGCTCGCTCCGCCTTGCCTGGGAGGCAGCCGAATCGAAGCAGCGCGTAGGCATTGCCGTGGACCACTGGACCTCGGCCGGCTACCAGCCCTTCGAGACCCAGGTGGACCAGGACGACAGCACCGTCCGCTACGTCCTTGCCGTGGGCGCGGAGCAGCCGTTCACCCTGGAAAAAAGCGTCAGCTACGCGGCGGGTGCTGCAGTCCAGGACCCGGAGACCGACGCGGCCGAGGTTGCAGAAGCGGGGCTTCGCCCAGTCCAGGACATCTTCGCGGAGAGCGAGGCGCACTACCGCAGCTACTGGGCAACCTCCGACATCGTGGTGGACGGAGGCAATCCGGAATTGCAGCAGGCCATCCGCTGGAATCTCTTCCAGCTGGCCCAGGCCACCGCGCGGGCTGACGTTGCCGGCATTCCCGCCAAGGGCGTCACCGGCTCCGGCTATGAGGGCCACTACTTCTGGGACCAGGAGGTGTACCTCCTGCCGTACCTCACCTACACCAACCCGGACGGTGCCCGGCAGGTCCTGGAGTTCAGGCACGGCATGCTGCCCGAAGCCAAGATCCGAGCCAAGGAACTCAGCGTCGACGGGGCACTCTTCCCCTGGCGCACTATCAACGGACTGGAAGCCAGCGCCTATTACGCCGCCGGAACCGCCCAGTTCCATATCGCCGCCGCCATCGCCTTCGCCACCAACCGCTACCTCTGGGCAACCGGCGACACGGCGTTCCGCGACGGGATGGGTGCCGAGCTGCTGATCGAGACGGCCCGCATGTGGATCTCACTCGGCTTCTTTGGCAAGGACGGGCTCTTCCACATCCATGGCGTTACCGGGCCGGACGAGTACACGGCCGTGGTCAACGACAACCTCTACACCAACGTCATGGCCCGCTTTAACCTGCGCGCCGCCGCAGCCCTGGAGCATGCCGGCATCACGCAGGAGGAACGCCAGCTCTGGGAGGCGGCCGCCAACCGGATGCAGCTGCCGTTCGATGACCGGATGCAGGTGCATTCCCAGGACAACGACTTCATGACCCTGGAGCCCTGGGACTGGACCACGCCGCGATCGAAGTACCCGCTGCTGCTCCACTTCCACCCGCTGGTGATCTACCGCCACCAGGTCCTGAAACAGGCGGACACGGTCCTTGCGATGTTCCTGCAGTGGCAGGACTTCACCGCCGAGGAAAAGCAGCGCGCCTTCGACTTCTACGATCCCATCACCACCGGCGATTCCACCCTTTCCGCCTGCGTGCAGGGCA
Organism: Arthrobacter sp. AD-310; assembly: GCF_054656615.1. Taxonomy (NCBI): domain Bacteria; kingdom Bacillati; phylum Actinomycetota; class Actinomycetes; order Micrococcales; family Micrococcaceae; genus Arthrobacter; species Arthrobacter sp. AD-310. The sequence continues at coordinate 2,017 of NZ_BAAHNO010000018.1, read as the reverse complement.
TCATGGCCGCGGAGGTGGGGTACTCCAGGGAAGCGCTCGAGCACTTCACCAACGCAGTGTTCATCGACCTCGACGACACCCACGGCAATACGATCGACGGCGTGCACATCGCTTCAACCGGCGGGGTGTGGAGCTCCCTGGTGTGCGGGTTTGCCGGCCTGCGCGACCAGGGGCCGGTGCCGTACTTCGACCCGCGCCTGCCGGCCGAGTGGGACGGCCTGACGTTCCACCTCAAGATCCGGGGCCGGCTGCTGCTGGTCCGGCTCACGGCTGATGCCATCACGTTGACCGTCCAGGACGGGGACGCGCTGGAGATTGACGTCCGCGGGCAGCTGCTCACGGTCGGCGCCGACCCGGTCCAGGTGGTGCTGGAACCGGTCACCGAGCCCGAGCCCACGGTCTTCCCGAGTGGACTTCCGACGGCGAGCATCCCCGTGGTGCGCGGCAACAGCTGAGCGCCGCGCGCCTCAGGATCCCGCCGGCGTCGCCTGTTCCACCCCGGGTGACCTGTCGAGGGGGTGGGCCAGTTCGTCGTCGGGCATTTTGGCCACCGTGGCGGCGATAACCGCCATGACCGGGCAGACCGTGCCCGCCACCAGGAAGATCAGCCAAATGGGCAGGACCTGCGCCGCGGGCCCGGCCAGGGCCATGGATACCGGCATCAGCGCCAGCGAGACGAAGAAATCCAGGCTGGAGATCCGGCCAAGCAGGTGCGGCGGGACCCGGCGCTGCAGCAGCGTGCCCCAGATGACCATCCCCACGCTGCCGGTCACGCCCCAGATGAACAGGGCGGCGGCGACCAGCCAGAAGTTGTCCAGGATGCCGACGGCGGCCAGCGGCAGGCTGCCCACGCCCCAGGACACCATCATCACGGTGAGGTAGCGCCGCGGAAGCTTGAGTGATGCCGTGACCAGGGAGCCCAGCGCGGCGCCCGCGCCCATGATGGCCAGGAGGAAACCGAACATGCTGGAGTCGCCGCCCAGCTGGTCGCGCACCACGAACGGCAACAGGACCTCGATGGGCCCTATCAGGAACAGCACGGAGATGCAGGCCCAGATCAGCGTCCACATCAGCCAGGGCGTGCGGATGGTGTAGCTGACGCCCTCGCGCAGGTCGTGGAAGAAGGACGATTTCGGGTGACCGTCTCCACCTTCCGCCCCGTGTTCAGTCGCGCCGGGCGTTGATGCCAGGGTGTGCCGGCCCAGGAAGTTCAGCACAATGAAGGCCAGCAAATGGCACATGGCCACGCCGGTGACGGCATGCGACGGCGACAGGGCCGCCACGAGGATGCCCGCCACTGCCGGGCCGGCGGCCTGCTGCAGCACCGGGCGCATGGTGCCTTCCATGCCGTTGGCGGCCAGCAGGTCTTCTGCCGGAAGGATGCGGGGCAGGATGGCCGAATAGGCGGGAAAGAAGAAGGCAGCGCCCACGCCCAGGACGAAAGCCCCGGCGGCGACGTGCCAGAGCTGCAGCAGGCCTGTCATGGCCAGGCCGCTGATGGTCGCAATGACCGCGAGGTTGGCGCCTTCGACGGCGATGATCAATTTCCGCTGCGGAATCCGGTCCGCCGCGATGCCGCCGGCCAGGACGAAGGCGACCAGGCCGACGCTGCCGGCGGCCGCGACCAGCGAGAGTTCGAGCGGGCCGCCGCCCAGTTTGATCACCTGGTACACCATGGCCACGGCCCACATGCCCGATCCGAAGATCGAGATGGCCAGCGCTGCGATCAGTACCCGGTACTCGCGGTGGGCAAAGGGACGCAAGGCTTTGGGGGCGGGCATAACCCCCAGTTTAAGCCCGCCCCTGGTTGGTAGAGACCCGACTGCCTGGTGCCCCCAACTTTGCGCCAGGCAGCGCGGGTCAACCGGCGAGGAGGCTGGCTGCTTCCTGGCGGGTTGTGCCGGAGTCCTGGATGCCTTCGGCGATGTGGGCGAGTTCGGCGGGGATGTCGCGGCCTTTTTTGCGCATGGCGGTGGCCCAGAGGCGGCCGGCGCGGTAGGAGGAGCGGACCAGGGGG
>NZ_BAAHNO010000017.1:68914-79203 GCF_054656615.1 Arthrobacter sp. AD-310 | reverse complement strand
CCCCCCCCCCCCCCCCCCCCCCCCCCCCCCCCCCCCGCCGTCGTTCGCTGTCACGAAAGTCAGGACGCGTAGCCCTGGGGGTTGTTCTTCTGCCAGCGCCAGTGGTCCTCGCACATCTGGTCCACCGTTTTGGTGGTGGACCAGCCGAGGTCGGCCAGGGCCGAGCTGGCGTCGGCCCAGAAGGCGGGCAGGTCGCCGGGGCGCCTATCCGTTATTTCATAGGGGATAGGCTTCCCGACCGCCTTCTCGAAGGATCGCAGCACCTCAAGGACAGAGGAGCCCTTGCCCGAGCCGAGGTTCCAGCGGAAGACTCCCGCCCGGTCCGCAACATGGTTCAGGGCTGCCACGTGGCCCTGGGCGAGGTCGGTGACATGGATGTAGTCACGCAGGCAGGTGCCGTCCGGGGTGTCGTAGTCCCCGCCGAAGACCATGAGCTTTTCCCGGCGTCCCACGGCCACCTGCGCAATGAACGGGACCAGGTTGTTGGGGATTCCCTGCGGGTCCTCGCCGATCCGGCCGGAGGGGTGTGCGCCCACGGGATTGAAGTAGCGCAGCAGTGCTATATGCCATCGGGGGTCGGCGGCGCCGAGGTCGGAGAGGATGTCCTCGATCTGCTCCTTAGTGCGGCCGTAGGGGTTGTTGGCGCCGATCTCCATCTTCTCCACGTACGGGATCGGGTTGTGCTCGCCGTATACGGTCGCGGAGGAGCTGAACACAAAGGAGCGGACATTGTGCCGGTCCATGACGCGGATCAGGTTCAGGGTGCCCACAAGGTTGTTGTAGTAGTACTTCAGCGGTTCCTGCACCGACTCGCCGACGGCCTTGAGCCCGGCGAAGTGGATGACCGCATCGATGCCCGCGCCGGCGAAGACATCCTCGACGGCGGCTTCGTCGACCAGGTCCACTTTGTGGAACTTCGCGGTCTTGCCGGTGAGTTCGGCCACCCGGCGGAGGGACTCTTCGCTGGAATTGACGAGGTTGTCGATGACCACCACGTCATGGCCGGCTTCCTGCAGGGAAAGAACAGTGTGGGAACCGATGTAGCCGGTGCCCCCTGTAACCAGAATTTTCATGCCTCCACGCTATCCCACCCGGCCGTGCCGCTGCCGCTGCGTCCCGGATGCCGGGCACCACGGCTTGGGGTGCGGGCGTGGGAGCACAAGTGTGCTAAATAATGGGGATGCCGAAAATTGTTGACGCTGATACCCGCCGTCAGGATGTTGTGGAAGCCGTCCTCCGGATTATCGCCGTCGACGGGCTGGAACGGGCTTCCCTGCGGGAAGTGGCAGACGAGGCCGGACTCGCCGTCGGCTCTGTTCGGCACTACTTCGCCGGCAGCGAGGAGCTGCTCACGTATTCCTTCGCCACGGTGCTGGACCGGATCCTCCGGCGGCTCGGCGGCGTCCTGCCCGCGGTGGCCGCAGCCGTTCCCGGCAGCCGCGAACAACGCGCGGCGGTGATGGCTGTCCTGGGCGGGCTCCTGCCCCTCGATGAGATACGGGCGGTGGAAGCCTGTGCGTGGATGGCCTTCAAGAACGCTGCAAGGACCAGGCCCTTCCTCGCCGGCGAGGCCGACCGGAGCCACCGGGAGGTAGCGGCAATTGCCGGGCAGGTGGTCGCTGCCCTGATGCCGGCGGACGAACCACAGGATGCCTTGGTGGTGGAAGCCGAACGGCTGCTGGCCACGTTGGACGGGCTGTGCATGCATGCCCTGCTGCAGCCCGGGTGGATGACGGCGGAAATGTGTTCTGACGTGCTGGAACGCCACCTTGACGGGCTGGGAGGCTGACGGGCGTTAACGTGGACAGCAAGCGGGAATAGACTGATAGCCGGGGAGGCAGCCGGATCAGCGGAACCCGGCAGGAGCAGGCCAGGGAAGGACTACGGATGCATCAGGCAAGCGGTTCAAGGTGGCAGATCACCACGGACACATCGGGGCCCATGATGATCGCACTGTACGTCCGCGACACCGCAGGACTGAACGGGGCCGGCCACCCTGCGCTTTCCCACGCGGCGCCAAAGATCCGGCCTGCGGACCACTCCCACCTCACGGCCGACGTCGGCGGGCTGAGTGCGCTCAAGACCGAATGGGAAGCCTGGTGGGCCCAGCTCCTGAAGGCCTACCCGCAAACCTCACCCGAGCTCACACCGCCCGATTTCGAAGCCTTTGGCAACTCGCCGGCACTGCAGCGCGTCCTCCAGGCCCACTTTGGTTCCGCCCTGACCTGGGCCCGGGAACGCAGGAGCGAATACGCCGAGCTGGAGGCCGAGCGTGCCGCCAGCGGGACCGACCAGCTGCTGGGGGAGATGGTTGATGACCGGCTCATGGAGGTGGGCCGCGACTCCCGCGATTTCACCCTGACAATCATCGAACTGCCGTTGAACGAGCAGCGGGCCTGGTATCTGGAACCGGACAAGATCATCATGAGCCGCCAGCTCATGGACCGGCCGGAATTGTTCCGCAGCTACGTGCAGCCAGTGGTGGAGATGCTCGTCTGACCAAACTGCACTGCCGGCTTTAGGTGTCCTGTGCCGCTACTGTGATCCTGACCTGGCCGTCCGGTGCCCCCGACTCCTGCCAGCCCTTGCGTTCTGACCGGTCCCAGCTTCGGCCTTCCACGTCCACCTGCGTGACCTGGAATTCCTTCGCGTTCGCCACGGCCCACTGCGCCACGGACCACGCCTGGGTGCCGCTGGCCTCAACAACGACAGTCTGTCCCTCAACCGCCGCGCCGAGCTGGCCGTAGGCCTTGTCCAGTTCGGCAGTCACCGTTCCGGCGTCCCCGGCAGAGTCCGAGGCACGCAGAGTGCAGTGCACGGCTTCCGGCGACTGGCCGGTCAGTCCGGAGGCGAAAAACCGTCCGAGGTCCTCGTGCTGGGCGTAGGCGCGGGGGTAGGCGGAGCGCTGGACGCGCTGGGCAGCGTCGGTGATGTCGAGTGTCTCGTAGCCGGGAATTTTGACCAGCGCGTCGTAGAAGGCATTGACCGCGTAATAGGGATCCATGACCTGGTCTTCGGTTCCCCAGCCCTGCGACGGACGCTGCTGGAACAGCCCGCGTGAATCCGGGCCCGCCGTGTCGCCGTGCCCGATGTTCCTCAGCTTTGATTCCTGCATGGCCGTGGCGAGGGCGATGCTTGCGGCCCGGGGAGGCAGTCCGCGCTGGACGGCGACGGCGGTGATGAGGGAGGCGTACACAGCCTGGTCGGGTGCCAGTTCGGCTGTGCTGTCACCCACCACGGCAACGCAGCGCTCCGAGACGAGGGTCTCGGAGCGCTGCACAAAAAACACCGCGGAGTAGATGCCGCCGGCCACCAGGGCCAGCGTCAGCAGGAGTACTGCAAGGCGGCGCAGGCCGCGTCTGCGTGCCACCGGCAGCTTAGTTGGCGTGCAGTGCGTCGTTCAGTTCAACGGTCTGTCCCTTGCGGGGAAGGACCTCCACGGCGCCTGTGGTGGAGTTGCGGCGGAACAGCAGGTTGGGGACACCGGAGAGTTCGGCAGCCTTGACGATCTTGGTGGTGTCTTCGCCCACCTCATCCTTGGGGCCGGGGACGCGCACGCGGGTGCCGGCCGTGACGTACAGGCCCGCCTCCACCACCGAGTCGTCGCCGATGCTGATGCCGACTCCGGAGTTGGCGCCGAGCAGGACCCGCTCGCCGATGGTGATCTTTTCCTTGCCACCGCCCGAGAGCGTACCCATGATGGATGCGCCGCCGCCCACGTCGCTGCCGTCCCCGGTGACGACGCCGGCGGAAATGCGGCCTTCCACCATGGAAGTGCCGAGGGTGCCGGCGTTGAAGTTCACGAAGCCTTCGTGCATGACGGTGGTGCCGGGGGCGAGGTGCGCGCCAAGGCGCACGCGGTCGGCGTCGGCGATGCGCACGCCGGCGGGCACCACGTAGTCAACCATGCGCGGGAACTTGTCCACGCCATACACGGTGACGGCACCACGACGGCGGAGCCTGGCGCGGGTGAGTTCGAAGCCTTCCACAGGGGCGGGGCCGAAGTTTGTCCAGACGACGTTGGGCAGCTTGCCGAAAATGCCGTCCAGGTTGATCGTGTTGGGGCGGACCAGGCGGTGCGAGAGCAGGTGCAGCCGGAGGTAGGCGTCAGCAGTGTCTGCGGGGGCTTCGTCAAGGTTGATCTGGACGAACACCACCTTCTGCTCGGTGCCGCGGTCCTCGTCGGTGCCGTTTTCTGCGATCTGGGTCAGGACCTCGTCCGCGTTCTCCACTGACCGCAGGTTCTCGGCGGCGACGCCCAGCGACGGGGCGGGGAACCAGACATCAAGGACGGTGGCTTCACCAGCGTCCCCGCCTTTGGCGGAGGCGATCGTCGCCACGCCAAAACCATATGCGGAGCGTTCGTTGGGGGTTTGGTTCAAGGTTTCGGGCACAGCGGAAGAAGCGGTCTCAGTCATGTGCCCCAGTCTATCGAGGGCGGGGTGCCCGGTTCGAACTAGACTGGCTTCGTGACTGCCGAAACCGCCCCCACAACCTCCGCACCCGTCCTGGACCTCAAGCAGGATGTGGCGCTGCTGACGGCCGCCCTGATGGACATCAACAGTGTGTCCGGGAATGAGAAGGAGCTCGCGGACGCGGTGGAAGCCGCGTTGCTGGCCATCCCGCAGCTCAGCGTGGTCCGCGACGGCGACGCCATCGTTGCCCGGACCGAACTGGGGCGTCCTGAACGGATCATCCTGGCAGGGCACCTGGACACCGTCCCACTGCCGCTGACCGAAGGCTCCAGGGGCACGGTGCCTTCCAGCTGGGACTCCGGCGTCCCCGGGGAGGGTGTCCTGTACGGCCGCGGCGCAACGGACATGAAGGGCGGCGTGGCTGTACAGCTTGCACTTGCCGCTGCCCTGTTCGACGGCGGCGCGGAGCCGCAACGGGACGTCACTTTCGTTTTCTACGACCACGAGGAAGTGGAAGCGGTCAAGAGCGGACTGGGCCGCCTGGTGCGCAACCACGGCCATCTCCTGCAGGGCGACTTCGCCATCCTGCTCGAACCCACGGACGGAACCGTGGAGGGCGGCTGCAACGGCACCAGCCGGTTCGAGGCAACCACCATGGGCGAGGCAGCCCACTCCGCCCGGGCATGGATGGGCAGCAACGCCATCCATGCAGCTGCCCCCATCCTCGCGAGGCTGGCAGCCTACGAGCCGGGGACGGTCACCGTGGACGGGCTGGATTACCGGGAAAGCCTCAACGCGGTCAGGATCAACGGCGGCACCGCCGGCAACGTCATCCCGGACCGCTGCGTAGTCGAGATCAACTACCGGTTCGCCCCGGACAAGACGCCCGACCAGGCCGAGGCCGTGGTCCGGGAGCTGCTCGAGGGTTTCGACGTCGTCCGCACGGACGCCGCGGCCGGCGCCCGGCCCGGGCTGCAGCACCCGGCCGCCGCCTCCTTCGTCGCCGCAGTGGGTGCCGAGCCGAAGCCCAAGTACGGCTGGACCGACGTCGCACGTTTCAGCGAGCTGGGCATTCCGGCAGTGAACTTCGGCCCGGGCGATGCGCTGCTGGCGCACAAGGACAACGAGCATGTCCACGCCGACGCCGTCCGCAAATGCCTTGCCGCGCTGCAGGACTGGCTGGCGGGCTGAGCCGAGGGCCCCTGGATAGCGAAAGCCCCGATCCAAAGATCGGGGCTTTCGCTGTTTAGGGGCTTTCGCGGCTCAAGTGTCAGGGAGCTTCGGCCTTGATGACCGCAGCCTCGGCCTTGGCCGTACCGCCGGCAGCCTTCTTGGACCCGCGGCGCTCGATCCACACGGCGAGCCGCGAGACGGCGATGTTGATCGCGATGTAGATCGCGGCCGCCACGAAGAAGACGGGGAACAGGAACTGCGTCCCCAGGAAGTCCGCCATCACCTGGACTGCGCGCAGCAGCTCGCCGTAGGCCACAATGTAGCCGAGCGAGGTGTCCTTGAGCAGGACCACCATCTGCGCCACCAGCGACGGCATCATACGGCGGATAGCCTGCGGCAGTTCGATGAGCATGCGGGACTTGAAGCTGGTCAGGCCGATGGCCAGGCCCGCTTCACGCTGCCCGCGGGGGAGCGACTGGACGCCGGCCCGGATGATCTCGGCGAACACTGCAGCGTTGTACAGCACCAGGCCGGTCACCACGGCGATGAACGGCGAGGTGCCGAAGCCCAGCAGGACGAACAGCATCATCAGGACCACCGGCATGCCGCGGAGGAATTCCAGCACCACCCGGATGGGGATCCGGATGAAGGCCGCATCCGAGATGCGCAGCAGGCAGAGCACCAGACCGAGGGGGAAAGCGATCACGGCGGCGAGGGCTGCGGCGCTGAGCGTCGCGCCCAGGCCGTTGCCGAGGAGGGTCCAGACATCGCCGCGGGTGAAGATTTGCCAGCGGCGGCCCTCGAAAATGCCCTGCTGGGCGAGTGTCATGATGATCCAGGCCAGCAGGCCCAGGATCAGCAAGGTACCGACGATGGAGCCGATAAGGGAGATCCGGCGCGCTTTGGGGCCGGGGACGTCGTAGAGAACCGAGCTCATCGGGCGATCGCCACCTTTCGTTCCACCGTGCTGGCCAGGATGCCCAGCGGAACGGTGAGGAGCAGATAGAAGAATGCGGTGCCCAGCAGCACGGCGATGACGGCGTCACCGTTGGCGTTGGCGAGCTGGCGGCCGTAACCGAACAGTTCGAGGACGAAGAACGCGCCGGCCACGGAGGAGTTCTTCACCAGGGCGATCAGGATGTTGATCAGCGGCGGGATCACCGTCCGCAGCGCCTGGGGCAGGATGATCAGGGAAAGCACCTGGCCGAACTTCATGCCGATGCTGCGGGCAGCCTCGGCCTGGCCCACGGGCACGCTGTTGACACCGGAACGGACAGCTTCGGCGATGAACGCTGCGGTGTAGGTGCTGAGGGCGATGATCGCGGCCACTTCGAACTGTTCGAACTTCACCCCGAGGCGGGGGAGGACGATCGCGGCGAAGAAAAAGGCGATGGTCAGCGGGGTGTTGCGGAGGACCTCGACGTAGACGGTGCTGAAACCGCGGAGGGCTGCTACGGGGGAAACCCTCGCGGCGGCCAGGAGGGTCCCCAGTATCAGCGCGATGATCCCGGAGACGGCTGACAGGAAAAGGGTGCGGAGAAAACCTTCCCAATACAGGGGCAGGTTTTCAATGATGACGTCCATAGGATCCTTTGGCTTTGGGCGTGGACGGGTTAAAAGGCGGAAAGCTGCCGGGGACGGCGGACCGGCCCCGGCAGCTCCGTGACGGCCTAGTAGCGGTCGATCTCGGGAAGCTCAGGCGCAGTCTTGATGACTGAACCGGCAGTGGCTTCCCAGGCCTCCTTGTAGGACCCGTCCTCTTCGAATGCCTCAAGCTGGTCGTTGATCCAGTTGCGGAACTCGGTGTCGTCCTTCTTCAGGCCAATGCCGTACGGCTCCTTGGTGAAGGTCTCGTCCGAGGCGAGCTTGAAGGCGTCCGGTTCCTTGTCCACGAAGCCGGCGAGGATCACGTTGTCCGTGGTGACGGCTTCAACCTGCTTGTTGCGCAGCGGCTCCAGGCAGGCGGAGTATGTGGCTGCCGGAACCAGTTCGGCGCCGTACTTTTCCACGATGGTGGCTGCGGGGGTGGAACCGGTGACGGAGCAGACCTTCTTGCCCTTGACGTCCTCGGGGGTCTTGATGGTGTCGTTGTCCTTGTTGACCATCAGTGCCTGGCCGGCCTCGTAGTACGGACCGGCGAAGCTGACAACCTGCTTGCGCTTGTCGTTGATCGTGTAGGTGGCGATCACCAGGTCAACCTTGCCCTGTTCGATGAAGGGTTCGCGGTTGGCCGAGACGGTCTCGGACCATTCGATCTTGTCCGCCGGGATGCCGAGCTTGGCGGCGATAAGCTTGCCGATTTCGACGTCGAAGCCGACAGGCTTGCCGTCCAGGCCCACCTGGCCGAAGAGCGGCTGGTCGAACTTGGTGCCGATCTTGATGGTGCCGGCCGTGGAGAGCTTTTCCATGGTGGTGCCGGCAGCAAACGAGGGCTTCTCCACCGGGCTCGGGTTGGTTCCACCGGCGTCGCCGCCGCCGCAGGCGCTCAGGGACAGGGCGAGGGCAGCGGTGGCTGCCACGAAGAAGGACTTCCGCCGGGTCATAAATGCCTTCATGACATTCCTTTCATTGATGGCCGTGGGTTCCGGCCGGATGCGAACTTGCTGGTGTGTGTTCGGGTATCGGTGGTGCGGGTGGTCAGTGGGTGAGGAGCTTGGAGAGGAAGTCCTTGGCACGGTCGCTCTTGGGGTTGGTGAAGAACTCCTCCGGTGTGGAGTCCTCGACGATCTGGCCGTCCGCCATGAAGACCACGCGGTCCGCGGCTTTGCGGGCGAAGCCCATCTCGTGGGTGACCACGATCATGGTCATGCCTTCCTTGGCGAGCTGGATCATGACGTCCAGGACCTCGTTGATCATTTCGGGATCCAGCGCGGAGGTGGGCTCGTCGAAGAGCATCACCTTGGGCTTCATGGCCAGGGCGCGGGCAATCGCAACGCGCTGCTGCTGGCCGCCGGAGAGCTGGGCCGGGAGCTTGGGTGCCTGGTGGCCCACGCCGACCCGTTCCAGGAGCGCCATGGCGTCCTTGTCAGCGGTGGCCTTGTTGACGCCCTTGACCTTGGTGGGGCCGAGGGTGACGTTCTCGAGGATGGTTTTGTGCGCGAAGAGGTTGAACGACTGGAATACCATGCCGACGTCGGCGCGGAGCTGGGCGAGCTCCTTGCCTTCCTCCGGGAGCACCTTGCCGTCGATGCTGATGGTGCCGCTCTCAATCGTTTCGAGGCGGTTGATGGCGCGGCACAGGGTGGACTTACCGGAGCCGGAGGGCCCAATGACCACAACAACCTCGCCCTTGCGGACCTGCAGGTTGATGTCCTTCAGAACGTGCAGCTGGCCGTAATGCTTATTAACGGCCTTCAGGGAGACGAGGGGTTCGCCGGGCACAAGAGTAGTCATAGGAAGAACATAGCGAACTTGAGGGTCGCTATGACGGGAATCACCCCAAGTTCCTGCGGATCGTGATTCAAGAGATACCTGCGGCGGGAGGTTAGCCTAGGGGAATGAGCATCAACGCAGATCCGGCCAAGAACACCCAGCCGCGCCGTAAGGGTCCCCTTGAACTCCGCCGCAAGCAGGCCGCCGTTGAAATGTCGGATCAGCATCTGCTCGATACCAAGGGCCCGGGGCAGTTCGTCCACACCGATCCCTGGCGCGTCCTGCGCATCCAAAGTGAATTCGTTGAAGGCTTCGGGGCCCTGGCGGACATCGGCAAGGCGGTCAGCGTCTTTGGGTCCGCCCGCACCAAACCCGGCAGCGCCTACTACGAGATGGGCGTCGAGGTTGGCCGCAAGCTGGCAGAAGCGGGCGTCGCTGTCATCACGGGCGGCGGGCCCGGCTCGATGGAGGCGGCCAACCGCGGCACCGTGGAGGGCAACGGGGTCTCGGTGGGCCTGGGCATCGAGCTTCCCTTCGAGCAGGGGCTCAACCAGTGGGTGGACCTCGGCATCAACTTCCGGTACTTCTTCGCCCGCAAAACCATGTTCGTCAAGTACGCCCAGGGGTTCATCGTGCTCCCCGGGGGCCTCGGCACCCTGGATGAGCTCTTCGAAGCCATGGTCCTGGTGCAGACGCGGAAGGTCACGTCCTTCCCGATCGTGCTGCTCGGCGTCGAATTCTGGGGCCCAATGATCGACTGGATCCGGGGGACCCTGGTGGCGGAGGGAATGGTGTCCGAAAAGGACCTGGACCTCATCCAGCTTGTGGACGATCCCGCCGAGGCCGTGGACCGCGTGCTGAATGTGGCCGTCACCCCGTCGCCGAACGGTGAGCAGCGCCCGGAGTAGGAGCATTAGGGGCCCCGGTGCGGCGCCCGGGTCTGGCACGATGGAACGGTGAGCTTCTTTCTGGTTTTCCTCGCCCTCGTGCTGGTCGGGGCAGTAGCCTGGGCAAGCCTGGGGCGCCGGCCCCGGACCGGGGGCGGCAGGCCGCTGCCCGCGCTCCTGGACGGCGGCTTCGAGCAGCCGCCGGCGAACCTGCCGCCCGTGCTGCTGCCCGCCAACGCTGCCCCGGAGGACGTGGACGGCGTACGTTTCTCCCTCGGGCTGCGCGGGTACCGGATGGACCAGGTGGACCAGGTCCTTGACGACCTGCGGGACCAGCTTGCAGCGCGGCACCGGGAAGTGGCGGAGCTGCGCGCCAGGCTGGCTGCCGTTGAAGAGGACGCCGGCGGCGGGCACGACGACGACGCCGGGGCAGTGCCGGGCC
>NZ_BAAHNO010000017.1:55699-68814 GCF_054656615.1 Arthrobacter sp. AD-310 | reverse complement strand
TGCCGGGCCCCAGCGACGCTGCGCCCGGGCCGGGCGCCCAGTGACCACGGTGGAGCGGCGGCGGACTCGATTCGCAACCTCGGCCCAGGCCCTGGCGTCGAGGACCGGTTCAGCCGTGCGGCGCTGGCCGTGGTGGGCGCAGGTCTCCGCCGTCTATCTCGCTGCCCGGGTTGCCAGCGCCTGCATCTTCATGGCGGCCGCCCTCCACCAGGGACCCAACCCCTGGTTCCCGGCCAAACCGGACTACTGGAACTTCATCAATATCTGGGACGCCCGCTGGTACGGCGAAGTGATTGCCAACGGCTACCCAACGGTCCTGCCCACGGACGCGGCCGGCAACGTGCAGGAAAATGCGTGGGCCTTCTACCCCCTCTTTCCCGCGCTTGCGGGAGGCCTCAGCAGCATCACGGGACTGCATCCCGCCGCCTGCCTCACCATTATCGCGATGCTGTCCGGCTGGGGCGCCGCGCTTCTGGCCTACGTCCTTTTCCGGCACTGTGCACCCCACGCTGCGTCGCTGTGGGGCGTCACCTTCGTCTCGACGTTCCCGGTATCGGCCATCCTGCAGGTGCCCTACGCCGAGTCGCTGTCCCTGCTGTTGCTGGCCGCTGCCCTCGTCCTGGTGGTGCGCCGGCAGTACCTGCCGGCCATCCCCGTGGTGGTGCTCCTGTGCCTGTCGCGGCCGGTGGGTGTTCCGTTCGCCCTCATGCTGGGCCTGGTCCTGGTGTACCGCGTGTTCGAACGCTTCCGTGGAGGCGTGGTGGAAGCCCCTGGGGACCGGACGCATTCCCTGGCCGGCCTTGCGGCGCTGACGGGCCTGACGGCCGTTGCGGGCGTGTCGGCGCTTGCGTGGCCTGCCGCGGCGTGGGCGGCGACCGGGGATGTCGAGGCCTACACCAAAACCGAAACCGTCTGGCGGGGCCACGACCTGGTGCCCTTCAAACCGTGGTTCGATACCGGCGTCGACCTTTTCGGTCCGGTGCTGGGGCTTGTGGCGCCCTTCGTCTTTGTAGCCCTTTTCGGCGCAATGCTGTTCCTTCCGCCGGTGGTGCGCCTCGGCGTCGAACTCCGCCTGTGGTGCGCCTGCTACATGGGGTACCTGGTTGCCTTCCTGCACCCGCAGACCAGTACCTTCCGCATGCTTCTTCCGCTGTTTCCGCTGGCGCTTGCGGCGGCGTTGCTGTCCAGGTCGCGGGCTTACCGTGGAACAGTGGTGGTGATGTTCCTGCTGCTCCAGATCGTCTGGATTGTGTGGCTGTGGGCGTGGGCGCAATTGCCGGGCGGTGGTGATTATCCGCCGTAGCCCCCGGAAACTTCCGTGCAGGTCAAAGCGGGAATACCGGCCGGCAGGAAATGTCCATCGATTAGCTACGTACGGGTAATTCCGCGATAATGATAAGTAAGCAAGGACAAAAAGCATTTCAGAATACGCGCAGCCCTGGCGGTGGAAAGAGCCCACTCCACGGCGGCTTGATGGACATGCGGACACAGCCCAACCGGGCTGATCAGTCCTGGGACAAATTGGAGGGGAATTCCTCATGGCGGCGATGAAACCACGCACCGGCGACGGCCCTATGGAAGTCACCAAGGAGGGCCGCAGCCTGATCATGCGTGTCCCGCTCGAAGGCGGCGGGCGCCTTGTGGTCGAACTGAACGCTGCCGAAGCAGCAAACCTTCGGGAATGCCTGGTCGGCGTTACCGAATAATCATGCAGGACAGGGTCCGCGGCGGGAGGCTGCGGACCCTGTCCTTTCTTCCGGGGTCCCGGTCCTGCGCGGCGGGCCCCTGGCCTATTTCTTCACAGCAACCAGCAGGCCGTCCCCGGTGGGAAGCATGGCCGAAGCCAGCCTGTCGTCGTCGCGGATCGCCTTGCCGACCTGGCGAAGGATCACCGTCGTGGCCTCGCGGCCGGCAGGGTTGGCCACCTTGTCTTTGTCCAGGGCGTCGTTGATGATCAGCAGGCCACCCCGCTTCAGGAGGCGGATGGCCTGATCCACGTAGCCGGGCAGGCCGGGCTTGTCCGCGTCGATGAACACCAGGTCATAGGCGGCGTCCGTCAGGCGCGGCAGGACGTCACCGGCGCGGCCGGAGATGGTTCGGGTGCGGTTGGCCGGGCTGCCTGCCTCAGCGAAAGCCTCCCGGGCGGCCTTGAGGTGTTCGACGTCGACGTCAATGGTGGTGAGCACTGCCTGCCGTCCGAGGCCGCGCAGGAGGCAGACGCCCGACACCCCGGCCCCGGTGCCGATTTCGACGGCGGTCTGCGCTTTTGACGCCGCCGCCAGCACGGTGAGGACTGCCCCGACGCCGGGACCGATCGGAGTCACACCGAGTTCGAATGAGCGTTCCCGTGCCCGAAGCATGACCTCGTCCTCAGCGGGCAGATCTTCTGCATAGGACCAGCTGGTGGACTTGTCGGCGCTCATGAATATTCGCTTTCTGGGCGTAAGGGGGATTGTCTTCTACAGCCTACTGTGTCCGGGCGGACCGGAAGCGGAAGCGGGCTCTTGCGCCCACGGCTGAACTTTCCCGCAGTCAGGAAATTCCCAGCCAAGTTTGAAATGATAATTATCCGCTCATCCAAAAGGTGATCGGCGCCGAACCAGAGATGTCAACAGTATCCGGGCGTTAGCATTCCACGAGGGGAGTGGACGATGTCATCTTCAGTTGTGGCACCTGTCCCTGCAACAAATAATCCCGACGCCGAGTGGGTCCGCCCCACCTGGGAAGAAGTAGTCACCAACCACTCGGCAAAGGTCTACCGGCTGGCGTACCGCCTGACGGGCAACAAGTTCGACGCCGAGGACCTCACCCAGGAAGTATTCGTCCGTGTCTTCCGTTCGCTGGAGAACTTCAAGCCGGGGACGCTGGATGGCTGGCTGCACCGGATCACCACCAACCTGTTCCTGGACCAGGCGCGCCGCAAGACCCGCATCCGCTTCGATGCCCTGGCGGAGGACGCCGAGTCGCGGCTGCCCGGCCGCGAGCCGGGTCCGGAACAGAGCTTTGAGCTTAACAACCTGGACCTCGATGTCCAGGCTGCGCTGGAGGAGCTCCCGCCGGACTTCCGCGCCGCCGTCGTTTTGTGCGACCTTGAGGGGCTGTCCTACGACGAAGTGGCCGAGGCCCTGGGCGTGAAGCTTGGCACCGTGCGCTCGCGCATCCACCGTGGCCGCACGATGCTCCGCGAGAAGCTCGCCCACCGGGACCCGCGTCCGCAGCAGTCCCGCCGCAAGCTGGCCATGCCCCGCATCGCCGGTATCCTCTGATCGGCGCATGAGGTTCCCCTTCCGCAGCAGGCACCAGAAAACGCCCGGACACCTTTCGGCGTGCCACCAATGCTCTTCCGCCCTTCGCCGGGAACGCCAATACCTGGAACGGCTCCGTGATGCCCCGATTCCGGCGGCCAGTGACGACCTGACGGCCCGGCTGCTTGCGCATACCTCGCACCTGGCTGCCTTGCCGGCTGCCCCTGCCGCGACTCCACCCGCGCACCGGAGCGCACTCCGGGTTTTTGCCCTGGCGGCCGGCAGCACTGTTGCAGCCACGGGTGTGCTGGTGGCCGGTGTCTACGCCGCCGCCGGCGATCCGGCCACAGGCGTGGCGGCGGACGCTTCCGCTGCGTTCTCCCAGGTGTCCGCCCAGACCCCCGCTGACGGCCGTGCCCTGACCGCGGAACAGGTTGGCGGGCTGCGGGCGGAAGGGTGGGCCTGCCCCGAACTCGAAGCCATGGGATTCCACCTTGAGTCGGCCAGGGCCATGGTTATCGACGGGCAGCCGGCAGTCCTCCTGCGGCTCACCGACGGCTCCCACTACGCGACCGTCACCGAGCAGCATCCGGCCGGCCAGGCACAGGCCGGCGGCGTCCAGCTGGATGGCACGTCCCCGTGGTCTGCCATCTACCGGGCACCGGGCAGGACCTTTACGTACGTGTCAGACCTGCCCTCCGACCGCGCGGACGACGCCCTGCCGATCCTGCAGCGGCTGGGCAGCCAGGCTGCTGCCGGGCTGTCCGCGGGAGTAGTGCACGGGGACGATCCTGCCGGGTCCGGGGAGGCCCTGGGAACGCGGCTGCAGCGCGGAATCAACAACATCGTTGCCCTTTTTACCCGGACATGACCGTGGCCGCGGCCCCTGCCGGACGGGAATCGTCACCGGCCGCCCGGAGAGGGTAATCTTCCTAAAGTGTTTGGAATCAACGGCCCGGAGTTTTTCCTTCTGCTGATCATCGGCGTCCTGGTGATCGGTCCCCAGCGGCTGCCCGAATACACCCAGAAGCTGGCCAACCTGGTGAAGGAAGTCCGGCGCATGGCGTCGGGCGCCCGGGAACAGATCAAGGAAGAAGTCGGGATCGACATCGACGATGTCGACTGGAAGAAATACGATCCCCGCCAGTACGATCCCCGGCGCATCATCAAGGAAGCGCTGCTGGACGACGATTCCAAGCCCGTCAGCGCAGGCGCCCCCGCCGCCGTCGCCGCGGTCTCCGGAGCGGCTGCCATCACCGCTGCGAACCCCGCGCCGGCCCGCCCGGAGCGGGTGGTCCAGACGCTCCCGCCCGGCGAGGCCGCCCCATACGACACCGAGGCCACCTGAGGCTTGCGGACAGGGCCTTAGCGCCTTTGCCGGGTGGTCAGCGCGGCTGCAGCCCCAGCTTCATCCCAGCCAGGCCCCTCGGCACGGCAGCCAGCCGGCCCGCGATTCCTGACAGAGCGGCCGCGGCCGGTGTGCCGGGCTGGCCGACCACGATGGGAACGCCGTGGTCCCCGCCTTCCCGGAGCTGGATATCCAACGGAATCTGTCCCAGCAGTGGGACTTCCGCACCTACCGTGGCGGACAACCTGCTGGTGAGCACCGCCCCGCCGCCGCTGCCGAACAGTTCCATTCGGCCGCCGTCGGGCATTTCCAGGAAGGACATGTTCTCGATAACGCCTGCCACCTTCTGGCCCGTCTGCGTGGCGATGGCACCGGCACGTTCGGCAACGTCCGCCGCGGCCGCCTGCGGGGTGGTGACCACCAGGATCTCTGCCTTGGGCAGCAACTGCGCAACAGAAATTGCGATATCCCCGGTGCCCGGCGGAAGGTCCAGGAACAGGGCATCGAGGTCGCCGAAGTAGACGTCCGTGAGGAACTGCTCCAAGGCGCGGTGCAGCATCGGCCCACGCCAGGCCACGGGCTGGTTGCCGGTGACGAACATGCCGATGGAGATGACCTTCACGCCGTAGGCGACCGGCGGCAGGATCAGGTCGTCCACCCGGGTCGGCGCTTGCGTGATCCCCATCAGGGCGGGAACGGAAAACCCGTAAACGTCAGCGTCCACAATGCCCACCCGCAGCCCCTGCGCGGCCAGGGCGCAGGCAAGGTTCACGGTGACCGAGGATTTGCCGACGCCGCCCTTGCCGCTGGCCACGGCGAAGACCTTGGTCAGCGAACCGGGCTGGTTGAACGGGATGCCGCGCCGGCCGCCGGCGCCCCTGAGCTTTTCCTTGAGCGCGTCCCGCTGGGCCTGGTCCATCACCTTCAGCTCAACCTCGACGGCGGTGACGCCCGGCACCGCGGCCAGGGCCTTTTCGGAATCGGCGGTGATGGTATCCCGGAGCGGGCAGCCCGCAATCGTGAGCAGGACCGCCAGGGTAACCTTGCCGCCGCCGGAGATGCTGACCGACTCCACCATCCCCAGCTCGGTGATGGGGCGCCGCAGCTCCGGGTCGATCACGGTGGCGAGGGCCTCGTCAACGGCCCTGGCCAGGGCAGCGTCACGGGAAGGGGTTGCATCCAAAGGGGCGCTCATGAAGTGGTACTGCTTTCAGGAAAAGGCCGGGGCAGGCGTGGGTTCATTTGTCCTGGGCGGAGTGTCCGGGCTTGACCCGGGGGATCTGCTGGGTGCGCGGGTTCCGCTGCCGGTCCCGCTGTTCACGCAGCTTGTCCTTCACCTTGTCCCGCGGCGACTCGTGGCTGCCGGGGCCGGACG
This sequence comes from Arthrobacter sp. AD-310, assembly GCF_054656615.1. Lineage (NCBI taxonomy): Bacteria > Bacillati > Actinomycetota > Actinomycetes > Micrococcales > Micrococcaceae > Arthrobacter > Arthrobacter sp. AD-310. The sequence goes on along the minus strand of NZ_BAAHNO010000017.1, from coordinate 62,846 downwards.
GGTCATGGGTGCGGAGTTCTTCCTGGGCTTCCAGGAGGTCCTCCAGCAAGGACCGCAGCTCGGCGCGGACGTAGTCGCGGGTGGCCACCTCACGCAGCGCGATGCGCAGCGACGCCAGTTCACGGGTGAGGTACTCGGTGTCGGAAAGGTTCCGTTCGGCACGCTGGCGGTCCTGCTGCAGCGAGACCCGGTCCCGGTCGTCCTGGCGGTTCTGGGCCAGCAGCAGCAGCGGGGCCGCGTAGGAGGCCTGCAGCGAGAGCATCAGTGTCAGCAGGGTGAAGCCGAGGTCCTTGGAATCGAACTGCCATTCCGCCGGAGCCCAGGTGTTCCATGCCAGCCAGAAAATGCAGAACACAGTCATGTACAGCAGGAACTGTGGAGTGCCCATGAAGCGGGCAAAGCCTTCGGTGGCGTGGCCGAACGCGTCCGGATCCGGGGAAAGCTTGGGCAGGATCCGCTGGCGTCCGCTCAGGGGCGTGTCCAGGCTCCCCTTGGCGGCAGCCCTGCCCTGGTTCCGCTGGCCGGGGTTCTTGGGAGCACTGTTGTCAGCCAATCCGGCCACCGAGCTTTCTTATCGGGGCTTCGCCGTCATGGGCGCGCCAGTCATCCGGCAGGAGGTGGTCGAGGACGTCGTCAACAGTCACCGCCCCCACCAGCCGGCCGGTGTCGTTGACCACCGGGAGGGAGTTCAGGTTGTACGTGGCAAGGGTCCGTGCCACCTCGCTGATGTGGGCCTGGTCGGACAGCGGCTCAAGGTTCTTGTCCACCAGGTTGCCCAGCGGCTCGAACGGCGGGAACCGCAGCAACTGCTGGATGTGCACCACGCCGAGGAACCGGCCGGTGGGGGTTTCCAGCGGCGGCCGGGCAATGAAAATCGCGGAAGCCAGTGCCGGGGAGAGTTCCTCCCGGCGGACGTGCGCCAGGGCCTCGGCAACGGTGGCTTCCGGGGGCAGGATGACCGGCACCGGCGTCATGAGGCCGCCCGCGGTGTCCTCGTCGTATTCCAGGAGGCGGCGAACGTCCTCGGCGCCTTCAGGCTCCATCAACTGGAGCAGCTCTTCAGCCTGCGCGGACGGCAGCTCGCCCAGGAGGTCGGCGGCGTCGTCCGGGTCCATCTCCTCCAGGACGTCGGCGGCGCGCTGCACGTCCAGGGCGGAGAGAATCTCCACCTGGTCGTCCTCGGGGAGTTCCTGGAGGACGTCGGCCAGCCTTTCGTCCTGCAGCTCACTGGCGACCTCGAAGCGGCGTTTGTCGCTCATCTCCTGCAGCGCCTCGGCAAAGTCAGCGGGCTTGAGGTCCTCGTGGTTGGCGACGAACTGGGTGGCTGCCTGCGGCTCGGTCCGCGGACCCTGCAGGGCATCTGCCCAGTCGATGATCAGGGTTTCGTTACGGCGCAGCCGGCTCAAGGGGGACAGGGAGTGGCCGCGACGGACGAAGAGCTTGCTGACGAACCAGTCGCGCGAGCGGTGCTGGTCCATGGCGATGTCCTCGATGGTGGCGTCCCCGCTGCCGTCGCGCAGGGTCACCCGCCGGTCGAACATCTCCGCGACCACCAGCGTTTCGGCGCCGCGCTGCTCAAAGCGGCGCAGGTTCACCAGCCCGGTGCAGATGATCTGGGTCTGGTCGATCGAGGTGATGCGTGTCATGGGCACAAAAACGCGCTTCTTCCCGGGCACTTCCACCACGATGCCCACCACATGCGGGGCACCCTGGGTTCCACGGGAGAGCACAACAACATCACGCAGCCGGCCCAGCCGGTCGCCCAGCGGGTCGAAGACGTCGAGTCCCAGCAGGCGCGCCACAAAGACGCGGGTAGGTGTTGTACTCACCCCTACAGGCTACCGAGTCTGCTCTCTTTTAGCTGAATTCCCAGGCAGCATCCATGGTCATGGGCAAGAATGGGGGTATGGCAAACATTTTTGGTGCTCCCAGGTCAGGTGGACCCAGCGGCATGGACGAAGCCAGGGCCGTTCCCACTGGTGACACCGTCGGCTCCTACACCTCCTACCTTGATGCCCAGAAAGCGGTGGACTACCTCGCGGACCAGCAGTTCCCGGTGCAGATGGTCTCCATCGTCGGGAACGAGCTGAAGATGGTGGAACGGGTCACGGGGCGCCTGAGCTACCCCCGGGTGGCATTGTCGGGGGCGCTGAGCGGCATGTGGTTCGGACTCTTTGTCGGCGTGATGCTGTCCTTCTTCGCGCCGTCGCCGGGGTACTTCTCCATCCTCACCTCCGTGCTGATGGGCGCGGCGTTCTTCATGCTCTTCGGGATCGTCACCTACGCCATGCAGCGCGGCAAGCGGGACTTCACATCCACCAGCCAGGTGGTGGCCACGACCTACGACGTCGTTGTGTCGCCGGAAGCCGCGCATGAGGCCCGGCGGCTCCTGCAGCAGTTGCCGATGTCCCGCTCCGATGCGGCCGCGGGCAACGGCCCGTACACCCAGCGGGACTACTACAACCAGCCATACCAGAACAACCAGCCCCACCAGCAGCCGGGGCAGGGCCCGGCCCGCCCCTCCGGCTGGCATGACCCGTACGGCCAATCCACCGGTGCGCCGGCCCAGGACCCCGGTTACCAGGCTGGGGACGGGCAGCAGCAGGGCCGGCAGCACGGAGACCAGGCGTACGACGGCGGCCCCCATACGGAGCAGCCTCCGGCGCCTGCGCGCCCGGTCCGCTATCCGGACCTGCCGGACGGACGTCCGCAGTACGGCGTGCGCCTGCCGCAGGCACCGGCGGGGGAACCGGGGCAGCAGCAGGGCGAACAGCGCGGAGTTGCCCAGGACCCGCTGCAGCGGGGCCCCGTGCAGGATAAAAGAGGGCAGGATGACAGCGAACCGCATGAACCCGTCCAGCAGTCCGGTGACACCGGGCACGGTGGCAACGGCCAGCGCCCTGCCGACCCCCGCCCGTAACAGCCCAAAGCACAAGCGGGGCCACCGGATTACCGGTGGCCCCGCTTTTGTGCCTGCGGTAGGAGTTACTGTGCGGCGTCCGCCTCGCGGTAGATGCCGGCCATCCAGTCCTCCACGTCCTCGGCCTTGCGCGGCAGGGCTGCGCTGAGGTTGACCGGGCCGTCGGCGGTCATCAGCACGTCGTCTTCGATCCGGACGCCAATGCCGCGGTATTCCTCCGGGATGGCGAGGTCCTCGGCCTTGAAGTACAGGCCGGGTTCGATGGTGAACACCATGCCTTCGGTGAGGATTCCGTCCAGGTAGAGTTCCCGCTTGGCCTGCGCGCAGTCATGGACGTCCAGGCCCAGGTGGTGGCTGGTGCCGTGCGGCATCCAGCGGCGGTGCTGCTGGCCTTCCTGGCTGACGGCTTCCTCCACGCTGACGGGCAGGAGGCCCCATTCGAAGAGCCGCTCGGCGAGGACGGTGGTGGCGGCGGTGTGGATGTCCCGGAACTTGGCGCCGGGCCGTGCCGCGGCGAATCCGGCGTCTGCAGCATCGAGCACGGCCTGGTAAACCTTGCGCTGGACCTCGCTGAAGACACCGTTGGCCGGCAGTGTCCGGGTGATGTCAGCGGTGTACAGCGAATCAGCTTCCACGCCGGCATCCAGCAGCAGCAGTTCACCGGCGTTGACCTTGCCGGTGTTCCGGGTCCAGTGCAGCACCGTGGCATTGTTGCCGGAGGCGGCGATGGTGTCATACCCCAGTTCGTTGCCAACCTCGCGGGCGCGGGCGAAGAACGCGCCTTCCACAACCCGCTCGCCCCGGGCATGGGTGAGTGCCCGCGGAAGGACCTTCACCACCTCTTCGAACCCTTCAACGGTGGAGGCCACCGCGATCTTCATCTGCTCAATCTCCCACTCATCTTTGAGCAGGCGCAGCTCGGAGAGGGCCTCGCTAAGCTTCTCGTCCAGGGCGTCGAAGACGCCCAGGTCCAGGTTTTCGGGGTCCCGTGCGGTGTTGTAGCGCGCGGTGTCCACGAGGGCGTCAATGTTTTCGTCCACCTTGCGGACCAGGCGGATGGAGATCCCGCCGATCTCCGGTGCGCCCACATCCTTGGTGATGGCCGTTTCCAGCTGGTCGATGTGGGCTGTCGCCAGGCCAAGGCGCGCTTCGAACTCGGCCAGCGTGGGACGGGCGCCGATCCAGAACTCGCCGGACCGGGCGTCGGCGTAGAACTGTTCGGTGTCCCTGCCGGCCAGCGGGCGGAAGTACAGCGTGGCATGGTGGTGGCTGCCGTCGTCGCCCTTTCCTTCTGCCACCGGCTCGAGGATCAGGACCGCGTCCGGCTCATGGTCCAGGCCGAGGCCGGTGAGATGGGCGAATGCGGAGTGCGGGCGGAACCGGTAGTCGCAGTCGTTCGAACGGACCTTCAACGGGCCGGCGGGGAGGACCAGGCGTTCGCCCTTGAACAGGGCGGAGATGGCCTTGCGCCGGTTCGCGGCGTAGCCGGCCACATCGTCACGGCCAGGGAGCTCCTGGCTGGACGGTGCCCAGTTGCTGGCCATGAAGGCCTTGAAAGCGTCGGAACTGGGCCGCTGCGAGCGGTTGTTGACGCGCTCCTCCAGCGGTTGGGAAGCAGAATTCAGGGTGTTGTCGGCATGGTTCACGGCACCATCGTCTCACCACGTTCCCGGCGATGCGAACGGGCTTCGGGGCCGCTGATGCCCGGGTCAACTAGGCTGGACAGGTGAGGATCGACCTGCATGCGCACTCCAACGTCTCAGACGGCACGGAAAAACCAGCCGATGTGATGGCGTCTGCCGCCCGCGCCGGTCTGGACGTGATAGCCCTGACCGACCACGACTCCACGGACGGCTGGGAGGCCGCAACTGTGGGGGCGCTGGAGCACGGCGTGGCCCTGGTGCCCGGCATGGAGGTTTCCTGCCGCACGGAGGAAGGCATCAGCGTCCACCTCCTCAGCTACCTCCACGATCCCGCCCACCCCGGGCTGCTGGAGGAAATCACAAAAGCCAAGGATGCCCGGCTCACCCGTGCGGAGCGAATGGTCACGCTCCTCGCCGAGGACTACCCCCTGACCTGGGACGACGTCATCCACCATGTGGCTCCGGGGGCGACGCTCGGCCGTCCGCACATCGCTGATGCGCTGGTGGCTGCTGGTGTTGTAGAGGACCGCTCCGAGGCCTTTTCGTCCATCCTGACCTCCCGCTCCCGGTACTTCATCCCGCACTACGCACCCCACCCGGCAGTCGCCGTCGAACTGGTCCGGGCGGCGGGCGGCGTCCCCGTCTTTGCGCACCCGGTGGCGTCGGCGCGCGGCAGGATCGTGGGGGAGCGCACGTACCGGGAGATGATCGACGCCGGGCTGGCCGGCCTTGAGATTGACCACCGGGACAACCCGGACGAAGGGCGCGCTTTCCTGCGCCGGCTCGCCGCCAAGCACGACCTGCTGGTCACGGGATCTTCCGACTACCACGGCACCGGCAAGCCCAACCTGCTGGGGGAGAACCTCACCGCGCCGGAAATCCTGGCCCGGATCGAGGAGTTGGGGACTGGGACCGCCGTCGTCCGTCCGTAGTACCGGGCTCCCGCCCGGGCAACCCGCAAGATTTACTCAAGCGTCTTGTCTAACCCTCTGCCGTCGTCCAGTCTTGCTGTGCCGGGGAAGGCGCGGTTTGCACCGCTGTAGGTCTCATCGTCAAGCATCATTCCTTGTCCTGGACGGAGAGAAACATGATTCGCAAAACACTGGCAGCGGCGGGCCTTGCTGCAGCCTTTACTTTCGTTCCCGCAGCGGCACACGCCCTCGACTGCGTGAACGTCAGCAGGCCGCCGGCCGCGTGCGGCATTGAATGTTCCGACGGCCCAGTCCTGCAGGGCAACTGGGCCTGGCTGCCCAGTGTGTTTCCCGGTGCACCGGAAGCTTGGGTCTTTGTTCCGCCCGGAACCGTTAAGGACTTTGGCCTGGCGGGGGAGAACGGCAACTTCCAGAACGGGGAAGGCTATGCGCTCCTGGTCAACGCCATCTGTGATTCACAGGGGTCCGTGCAGGTGAAACGGCAGACCGAACACGGGATCCAGCTGATGGAAGGCTGCACGCCCGGGCACTAGCGGGACCGCGGCAGGAGGGTTCATCACGCCGGTGCGATGGACCCTCCTGCCTGCCGGTGCCGGTCAGGACACCTTGTTGGCGTGGTAGGACGTCAGGGTTGCATGGGTGCCCAGCCGCTTGGCCATGATCTCCACGGCCGGCTGGTTCTGGTCCACGCAGACAAACTTCCGCCCCAGCTTGGCGGCCACCGCGCCCAGCGTCCCGGAACCGGCGAAGAAGTCGAGGCACCAGTCCCCGGGCCGGCTTGACGCAGATACAATCCGGCGCACCAGGCCCTCAGGTTTCTGGGTGGGATAGCCGGTTTTTTCCTTGCCCGTCGGGGAAACGATGGTGTGCCACCACACGTCCGTGGGCAGCTTGCCCAGTTCGCGTTTTGCCGGTGTCACCAGCCCGGGCGCCATGTAGGGCTCCCGGTCCACCTCGGCGTTGTCGAAGTGGTATTTCGCCGGGTTCTTCACGTACACCAGGATGTTGTCGTGTTTGGTGGGCCAGCGGTTCCGGGCGCGGGCACCGTAGTCGTAGGCCCAGATAATTTCGTTGAGGAAGCACTCGCGGCCGAAGATGGCATCCAGCATCACCTTGGCATAGTGCACTTCCCGGTAGTCCAGGTGAAGGTACAGCGTCCCGTCGTCCGCCAACAGGCGCCATGCCTCCACCAGCCGGGGCTCCAGGAATGACCAGTAGTCGCTGAAGGCGTCGTCGTAGCGGTGCAGGGCGCCCTTAATGGTGTCGTAGGAGCGGCCCTTGAAGCCCACCCGGTCGCCGCTGCCTTCGGCGTTGGCCACCATCCTGGTTTCCTGCCGCCGCTGCGGCCTGCCCGTGTTGAAGGGCGGGTCCACATAAATCAGTGTGAAGGCGCCGTCCGGCAGCGTGGGGAGGTACTCCGCGTTGTCGGCGTGCACCACCAGGCTGCCGCCGTCCGGCGCCCAAACAGTGTCAGTCATGGGGGCAGTTAGCCCTCGCTGGCGCCAGGCTGTGCTGCCCTGTCCGTGCCGGAGACCACTTCGCCGTTGCGGCGGCGGGTCCTGGTCCGGTTCCGGCGCGCACGGCTCGGCTGCTCGCCGTCGGTGCCCGCTGCCGGCTGCTCGCCGGCGGAAGCGGCCGGCGCGGCAGAATCG
>NZ_BAAHNO010000017.1:0-55599 GCF_054656615.1 Arthrobacter sp. AD-310 | reverse complement strand
CACCTGAACGGCCAGACTCGCCGCCGCGGCCGCTTTCGCGGCTGCCGGAACGGCCCTGGCGTCCCCGCCCGGAGCGGTCACGGCCGTCCCCGCGGCCGCCGCGGCTGTTCTTCTTGCCGGTCTCGCCCAGGTCTTCCAGGACCTCGGCGTCAACACCGGCAAGGGTGCGCTTGTCGCGCGGCAGCCGTCCCTTGGTGCCCTCGGGGATGTCGAGGTCGGTGTAGAGGTGCGGTGACGAGGAGTAGGTTTCAACTGGTTCGGGGACGTTCAGGCCCAGGGCCTTGTTGATCAGCGCCCAGCGCGGCACCTCGTCCCAGTCCACGAACGTGACGGCGGTGCCCTTGTTGCCGGCGCGCCCGGTCCGGCCCACCCTGTGCAGGTAGATCTTCTCGTCCTCAACGCACTGGTAGTTGATGACGTGGGTGACGTCTTCAACGTCGATGCCGCGGGCCGCGACATCGGTGGCCACGAGGACGTCCACCTTGTTGTTGCGGAATGCCCGCAGGGCCTGCTCGCGTGCGCCCTGGCCGAGGTCGCCATGGATGGCCGCGGCCGCGAAGCCGCGGTCCACCAGTTCCTCGGCCACTTTCGCGGCGGTGCGCTTGGTCTTGGTGAAGATGATGGTGCGCCCGCGGCCGCGGGCCTGGAGGATGCGGGCCACTACCTCCGTCTTGTCCATGCTGTGCGCACGGTAGATCAGCTGGCGGATGTCGCGCTTGGTCAGGCCCTCGTCATCCGGATCAGCGGCGCGGATGTGGGTGGGCTGGGTCATGTAGCGCCGGGCCATGGCAATGACCGGGCCGGGCATCGTGGCCGAGAACAGCAGCGTCTGGCGGACTGCCGGGGTGGCGGCGATGATCGTCTCGACGTCCGGGAGGAACCCGAGGTCCAGCATCTCGTCAGCCTCGTCGAGGACAACAATCTTGACGTTCTTGAGGCTGAGGTGACGCTGCTTGTAGAGGTCGATGAGGCGGCCGGGGGTGCCGACAACGACCTCGACGCCCTGCTTCAGCGCTTCCACCTGCGGCTCGTAGGCACGGCCGCCGTAGATCGTGGCGATACGGGCATTGCGCTTGCTCGATGCGGCCTGCAGGTCACTGGCAACCTGTACCGCGAGTTCGCGCGTGGGAACGATGACCAGGGCCTGCGGCGCTCCGGGGACGGCGAGCTTTGCGTAGCCCGGATCGTCCTGGCCGATAACGCGCTGCAGCGCAGGAATGCCGAAACCGAGCGTCTTGCCGGTACCGGTCTTGGCCTGTCCGATGATGTCGTGTCCGGACAGGGCCACCGGCAGCGTCATGGCCTGGATGGGGAAGGGGTGGGTGATTCCGGCGTCAGCCAGGGAATCGACGATGTCCTGGCGGACGTTGTAGTCGGCGAACGACTTCTCCGCGATTTCGTGCGGCTTCTCGTCCGAGATGATGGTCTCTTCCGGCTCGATGGTCTCGGTACCGGACTCATCGGTCAGGAGCTGGTGGGTATGCAATTCACTCACAGGGAGTTTCCTTATTCATTTGGGCAATGTGTCGCTGCGTGCTCAACGGGCCGGCCCTGGGGCCGTTCCGGAGCACGCGCGGGCGCACAAGCAGTTCCAGTGGAAGCCGATCGCGGGCTATCTAAATGCTGGCACTGGCGACCAGCGGGCAAATCTCAAGATCGCGTAGGGGCGGGCTTGTTGGTTTCAAATCGAGGAAATCAACGACCGGGCATCCATTTCTACTCCTTCAGTCTAGCCGCACAGGGCCAAAATCCCGGCTTTTGGGCCATCGGCGCAGGCCAGCAGTCTCCGGCAGGGGTCAGTCCACGAGTTCGAAGTGGACCACACGGGTGGCGATGTCGGATGAAACCAGCCGGACCCGGACCTTTGTGCCGGACTCCAGCTCACCGGCGCACCGGGCAGTGACGGCAGGCTCTGCCACCTGGATGATGCCGGAACCGCCGTTGCCGTTGCCGTTTTTTCCGTTCCCGTTGCTGCTTTTCCCGTTGCCGTTTTTCCCGTTAACGGGAGTGCCGCCGTTGCCGTTGTCCTTCTGCGGCTTCGATCCCGAGATCACGATGGCATCGAATTCCTGGCCAATATGGTTCACCAGCAGGGCCGCCTCGACGGTATCCAGGGCCATCCGCTCCATCCGGGACGCCAGCTGGTCCGATCCGGCCATGATCTCCGGCAGCGACGGCAGGGCCTCCCGGGCCCAGGCCGGGACGTTCCCGCCGTTGCACAACGCCTCGCAGATCACCAGGACAAACCGGTCCACGAGGCGGCGGAGCGGAGCAGTGGTGTGGGCGTAGGCAGCGCCAATCGCCGACTGCACGGCATCGTCCGGCACGCTGCCGTCAAATGCCGTGTAGGCCGCCCCCCGGAACAGCATGCCTGCGGAGTGCATGATGGCAAGCTGCCGGGGTTCGGTGGGATCCAGGGTGCGCAGGTATTCGCCGTACCCCACCTCGCCGTCCCACGGTTTTCCCAGCACCTCGGTCTGCAGCTTGAAGTGGTTGAGGGAGCGCTCGTCCGGTGCCGGCATGGTCCGGAGGATCCCCACCTTTCCATCCAGCATGAGCCGGGCGGCGGCCATGCCCGTCATCAGTGAAATCTGCGCGTTCCAGTCCTCGACGGGAAGCTGCGGGGCTGCGGCGATGCGGTAGCCGCCGTCGGGAAGCTGGACGATCTCCTGCTCGGGCATGTTCAGGCTCGCGCCGTTCCGGGCGCGTTCGAGGTCCACCCGCTTGAGGCCGACCTCCCGCAACAGCTGCAGCACCGGTGACGCGTTGCCCGAATCCAGCTCGGCCTGGGCCCCCTTGTAGCTGAGCTTTGCCCGGCTGCGCATCCGGGCCCGCCGGACGGTGGCGGAGGTGACCTCGGCACCGGCATCCAGGCGGAAGTCCCACACGAAGGCGGAACAGTCCTGCCCGGGCAGCAGGCTCCCTGCGTGCTCGCTGATGACTTCCGGGTGCAGCGGAATCCGGCCGTCCGGCGCGTAGAAGGTCTGGCCCCGGCGCCGGGTTTCCGCATCGAGCGGGCCCCCGGGGGCGACGAAGGAGGGGACATCGGCAATGGCGTACAGCACGTGGTAACCGTCGCCGTCCCGTTCGATGAACAGTGCCTGGTCCAGGTCAGTGGACGACGCCGGATCGATCGTGATGAATTCGATCTGTGTCAGGTCATTCCCGGGAAGCTGCAGGGCTGCCACGGCCGCCTCGGCGTCCCGGACCGCTTCTTCCGGGTACGGGCCCGGGAGTTCCAGTTCGCTTCGCAGCGCGCCCAGGGCTTCCTCCAGGGCGTTGTTGTGCTCATGGACGTTGGGGGCCAGCCGATGGTGTGACACGAAAATCAGCCTAGCCCCAAGACGGGCGAATATGCAGTGCAACCGCCGGGCAGGGCAGGCCGTGCCGCCTGGCGGCAAACCGGCAGGTCAGGAACCGGCGTCCTCGAGGGCCGCAACCAGCGACGCTGCCGCTGCGGCCGGATCCGCAGCCTCGGTGATGGCGCGCACCACCACAATCCTGCGGGCCCCCGCCTCGAGGACCTGCTTCACGTTGGAATGGTCGATGCCGCCGATGGCGAACCACGGCACAGTTTCTCCCGTTCCGGTGCGGCGGCGGCCTGATGCTGCAGCCGCATACTTCACCAGGTCCAGCCCGACGGCGGCCCGGCCCGGCTTGGTGGGTGTCGCCCACACCGGGCCGACGCAGAAGTAGTCAAGGCCTGCGGGCCCGGCAGCAGCCGAAAGGGCAGCATCCACCTGGTCGGGGGCGTGGCTGGAAAGGCCGATTGCCGCGTTGCCGTTCAGGAGCGTGCGTGCGGCGGGCAGGGGGAGGTCCTTCTGGCCCACATGGAACACCGGTGCGCCGGACAGCACGGCTATGTCCGCGCGGTCGTTGACCGCCCACAGCCGTCCGTGCCGCTGTGCCGTTTCCCTCAGGACCGCAAGCAGGTCCAGTTCCTCTGCCGCCTCGATGGTTTTGTCCCGCAGCTGGATGATGTCCACGCCGCCGGCGAAGGCTGCATCCACGAACTCCGCGAAGTCGCCGCGCTCCCGGCGGGCGTCTGTGCAGAGGTAAAGGCGGGACGCCCTCAAGCCGGACGTGCCTTCGGCGGTGGTAAAGGCATCCGTTCGGGGGACGGCGGCGGGGGCAGGGGAGTGGGACACATTCATGGCTGCAAGCCTAGTTCCTCTAGACTTGCCTGGTACTGCGGGAGCCTGCGGCAGCTGTCATAAAGCGCCGGGCTGAGAGGGCGTCAGAGCCGACCGCTTGACCTGATCCGGTTAATACCGGCGTAGGGAAGGAGACACATGGGCACCCTAAACACGGACCCGCCACACGCGGAACAGCGCGGCACCGCCGGAACTGTCCGCGCCGATGTCGCGGTGATCGGCGGGGGAGTGGTGGGCCACGCGATCGCCTGGGAGGCCAGGCGCTCAGGCCGGTCGGTAGTCCTCATTGATGATGCGCCCGGTTCGGGGGCGAGCTGGGCCGCCGCCGGGATGCTGGCGCCCGTCAGCGAGCTGCACTACCAGGAGGAAGACCTCCTGGACCTGATGCTCGCTTCGTCGGCCCGCTGGCCCCGGTTTGCAGCCGACCTTGCCGCTGCCTCGGGCGAAAGTTCCGGATACCTGACGACGCCGACCATCGCCGTGGGTGCCGACGCCGCCGACCGCCGGGCGTTGATGGACCTGCGCGCTGTGCAGCAGGCGAGCGGGCTGTCAGTGGAGCCGCTGACCGTCCGCGAAGCCCGGAGGCGTGAACCACTGCTCAGCCCCGCCGTCGCGTGCGCGCTGGACACCCCCGCCGACCACCAGGTGGACCCGCGGCTCCTCGTCTCCAGCCTGCGGCGCGCCTTGTCCCGGCACGGTTCCGGCGGGAATGGCCGGCAGACCGCCATCGAGGGGGCTGTTGACGGTTATGCCCTCCCCGCCAAGGCCCTGGGGCTTGTCTGGGCGGACGGGGCGGTAGCCGGAGTGCAGCTCGCGGGCGGCGGAACCGTCCTGGCCGGTGAAACCGTGGTGGCCAACGGCCTCGATGCTCGCGCGCTCGCCGGCCTGCCGGAGGGGCTGCGACTGCCCCTTCGCCCGGTCTATGGCGACATCCTGCGGCTGGCCGTACCGCGGCATCTCCAGCCTTTGGTGACCTCCACGGTCCGCGGGCTGGTCCGGGGGGTTCCCGTGTACATCGTCCCGCGGGAAGACGGGACGGTGGTCATTGGAGCGACCCAGCGCGAGGACCAGCCCGCGGCAGCGGAAGTCCAGCCCACCAGCGGCACCCGGTCCGGGGCCGGCGCCGTGTCCGCCGGAGGCGTCTACCAGCTCCTGCGCGATGCGCAGGTACTCGTGCCCGCAGTGGCCGAACTCCAGCTGCTCGAATGCACGGCCCGGGCCCGCCCGGGAACGCCGGACAATGCACCGCTGCTGGGCCGGGTCCCGGCCATCGCAGGAGGTAAGGCGGGGCAGTCCGGACACGTGGCCGGGCTGATCATCGCCACCGGATTCTTCCGGCACGGGGTCCTCCTCTCACCCGTGGCTGCCGCGATCTGCAGCGGCCTGATGGACGGCACAGCAGACAGCCGCTGGGAGCCGTTCAACCCCGGCCGGTTTTCGGGGAACCGGCAGCCAGCAGCACGCTTCAACGTCAAGGAGACAGCATGAACATCACCCTCAACGGGGCACAACACACCGTGGCTGACGGGGCTTCCATCACCACGCTCGTCAGCCAGGTGACCGGCCGCCCCCTCGCTGCTGACGGGCAGGCGACGGACGGCGGGAAACTCGGCGTCGCCGTCGCGCGCAACGCGCAGGTGGTACCCCGCAGCCAGTGGTTCGCCACCGCGCTCGCCGATGGGGACGACGTCGAACTTGTCACTGCAGTGCAGGGAGGCTGACACCATGACCGAAACGACAACCGCCACCGCCCTTGACGACGCCCTGGTGATCGACGGCGTGCCCCTGGCCTCGCGGCTCATCATGGGAACCGGCGGCGCCCCCAGCCTCGATGGGCTCGGCGCGGCGCTGCTTGCCTCGGGCACGTCGCTGACCACGGTCGCCATGCGGCGCTACTCGACGGCGGAGACCGGTTCGCTGTTCCAGCTGCTGGTGGACCACGGGATCAGGGTCCTGCCCAACACCGCCGGCTGCTTCACTGCCCGCGACGCTGTCCTCACCGCCGAGCTGGCGCGAGAGGCACTGGAAACCGACTGGGTGAAGCTCGAGGTCATCGCCGACGAGCACACGCTCCTGCCGGACGCCGTCGAACTGGTCGAGGCCACAGAACAACTGGTCAACCGCGGGTTCAAGGTCTTTGCCTACACTAACGACGATCCCGTCCTGGCGCTCCGGCTCGAGAACCTCGGCGCGGCCGCGGTCATGCCCCTGGGATCGCCGATCGGCACCGGCCTGGGCATCCTCAACCCGCACAACATCGAGCTCATCGTTTCCCGCGCGTCGGTTCCCGTGGTCCTCGACGCCGGTATCGGCACCGCGTCGGACGCCGCCCTGGCCATGGAACTGGGATGCGACGCCGTGCTGCTTGCCACCGCTGTGACACGGGCGCAAAACCCCACACTGATGGGGGAGGCGTTCAAACACGCCATCATCGCCGGTAGGCTGGCCAGAGCGGCCGGGAGGATACCGCGCCGCGAACACGCGCTGGCATCGTCGGCGATGGAAGGCCGGGCCGAGTTCCTGTAGGCCGCGCTTCCCGTCCGCCGGTGCCCCTGGCCCTAGGAGCAGCAGTGGCAGGAAAAGAGCCCCTTCCCCGGGAGCAGGTTGAGCAGGCCCTCACCGGGCTCCCAGACTGGCGGTACGACGGCGGCGGCCTCGCCACCGTCTTCAAAGCGCCGACGGCGGCTGCCGCGCTCGAACTGATCGCCGCCGTCGGACGCCTCGCCGAGGACCAAAACCACCACCCGGACCTTGACTGGCGCTACAACCGCGTCTTCATCCGGTATTCATCCCACGACGCCGGGGGACAGGTCACCGGGCGGGACCTTGCGGCCGCTGCCGGGGCAAGTGAAGCCGCGGCAGCGAAAGGCGCTGTGGCGGAGCCGGCCCGGTACGTTCGGGGCCGCTGAACCCGCCTTAACAGCGAGTGGCCGCCACCCCCTGTGGGGCGGCGGCCACTCGCGTTCCTGCGATGTCTGGTGGTCCTAGCGGCGGAGGATCGCCGTGAGTCGCTGGGTGTCCTGCCTGGCACGGCTGCGGCCAAGGTACAGGACAGCGGCGATGGCGGCAGCGGTGCCCAGCACGATCGGCAGCACCCACGGCAGCCAGGTCATCCCCGGCCGGTACCCAAAGCCTGCCGCGAGCAGGATGATCCAGGCCAAGGCTCCCACGCCAACAGCCACGCCCGCGGGCAGGCCGGCACCGTACTTTGTGTGCCGTTTGTCGTTCGCCCAGACAATGAAGCCGGCCGCGGCCGTGGCCAGCACAACAATGGTCAGGGAAAGCATGGGTCTCCTAGGACTTCCGGGCAGCGCGGGGGTTGCTAGAACTGGCCGAACCCTACGCGGCGGACCTCTTCGGCGCCAATCTCCACGTAGCCGAGCGCATTGCCGGGAACAATGATCAGGCGTCCCTTGTCGTCCGTCAGGCGCAGTTCGCTGCCGGCGGTGATGGCTTCGCCCACAACCTTGGCCACGGTTTCCGCATCCTGCGTCGATTCCAGGACAATTTCGCGGCCAACATTCTGAACGCCGATCTTAATTTCCACAGAGGCCTCCCAGCCAGTCAAAAGTTCCCGTGTTTGTCTACGGTTTTTCTCCACCGTATATCTCTACGAGGTGTTGTCTTATTTGTAGTCTAGGACTCTTTGGGGAAGCGAGAGATTCCGCGCCAAGCTAAACGGTAGATCAGGTCACTGGCCACATCGAGGTCCAGGTTGCCGTCGGTTTCCAGCCAGTAGCGGGCGCTGACCTGGGCCATGCCCGCCAGCCCGCGGCCCAGGAGTTCGGCCTCCAGGTGGGGAAGCTTGGTGTCCTCGGCGATCACCCGCGCGATCGCGTCCGCGAAGGTCCGGTTGAACGTTTCCAGCCGGGAGCTGACATCGGGGTCGTTGATGAGGTCCGATTCGAAAACCAGCCGGTGTGCCTGGTCGTCGCTGGCGATGAAGCGGAAGTAGGCGCGCATCACGGCCTGGACGCGTTCCTTGTTGTCCGTGGTGGAGTTCAGCGCGCCCAGCATCAGCTCCGTGAGGGACGCGAGATGGCTTTCCAGCAGGGCGAGATACAGCTCCCGCTTGGACGGGAAGTGCTGGTACAGGACAGGCTTGCTGACATGGGCGGTTTCGGCGATTTCGTCCATGGCGGCGCCGTGGTAGCCGTTGGCGACGAACACTTCCTGGGCTGCGGAAAGAAGCTGGGCACGCCGCTCGTCACGGGGAAGCCGGGCGGATCGCTGGCCTGCCGGGCGCGGGGGATTCTGCGGCTCGGCGGCGGGCGGGCGGTCAGCCCGTGCTTCATGGACCACGGTTATCCTCTTTCCAGTTGCGGTTACCTCCACTTTACTGCGGGGTAATATGACCCGGCGGTATCCCGGGGCATACATTGAAGTATGGCTTCGACTTTCACCGCAAATGTTTCATCTGTTTCGCTGGACCCGTTGGTGGAACCGGCAGGCGACCTGACCCCTGCCGAGGTGGAACGTTATTCGCGGCACCTCATCATTCCGGAGATCGGCACTGTGGGGCAGCGCCGCCTCAAGAACGCCAAGGTCCTGGTGATCGGCGCCGGCGGGCTGGGCTCTCCGGCACTGCTGTATCTGGCCGCCGCCGGGGTGGGCACCATCGGCATCATCGACGACGACGCGGTGGACCTCAGCAACCTGCAGCGCCAGGTCATCCACGGTGTGGCCGATGTCGGCAGGCCCAAGATAGAGTCTGCCCGGGACGCCATCATGGAACTGAACCCGCTGGTTGACGTCAGGCTCCACAATGTGCGCCTTGACGCCTCGAACGCGCTGGAGCTTTTCGCGGGGTACGACCTGATCCTCGACGGGGCGGACAACTTTGCCACGCGCTACCTCGTCAACGACGCCGCCGCCATCCTGGGCAAGCCCTACGTCTGGGGTTCCATCTTCCGGTTCGACGGCCAGGTCAGCGTGTTCTGGGAAAAGCACGGCCCCACGTACCGCGACCTCTACCCGGAGGCGCCGCCGGCGGGTTCCGTCCCGTCCTGCGGCGAGGGCGGCGTGTTCGGCATGTTGTGCGCCGCTGTGGGCTCGCTGATGGTGACCGAGGCAGTCAAGCTGATCACCGGCGTCGGACGTTCCCTGCTGGGACGCGTGGCACTGTACGACGCCCTGGGCGGCAGCTGGCGCGAGATCCGGGTGGCCAAGGACCCGGCCGCCGGTCCCATCACCGAGTTGACGGACTACGAGGCGTTTTGCGGGATCACCCCGGCAACGGAAGCCGACGCCGGGCACACCGTCACCCCGACGCAGCTGGCAACCATGCTGGCTTCCCGGAAGGCCGGGCTCAAGGACTTCGAACTGGTGGACGTCCGTGAGCCGGGCGAATTCGACATTGTGCGGATCGACGGCGCCACCCTCATCCCGCAGGGCCGCATCCTGGCCGGGGACGCCTGGGCAGAGATCCCGCAGGACCGGGACATCGTGTTCCTTTGCAAGGCGGGGACCAGGTCCGCCAACGTGCTCGCGGCCGCGCAGAAGGCCGGCTACCAGCGGGTGAGCCACCTCGACGGCGGCATCCTCGCCTGGGTGCGCGACGTGGAACCCCACAAGCCCGTCTACTAAGAGTTGCTCTATCAGATATGGCTCCTAAACGGACTGTTTAGGAGCCATATCTGATAGGGCAAGTGGGGTGAGGGTCAGGCGCTTTCAAGGCCGCGGTGGTCCACCGGGCATTCAGCCTGGGCCGCCGCGGCTGGGGGAGCGGGCTGCTCCACGGTGATGCCGTAGAGGGCTTCGAGGGCCGCGACGTAATCGTCCTGCTGGCCATTGGCTGCCAGCTCCCGGGCCCGGACGGTGGGCACGTGCAGGAGCTGCTTGACCATGCGGCGGAGCGCAAACTCCACTTCCTCCGCGGCGGCGGTGCAGCCGTGCCGGGCACGGACCTTTTCCATTTCCGCGTCCAGGACGTTCATGGTGTGCCGGCGGAGGGCCACGATGGCCGAGTCCACGGACCGGGCTTCGCGCTCCTGTTCGAAGGCCTTTGCGGCGCCGTTGACAATGGTGCTGGCCTGCGCGAGGGACTCCGCCTGCTCCTGCGGAGCGGCCAGCCGGACGGACTCCAGGGTGAGGAGTTCGACGCCGTCCAGCTCGCCTACAGCGGGATCGAAGTCGTGCGTGAGGGCCAGGTCGATGGCAATCAGCGGCTGCGGGGAGTTGGCGCGGACCTGGGCCAGCTCGTCGGCCTCCACGCGCGTGTCGGAGCCGCTGCAGCCGATCATGACGTCGGCTGCGGCCACGGCGGGCCGGAGGGAGTCGGCGTCGAGGGCGGTGCCGCCGCGGGTGGCGACGAAGCCTTCGGCACGGCCGGAGGAGGAGAAGACGGAGATGTCGGTGCAGCCGCGTTCGCGCAGCAGCGCCATGGTGGCACCCGCGTAGGCGCCGGTCCCGAAGACCACAACCTTCTTGGTGGACCAGTCAGGGCTTTCCGACAGGTCGGTGGCAAGATCCAGGGCGACCGAAACGATGGAGAGGCCCCGCGAGCCGAGTGCGGTCTGGGCGCCAACGTCCTTGGCTGTCTTGGAGGCAGCCTGGAACAGCCGGACCAGGCCTGCGCTGGCGGTGCCCTCGTGCTGGGCGGTGATGAGCGCGCGCCGCACCTGCCCGGCAATTTCACGCTCCCCGACGACGGCGGAATCGAGTCCCGCGCTCACGGCAAACAGGTGCTGGGTCACCTCTGGTCCCGTCCGGGTGCTGAAGGACCGGGAAACGAGGGGTTCGCTGAGTCCGCTGGCCTCGCTGATCTGGGCGACAAGCGCCGCGCGGGCCGCCTCGACGTCGTCCGGATGGGAAGCTTCGCCGTAAATCTCGTAGCGGTTGCAGGTTGCCAGGACAACCGCGCCTGTGACCGCCGGCGATCCGGAGAGGGCGGATGTGGCAATCCCGGAGGAACCGTTGCTCAACTGAGCAACGGTCTCAAGATCGATGTCGGCGTGTGTAGCCACCAATGAAAAAAGAACCACAGCAGACCAATCATAGCTTTTTCGCTCCTCGGTAGAACAACTCCCCGGCCGATTTGGGGGCCGGCGGTCCTGTGATTCGCGCCACCGCGGCAAAAAGCGCGTTCCTGGATGACAGGCTGTCGTTATCTTTTGGCGTTGATTTTCGGCACAATCAAAGGCATGACTCCTAGCCCTGCCGTCTCTGCCGCCGGCGCCCTTGCCGCTGACCATCCCCTGCTGGACGGCCGCACCGCGGACTCCCCGCTGATCACCGCCTACCGCGGGGGCAAGCCCTCCCGCCGTCCGGTGTGGTTCATGCGGCAGGCCGGGCGCTCCCTGCCCGAGTACCTCAAGGTCCGTGAGGGCATCGCCATGCTGGATTCCTGCCTCCGGCCGGAACTTGCCTCCGAGATCACCCTGCAGCCGGTCCGCCGTCACGACGTTGACGCCGGCATCTTCTTCTCCGACATTGTCATTCCGCTTAAGCTCGCCGGCGTGGGCGTGGATATCGTCCCCGGCGTGGGCCCCGTCCTCGACAAGCCGGTCCGCACCGCTGCTGACGTGGCAGCGCTGCCCAGGCTGACCTGGGAAGCACTTGAACCCATCCGCGAAGCGGTGCGACTGACGGTCGCCGAACTCGGCAAGACCCCCTTGATCGGCTTTGCCGGCGCCCCGTTCACCCTGGCCGCCTACATGGTTGAGGGCCGCCCCTCCCGCGACCACCTGGGCCCGCGCACCATGATGCACGCCGAACCCGAAACCTGGAGTGCCCTGGCCAACTGGGCGGCCGACGCCTCGGGTATGTTCCTGCAGGCCCAGCTTGAAGCGGGCGCCTCGGCCGGGCAGCTGTTCGACTCCTGGGCGGGGTCCCTCGGACTGGCGGACTACACGCGCTATGTCGCTCCGGCGTCCTCGCGCGCCCTGGACCATGTCCGGCATCTGGGTGCCCCGCTGATCCACTTCGGTACCGGCACTTCGGAACTCCTGGTCGCCATGCGGGACGTGGGCGTCGATGTCGTGGGCGTGGACTACCGGCTGCCCCTTGACGAAGCCAACCGCCGGCTGGGCGGCACCGTGCCGCTGCAGGGCAACATCGATCCCGCCCTGCTGTCTGCACCGTGGGAAGTCCTCGAAGCGCACGTCCGTGAGGTCATCGCCGCCGGTTCCGCCGCTCCCGGGCACGTCCTCAACCTTGGCCATGGCGTGCCGCCGGAGACGGACCCCGACGTCCTTACCCGCCTGGTCAGCCTTATCCACTCCATCTCCCCGGAGTAGCCCGTGGGCAGTTCGCCGGACACAGCACGGACCGCCCTGGTGCTTGGCGGCGGAATCTCCGGCCTGCTCTCCGCCCGACGCCTGGCCGCTGCAGGCTACCGGGTCACCCTCCTTGAAGCGGGCACCGCCTGGGGTGGCTGCGTGGGCAGCCACGTTGTGGCGGGCCTGGTGCTGGACAGCGGAGCTGAATCCTTCGCCACAAGGTCCGACGCCGTCCCGGGGCTTGTCGAGGAGCTCGGCCTTGGTGCCAGGATCGTTCCTCCGCGGCCGGGGGGTGCCTGGGTGCAACTGCCCGAGGGTCCGCGCGAGCTGCCAAAGACGGGGATCCTGGGAATCCCCGCCAACCCCTGGGACCCCGAAGTGCGCCGGTCGCTTGGGCTTCTCGGCTCCCTCCGCGCGTCCCTGGATCGCGTCCTGCCGGCATCGGTGGGAACGGACAAAGACGTTGTCAGTGTTTCCGCCCTCGTCCGGGCGCGCATGGGCTCACGGGTGCTGGAACGCCTCGTCTCGCCGGTAGTGGGAGGAGTCCACTCCGCGGATCCCGGACTTCTCGACGTAGACATGGTTGCGCCGGGCCTCCGGGACAGGCTCAGGCAACATGGTTCCCTCGCCGCCGCCGTCGCCTCGCAGCGCCGGGGCACCGGAGGGCCCGCCCGGGGGCAGGCCGGACCCGCTCCGGCCGCCGGCAAACCCGCAAAGGCGGGATCCGCCGTCGCGGGCCTGGAGGGCGGCATGTATACCCTCGTGGATGCGCTGGTGGGCGACGTCCGCGGCCGCGGAGTCACACTGCTCCCGGGAACCCCTGCTTTGGCTGTCAGCAAGGACCAGGAGGGGTGGTACGTCACTTCCCCGGACCGGACATTTAATGCGGCGGTGCTGGTCGTGGCCGTGGACGGCCCTGCCGCCGTCGACCTGCTTCAAGAGGCTGTACCCGCCATCGCCGGCAAGAAGCCTGCCTCGGGACCGGACGTTAAGCTCGTGACCCTGGTGCTGGACCAGCCGGAGCTGGACAGCAGGCCGCGTGGAACGGGCGTGCTGGTCGCACCCCAGACGCCGGGTATCGAAGCAAAAGCACTCACCCATGCCACCGGCAAATGGGATTGGCTGTCAGCCGCTGCCGGGCCCGGCAAGCACGTGGTCCGGCTTTCCTACGGCCGGGTGGACGGGGCCGGCGGGCAGGCGGAGGGACCCGAAACCGACGACGAACTCCTGGCAGCCTCCCTGCGCGACGCGGGAGCACTGCTGGGCGTTCGGATCACCCGCAGCAACGTGCTGGACTGGGACGTTGTCCGCTGGCGCGGCGCCCTGCCGTTTGCCGCCGTCGGACACAAAGCACGGGTACAGGAGATCCGGGAAGCCTGCGCCGCTGCGGGTGGACTGGCAGTGGTGGGCGGCTGGGTCGCTGGCAACGGGCTCGCCGCCGTGGTCTCGGACACGGAACAGCAAATCCAAAAGCTGGCGGGCTGAACGTCTCTGCTGGTCAGCGGCTTAGGGCCGGCCGGTTCTTGCCCCTGCCGGCGGACGGGCCGGCCCTTCCCGGTTTCCAAATGCCTCTGCCCCATGGTTAGGGTCGATAACTATGGTTCACAACAGGTCCGAGCTTCCAATGTCCCGGACCGGTATCCATGGGGGAATCCGACGCGGCACCTATGCTGCGGCCATCGGAGCGGTACTGGTTCTATCCACAGGCGTCCCGGCGTCCCAGGCCGACGAGGGGGTGGCCGATCCCGCCTACCCCCAGGTTCCGGCAGCGCCGGACTCAAGCCTTCTGGCGCACCAGCTTGCCCAGCTGGCAGCCGCGGGTGAACTTCAGCGGTACGCGCCGACTGCCGGCCAGGAGGATCCCACTGCGCAGCCCACTTCCTCTGCGCCTGCTCCCGTTGCCTCCGTCCCCCCGGCACTGCTGCCGGCGGTGACGGCCACTCTGTCCGCATCAGCCACTGCCGTACCCACGCCGGCACCGTCCGCGACTGCTGCCCCCTCCGCGGCTCCGACTGCCAGTGCGGCGGCGACAGGGACATCCACCGGCAGCGCGTCCGGGGCCGAACCCACCCGCTCCGCACCGGCGCCGGCCGGTACGGCATCCCCGGCGGCGACGGTGCCGTCCGCGCCCGTCAACCCATCGCCGTCGCCCGCGGCGGATACGCGCGCCGGGGGCGGCGTGTCATCCCCCGAAGCAGTCACAGGCACGGCCACGGAACCCGGCCGGTTGTCCGCACAGGAAGAAGCCGGGGCAGGGGGAGTTGCCGGTTCGGCAACCGGGGCGGCCGTCAACCAAGGCCAGGCCGGCCATGCGGCACTCTACTCTGCGCCGCAGGCCCGGGCAGGGTGGTCGCCCTACAGTGCTGCAACCAGCCAGCGCACCAGCGCCACCTTGAGCTCCCGGCCGGAACCGCGCAAGGCGATGGTGTGGCTTGGCTCCGGCCTTGTAGGCGTCGCCGGCGCCGCCGGACTGGTGCTGTTCCGCCTGCGCAATCCTTAGGCCGGAACCGGCGGACAGCAGCACCGGAACGGGGAAATTGTGACGTTGACCACTTCTACGCGTTGTAGAAGTTTCCGGTTTCGACTTGACGGGTAGTAAAGGGCAAACTTGTAACCATGAGCCACACTTCTGCCGAATCTGTCACTAAAACCGAAGAATCAGCCGAGCAGTTCTTTACCCTCTGGACGGTTTTCAAGCGGTCCGAGCCCGTGGTCCGCAGCGCCGGTGCTGCAGCCGACTTCGAGGCACTGCTGGAACGGCTTGCGGCGGCAGGCGTGACCCACCGCGGCAGCTACGACGTCTCGGCCATGCGCGCCGACGCCGACGTGATGGTGTGGCTCCACGGACCCAAGCCCGAGGCGCTCCAGCAGGCCATCCGCGACATCCGCCGCAGCAGCCTCTTTGCCGGCACCGAAATTGTCTGGTCGGCCATGGGCGTGCACCGCGAGGCGGAGTTCGCCAAGAACCACACTCCCGCCTACTCCCGGGGCGTCGCCCCCGCAGAATGGCTGTGCGTCTACCCCTTCGTCCGTTCCTACGAGTGGTACATCCTGCCCGAGGAAGAACGAGGTGCAATGCTCCGCGAGCACGGCCTCCTGGGCCGGGAGTTCCCGCAGGTCATCTCCAACACGGTGTCCTCCTTCGCCCTCGGCGACTGGGAGTGGATCCTCGGCCTGGAGGCCCCGGAACTGGTCGACCTCGTGGACCTCATGCGGCACCTGCGCGCCACTGAAGCCCGCAACCACGTACGGGAGGAAATCCCCTTCTACACCGGCCGCCGGATTACCGCCGACGAAGTAGCAGAGGTGCTGGCATGAGCCCCCTCGACCCCCAGGGCAGCACCGCCGTCAACCCCGTCACCGAGGCCGGCCGGATGGCGCCCAAGAACTACGACGCCGTCCTGCTCGCCTCCTTCGGTGGCCCCGAGGGCCAGGAAGACGTGATCCCTTTCCTGCGGAACGTCACGCGCGGGCGCGGGATCCCGGATGAGCGGCTTGAGGAAGTCTCCCACCACTACCGGGCCAACGGCGGCATCAGCCCCATTAACCAGCAGAACCGCGAACTCAAGGCGGCCCTCGAGGCCGAACTGGCCGCGCGCGGCATCGACCTGCCGGTGCTGTGGGGCAACCGCAACTGGGCACCGTACATTCCAGAGACCCTCCAGGAAGCGTACGACGCCGGCCACCGCCGGCTGCTGATGGTCACCACGAGTGCCTACTCCTGCTATTCCAGCTGCCGCCAGTACCGCGAGGACATTGGCATGGCGCTGACGGAAACCGGCCTGGACGGCCGCCTCGAAGTGGACAAGGTCCGGCAGTATTTCGACCACCCCGGCTTCGTTGAGCCGTTTGTCGAAGGCACCGCCGCCGGCCTCGCCGAGGTCCGGGCCAAGCTCGCGGAAGCGGGCACCCCGGACGCGCCCGTGCAGATCGTGTTCGCCACGCACTCCATCCCCACCCGGGATGCCGAGGCCGCCGGCCGTTCGGAAGGCGAGCCGCGGGAGTTCGAGGAAGGCTCGGCGTACGTGGCCCAGCACCTTGCCACCGCCGCGGCCGTCATGGAGCGGGTGAAGGAGGACTCCGGGCTCACCGCCGAGTGGTCGCTCGTGTACCAGTCCCGCTCCGGCGCGCCGCACGTGCCGTGGCTGGAGCCGGACATCAACGACGCCATCGAGGAACTTGCCGGGCAGGGCGTCAAGGGAATCGTCATCGTGCCGCTGGGCTTTGTCAGCGACCACATGGAGGTTGTCTGGGACCTGGACACCGAAGCGCTGGAGACCTGCGCCAACCTGGGCCTGGCCGCCACCCGCGTTCCCACCCCCGGCACGCACCGCAAGTTCGTGAACGGCATGGTGGACCTCATCTGCGAACGCACCGTTGCCAACAACATCAGCGACCGCCCGGCCATGACGGACCTCGGTCCCTGGTACGACATCTGCCGGCCCGGCTGCTGCGCGAACTTCCGCGGCGAGAAGCCCACCATCGCAGGCGCAGACACCACCGTCGGCACAGGCCACGACCCGTACCCGGCCGGGGCAGCTGCGGCGTCATCGGACGGAGCGGCACAGCAGTGACCGTCCGGATCGGCACCCGCGCCAGCAAGCTCGCCCTGACCCAGACGCAGCAGACCGCCGACCAGCTGGCCGCCGTCGGGGGCTTTCCCGTCGAGCTCGTCCACATCCGGACCGACGGTGACGTCCTCACCGGTTCGCTGTCGCAAATGGGGGGCACCGGGGTGTTCGTGGCTGCCCTGCGCGACGCCCTGCTCCGGAACGAATGCGACGTTGCGGTGCACTCGCTCAAGGACCTGCCCACCGGCGCCGCCGTCGGGCTCAGCCTGGCTGCGACCCCGCGGCGCGTGGACGTCCGCGACGTCCTCTGCGCGCGGGACGGGCTGAAGCTGGCAGACCTGCCGGCCGGCGCGACCGTCGGCACGGGATCGCCCCGGCGCGCAGCGCAGTTGCGTGCTGCCCGGCCGGACCTGGACATCCGGGATATCCGCGGCAACGTCGACACCCGCCTTGGCCGGGTGCCCGGCCTTCCGGGCAACACCACCGAGGCAGTGGTTCCCGGCAAGTCCTGCGACCTTGACGCCGTGGTCCTCGCCGCGGCAGGCCTGGAACGCATCAGCAGGCTGGACGCGGTCAGCGAGTACCTCGAAACCGACGTAATGCTCCCCGCCGCGGGGCAAGGCTCGCTGGCCATCGAATGCCGTACCGCCGACGCGCCCCGGAAGCCCGGATCCACCGAAGGCTCACAGGCCGTGCTGGCGCAGGCGCTGGCCGCGCTCGATGACACTGATACACGGCTCGCCGTTACGGCGGAACGGGCACTGCTGGCCCGGCTCGAAGCAGGCTGTGCGGCTCCGGTGGGTGCCTACGCCTACCGGAAGGGCAGCATGCTCCACCTCGAGGCCGTGGTGTGCGCCGTGGACGGCACCGCCTCCATCCGGGACAAGCGGGCCACCGACGGACTCACCGAGGTAGGTGCCACCCTCCTCGGAATCGAACTTGCCGAGGTCCTCCTTGCCGGTGGCGCCGCGGGCATCGCCGACCTTCAAGCATCCTGACCTGCCCATGTCACTTCCTTCCCGCGCACCTGGGACCGGCAATCCGCTGCACGGGGTCCGCGTCCTGGTGACGCGCAGCCCGGAACGCTCGCTGGAACTCGTGGCTGCGCTGGAGAAGGCCGGGGCAACGGCCCTGCTCCTGCCGCTCATCGATTTCGAACGGGCCGCGGACCAGCATTCCCTGGATGTGGCCTGCGACGCCCTCGGGGCGGGCGCTTTCGACTGGCTTGTGCTGACCAGCGCCACAACGGTCCATGTGTTGGTATCCAAAGCACGCGACCGCGGAACCACGCTGCGTGGACTGATCCCGGCAGACACACGGGTCGCCGCAGTGGGCCCGGCCACGCGCAGGCTCCTCGAAGCCCACGGCCTTGCCGTTAACCTGGTTCCGGCGCGGGAACAGTCCGCTGCCGGCCTGCTCGAGGTCTGGCCCGGCACGGGCAGGGTCCTGCTTCCGCAGGCTGACATCGCTGCTCCCCGCCTCGCGGAGGGCTTGTCCGCCACGGGCAGCGACGTCACGGTGGTAACTGCCTACCGCACCGTTGAATACCCGGCAGCACCGGAGCGAAGGCTCGCCGTGCCTGCGGATGATGAGGCAGCCGGCCAGCCGCCGCCGTCGTACGCCATCCTGGCGCCTGCTGCAGCCAGGGCGGGCTTCGCTGACGGAAGCATCGACGCCGTCCTCGCCGCCTCACCCAGCGCCGTACGGCGCATCGCCGGGTTGTCGCCGCTGCACCGCTGCCGGCTGGTGGCGATCGGGAGTTCGACGGCGGAGCAGGCTTCCGCACTGGGCCTGCCGGTGGCGGCGGTGGCAGCCGAGCCCACGCCGGAGGGCCTCGTTGCCGCAGTGGTTGACGCCCTTCGAACTTCCAGTGCCGCTCCGGAACGGCCCACGCACCCAACGACGTGAAGGACAACACGATGACTTTTCCCAGCCAGCGCCCCCGCCGCCTCCGCACCACCCCTGCCATGCGGCGGCTGACTGCCGAGACGCGCCTGGCCCCCGCCGAGCTCATCCTCCCCGCCTTCATCCGTGAGGGACTCAGCGAGCCGAACCCGATCACGTCGATGCCGGGCGTCGTGCAGCACACCACGGACACGCTGAAACGCGCCGCGGCCGAAGCCGTGGAGTTGGGCCTGGGCGGCATCATGCTGTTCGGGATCCCCGAAACCCGGGACGCCGAGGGGTCCGCATCGCTCGACCCCGACGGGGTGCTCAACAAGGCCATCCGGGACGTCCGCGCCGAGGTGGGCGACGACCTGGTTGTGATGAGCGACGTCTGCCTGGACGAGTTCACCGACCACGGCCACTGCGGGGTGCTCGACGCCGCCGGGTACGTGGACAACGACCGCACCGTGGAGATCTACGCCCGGATGGCCGTCGCACAGGCGGAAGCGGGAGCCCACATGCTGGGCCCGTCCGGCATGATGGACGGACAGATCGCCGCGATCCGTTCCGCCCTGGACGACGCCGGGCACACCAACACCTCCGTTATCGCCTACTCCGCGAAGTACGCCTCAGCCTTCTACGGGCCCTTCCGCGAGGCCGTCGATTCCCAGCTGAAGGGCGACCGCCGGACCTACCAGATGGACGCCGGTAACCGCACTGAGGCCCTCCGCGAAGTGGAGCTGGATCTGGCCGAGGGGGCGGACATCGTGATGGTGAAGCCGGCCATGAGCTACCTGGACATCGTTGCCGACGTTGCCGCCATGAGCCCGGTTCCCGTGGCGGCCTACCAGATCTCCGGTGAGTACGCCATGATCGAGGCCGCGGCGGGCAACGGCTGGATCGACCGCCGCGCCGCCATTACCGAATCCGTCCTCGGCATCCGCCGGGCCGGGGCCTCCATGGTCCTGACCTACTGGGCAGCGGAGCTTGCCGGCTGGCTGAAGGAGTCATGAGGCAGAACACGTGGCGGGGCCCACCGACCCGATGGGGGAGAACCGCATCCTGATCGGCCTCAACACCTTCGGGGATGTGGGTGAGAAGCCGAACGGAAGCCCCCAGGAGCCTGCGCAGGTCCTCCGGGAACTGCTGGAACAGGCCGAACTGGCGGACGCCGTCGGTCTTCACGCCTTTGGGGTGGGGGAGCACCACCGCAAGGACTACGCGGTGTCCGCCCCGGAGGTCTTCCTCGGAGCCGCCGCGGCCCGGACCACCCGCATCCGGCTCGGCTCCGCCGTCACCGTCCTCAGCTCGGACGACCCCATCCGCGTGTTCCAGCGGTTCTCCACCGTTGATGCCCTGTCCAACGGCCGCGCCGAAGTCATGCTGGGCCGCGGATCCTTCATTGAATCCTTTCCGCTCTTCGGCCTCGACCTCGCCGACTACGAGGTCCTGTTCGAGGAGAAGCTCGAACTGTTCCACCGCGTGCGGGCGCAGAAGCCGGTGCATTGGGAAGGCAGGACCCGGCCCGCGATCGCCGGACTGGGCGTGTACCCGCCCCTGGAACACCACCTGCTGCCTACCTGGATCGGCGTGGGTGGAACGCCTGAATCCGTCCTCCGGTGCGCACACTACGGCTACCCGATCATCTTCGCCATCATCGGCGGCCAGCCGCGCGCCTTCCGTCCGCTCGTGGATCTCTACCGTGAGGCCATGGCCAAGTACGGGCACCCGATGCAGCAGATAGCCACCCATTCACCCGGCCACGTGGCGGAAACCGACGAACAGGCCCGGGAAGAGCTCTTCCCGCACTGGCTGAAGCTGCGCAACAAACTGGGGGCTGAACGCGGCTGGGGGCCGGCCGGACGCGGCGAGTTTGACGCCCTGTGCGCACCCGAGGGAGCGCTCTACGTAGGTTCGCCGGAAACCGTGGCCCGCAAAATCGTCCACCTCAAGCAGAACCTGGGCGTGGACCGCTTCGACTTCAAATACAGCAACGGCCCCCTGCCGCATTCGGCCATGATGCGGTCCATCGAACTGCTGGGCACGGCGGTGGCGCCCCGGGTGGCTGAACTGCTCGGCAACTGACGCGCCGGCTAACTGAGAGAATAGGAACCATGACTTCCAGCACTCCTCGCAACGAGGCACTCTTCGACCGCGCCCGGCAGCTGATGCCGGGCGGAGTCAACTCCCCGGTGCGGGCCTTCGGGTCCGTGGGCGGTACTCCGCGCTTCATGGTTTCCGCCAAGGGCCCGTACCTGACGGATGCCGACGGCAAGGAATACGTGGACCTGGTCTGCTCCTGGGGCCCGGCACTGCTCGGCCACGCCCACCCCGCCGTGCTCGATGCCGTCCACGCCGCCGTGGACCGTGGCCTGTCCTTCGGCGCCTCCACCCCGGACGAAGCGAACCTGGCCGAAATCGTCAAGGAACGCGTACCTGCCGTCGAACGGCTCCGCATGGTGTCCACCGGCACCGAAGCCACCATGACCGCTGTCCGCCTGGCGCGCGGGTTCACCGGCCGCAACCTCATCATCAAGTTCGCCGGCTGCTACCACGGCCACCTGGACGGGCTGCTCGCCTCCGCCGGGTCGGGCGTGGCCACGCTGGCGCTGCCCGGATCGGCCGGCGTCACGGAGGCCACCGCCGCCGAGACCCTGGTGCTGCCCTACAACGACCTCACGGCCGTCAAGGAAGCCTTCGCCGCGCACGGACCCAACATCGCCGCCGTGATCACCGAGGCCGCGCCCGCCAATATGGGTGTGGTCACTCCGGCCGAAGGCTTCAACCTGGGCCTGTCCAGGATTACCCGTGAACACGGCGCCCTGCTGATCGTGGACGAGGTGCTCACCGGGTTCCGCACGGGCTACTCCGGCTACTGGGGCCTCACCGGCGGCGCGCCGGACGCTGCCGAGCCGTGGACGCCGGACCTGCTGACCTTCGGCAAGGTCATCGGCGGCGGCATGCCGACGGCGGCACTCGGCGGCCGTGCCGACGTTATGGACCACCTCGCCCCCACCGGCCCGGTGTACCAGGCGGGCACCCTGTCCGGGAACCCGGTGGCGATGGCCGCCGGTGTTGCCACGCTGACCCATGCCACCCGTGATGTCTACTCGTACATCGACGTCCGCTCGCTGGAACTGTCCTCCGCGCTGTCCACGGCCCTCGATGCTGCCGGAGTTGACCACTCGATCCAGTTCGCCGGAAACCTGTTCTCGGTGGCCTTCGGTACTTCCGCACGCGGCGTCCACAACTACGCCGACGCGCTGGCGCAGGAAAGCTTCCGGTACGCGCCGTTCTTCCACTCCATGCTGGAGTCCGGTGTGTACCTGCCGCCGTCCGTGTTCGAGGCCTGGTTCCTGTCAGCAGCCCACGACGACGACGCCATGAACCGGATCTTCGACGCCCTGCCGGCCGCGGCGAAAGCCGCCGCCGCCGCGCAGGGCTAGCATCGCCGTCGTCCGGTAAACAACAAGAAGTCCCCGGTTGCTGCTGCAACCGGGGACTTCATATCTGCAGTGCCGGGCCTAGAGGACGTCCGAGAGGAAGCCCTTGAGCCGGTCCGTTTGGGGTGCGGTGAAGATCTGCTCGGGCGGACCCGACTCCACCACAACGCCGGCGTCCATGAAGGTGACGTTGTCCGAGACGTTCCTGGAGAAGCCCATCTCGTGGGTGACCACCACCATGGTCATGCCGCCCTTGGCGAGGT
Organism: Arthrobacter sp. AD-310; assembly: GCF_054656615.1. Classification (NCBI taxonomy): domain Bacteria; kingdom Bacillati; phylum Actinomycetota; class Actinomycetes; order Micrococcales; family Micrococcaceae; genus Arthrobacter; species Arthrobacter sp. AD-310. The sequence goes on along the minus strand of NZ_BAAHNO010000017.1, from coordinate 33,062 downwards.
CCGTCATCAACGCCAGGACACCCTTGACCAGCTCGGGGTCCAACGCGGACGTGGCCTCGTCGAAGAACATGACTTCGGGCTTCATGGCCAGGGCACGGGCGATCGCGACGCGCTGCTGCTGGCCCCCGGACAGGTTGGCCGGGCGGGAGTCGGCCTTGTGCTTCAAGCCCACCAGGTCCAGCTGCTCCAGGGCCTCGGCGCGGGCCTGGTCCTTGGGCAGCTTGCGCAGTTTCCGCAGCGCCAGCGACACGTTCTCCGCCACAGTCTTGTGCGGGAACAGGTTGAACTGCTGGAACACCATGCCGATCCGCTGCCGGAGCTCGTCCGGGTTGTCCTTCAAGACGGAGCGGCCGTCCAGCAGGATGTCGCCCTGGTCGGGCTCGATCAGCCTGTTCATGACCCTCAGGAGCGTCGATTTGCCGGACCCCGAGGGGCCGATCACCGATGCTGTGGTGCCCTTCTCCACATGCAGGTCAATACCGCGCAGGACGTGGTTGTGGCCAAACGATAGGTGCAGATTCCTGCCGGTCAGGGTTCCGGATGCGAATTCCGTCATGCCTGTGCCCCCTTGCCGATAGGTGCCGCCAGCTCGTCCGGTTCCTTCTTCTCCGGCTTGCCGGTCCGCAGCCGGTGGTCGATGAAGTTCACGAAGTGCGTGAGCGGGACAGTCAGGATCAGGTACAGGACGCCCGCAGCCACCAGCGGTGAAAGGTTTCCGGTGTTGGCCATGGCGTCGTTTCCGATCCTGAAGATTTCCCTGTCCGAAGCGGCGAGGCCCAGCATGAACACCAGCGAAGAGTCCTTCAGCAGTGAGATGAACTGGTTCACCAGGGCCGGGAGGACCCGCCGGATGCCCTGCGGCACCACCACCAGGCGCATGGAACTGCCGTAACTGAAGCCAAGCGCACGGGAGGCTTCCAGCTGGCCCTTTTCAACGCTCTGGATGCCTGACCGGAAGATCTCGCCGATGTAGGCGGCAGCGATCAGGGTCAGGGCCAGGATGCCCAGCGGGTACGGGTTCCTGTTCCCGGTGATTTCCCTGGCGATCGGGCTCAAGCCGATGCCGATGACCAGGATCACAAGGATGGCCGGAAGGCCACGGAAGATGTCCGTGTAAACGCGCGCCGCCCAGCGGGCACCGGCGTTGCGGGAGATGCCCATCATGGCCAGCAGCAGCCCCAGCACGGAGCCAAGGATGCCGGAGGCCACAGCCAGGATCAGCGTGTTGGGCAGGCCCACCATGAGCAGGGCGGGAATGACCTTGGCCATTTCCTTCCAGTTGAAAAAGGTGTCAGCGAGTTGGTCCAGGAGATCCATAAACGTCCCGGCTCAATCAGCTCTGGGGAACCGTGGCGGCCTTGCTGCCCGGCTTCCAGTCACTCGGCATCTCGCGGTCCGGGTACCACTCCTTGGTCAGCTTGGACCAGGTCCCGTCCTCGATTACGGCGTCGAGGCCGGCGTTGAGGGCGTCGATGAGCGGCTGGTTGTCCTTGGCCACGGCGTAGGCGGTGAAGTTCTCCGTGTTGACCTTGGACTCGACGATGGCGGTGCCGTCGCCTTCCTTGACCTGGCCCTCGGCCTGCTGGGACGGGGCAACCCAGGCGTCGACCTGGCCGTTGCGCACGTTGGCGTAAACGGTTGCGTAGTCCGGGAAGCGGATCGGTTCCATCTTCAGGGTGTTGGTGACGTAGTCGTCCTGGACGGTGCCCTGGACAACGCCGATGCGCAGATCGTCGGTCAGGTCCTCAAAGCTCTTGACGTCGCTGTCCGTCTTGGCGACAACGGCCATAAAGCCGAAGTCGTAACCGTTGGTGAAGCCGACGTTCTGGCGGCGGGCTTCCGTGGTGGAAATCGACGAGGAGCCAACGTCGAACTGCTTGGTGGATACCTGCGAGAGGAGGGCGGAAAAGTCGGTGGCCACGAATTCGACCTCAAGGCCAAGCTTGCCGGCAATGGCGCGCAGGAGCTCGTTGTCGTAGCCGGTGAACTTGCCGGACGGGTCAATGAAGATGTTCGGCGGGGCATCCGAGAGCGTGCCGACCTCAAGCTTGCCTTCGGTGTTGAGGCCAAGCTTGGTCTTGTCGATCTGGTCGATCGGGGTGACGTCGTCAGTGGTGTACTTGTCCAAGGTCTGCTGGTCGCTGCCGGCCAGCGCATCCGTGGGAGTGCCGCTCGCCTCCGGGGATCCCGAGCCGCCGCAGGCTGCCAGGGAAACAGCGAGGGCAAGGGCAACGGGAGCGGTAGTGAGCCACTTCATCGCTTTAAGTTTCATGGGGTTGTTGTCTCTTTCGTTGAGTCATAAGTCAACCGGGCCGCAAGGCAGCGCTGGTGGCGCCTGGCTCCTGCCCCGTGCTGATCCAGCACATACGGGCAGGGTGACCGCAAAACTTTATTGTCCCACTTCACGCAAAGCAGGGCCGCGGCGGAATATTGCGCTGGTCAAGCGGAGAAACATCGAATTTCCTCCGGCAGAACAGCAAGGCTGCAACTTGAAAGGGTGAGACCGCAGCTCCTGTGGCGAATACTGCAGCCTTCGGCGGGCCCGAAATATGAAGGGGAAAGACTGTGATCTGCCTCGCATTCGGAAACCCCGTTTCCGGGGTTTGCCTAGAATCCGCCGGCCGTTGCGTCCTGGGGAGGAAGAACGGGCCAGTCACCCTCGATGACGGCCGTGGGCTTGGTCTTGCGCAGGTACCCCTGGAAATCTGCAGCCTGGCTGACCGCCCAGTCCACCTGCAGTAGGTGCAGCTGGCTGGCCGGCATCATCAGCTTGGGGAACTTGCCCGCCATGGCATCCAGGACCCGGAGGGTGGCCAGGGCGTCCGCTGCCGAGGTATGGGCATTGTCCAGGACCACGCCGTATTCCTCGCACAGGGCTGTCAGGGTTCGTTTGCCTTTCCGGTATCGGTCCACCTGCTTGTTCATGATGTAGGGGTCGAGCACCGGGAACCGGGTAAGCTGCGGCACGCCGTAGCGGGCGGATTCGGCGGCCAGCACCGTGAAGTCGTAGCTGGCGTTGAACGCGATGACGGGAACGCCGTCGTCGAAAAGCCCCTGCAGGACCCCAGCGACCTCCCGGGTGACCTCATGCGCGGGACGCCCTTCCCGCCGCGCCTGCTCGGTGGTGATCCCGTGCACGTCGCTGGCCTCCGTGGGGATTTCCACTCCCGGATCGGCAAGCCATTCGTGCTCGCTGACGACCTCGCCCCGGTGGTCCACGACCGTCACGGAAGCCGTGACGATGCGAGCGGCGCGCGAATTCCGGCCGGTGGTTTCGAGGTCGAAGGCTGCTCGGGGGAGGGTGTTCCAGGTGCTCATGTTCCAACGCTAAGGGGGACCCCGGACAATTCCCGGGAGCGCCACTGCGGCTACATTGGATCAATGCGGATTGAGTACGTGGAGGCGGTGCTGGACGTCGTCCGGCTGGTGCCGGCCGGATCCGTTGTCTCCTACGGGGACGTCTCCGAACTGCTGGGCATGGGAGGTCCCCGGCAGGTCGGCTCCGTGCTGAGCCATTACGGAAGCGCCGTTTCCTGGTGGCGGGTGCTCAAGGCGGACGGACATGCTCCCGAAGGGCACGAGGCGGAAGCCCTGGAGCACTATCTCGCCGAAGGGACACCGCTCACCGGGGATTACGGACCGTTCCTGCGGACCGGGGAAGGCCGCTGGCGCGTCAATATCTCCAGGGCACGATGGGCGCCGGCCGAGGATGACCTGGATCTTGTGGATGCCGTTGCCCGGCACCTGGAGCGTCGGCTCCAGCGATTGTCGGTGGCTGATGATGGAATGTCGGTGTGACAGTAACTCTTCCCCTGACAGGACCACGCGACGAATACTGGCAGGACTCCGGTCAGGACGGCGGGAGCGGCCCGGGGCCAGGCGCCGGCCCCGCCGGTGGGGCCGGTGGTGGACCGACGCAGCGTGCCTCCGCCCCGTTGCGTCTGCTTCCGCCCCGCCGGATCCACGCGGAGGCGCCGTCGCTGTCTCCGGACCAGCAGGCCGCCGTCGACGTCCCCATGGGTGCCGGGCCGGTCCTTGTGCCCGGAGCGCCGGGAACAGGAAAAACCACCGTTCTCATCGAGGCTGCCGTTGAACGGGTCCGCCGGGACGGGATCAATCCGGAACAGATGCTGATCCTGGCCCCCACCCGCCTGGCTGCGGACTTCCTGCGGGACCGGTTTACTGCCCGGCTGGACCGGAGCCTCAGCACGACGCCCGCGCGTACCTGGGCGTCGTACGCCTTCGACCTCATCCGGCGGGCCAAGGCCGAAGGCATCATTCCGTTGTCCCGGCCGCCGCGCCTGTTGTCCGGCCCGGAGCAGGACCTCATCATCAAGGAACTCCTTGAGGGCCACCGGATTCCAGGCCTCGAACTTCCCTGGCCCGCCGATCTCGAAGGCGCGCTGGAGACCCGTGGCTTCCGCCAGGAGGTGCGGCAGCTGTTTGACCGGATCATCGAATCCGGACGGACGGCCGAAGACCTTGAAATGCTCGGCCGGGAGTGTGGCAGGCCGGACTGGATTGCCACAGCAGCCCTCTACAACGAGTACCGGGACGTCCTGGACCTGCGGATGCCCGAAGCCTTCGACCCCGCCGGCATCATCACGGCGGCACGCCACATCTTCCAGGACGCCCCGGAATTCCTCGCCGCCGAACGCGAACGGCTGAAGCTGGTCCTGGTGGACGACGTCCAGGAGGCAAACCCGGCCGTCTTCGAACTCCTTGCCGACATCGCCGCGGGACAGGACTGCTACGTGGCGTACTCACCGGATACGGTGGTCCAGGGCTTCCGCGGGGCCCGTCCCGACCTCGTGGCCGAGTTGCCGCACCTGCTCTCGCCGGCGGCCCCGATCCTGGAACGGCCCCTGTCACAGTCACACCGCCTGCCTCCGGCCCTGGCGCAGGCCTGGCTCAGTGTCGCGGGACGGATCTCCCAGCGCGCAGGCGGCAGGCTCGCCCGCCGCCTCAGCCACACGGCGGAAGAGTCCCTGCCGGCGGGTTCCTCGCCGGAAGAACGCGGTGGGGCGGTGGAGGCGCACCTGGTCCCTTCCGCCGTGCACGAACTCCGGTACGTCGCCCAGCGGCTCCTGGACCAGCACATCAACCACGGCCGGGACTTGGCGGACATGGCCGTCATCGTCCGCAATGGCGGTCAGGTCAGCGAACTCCAGCGCTACCTTGCCGGGCAGGGGATACCCGTGAAGGTCCCGGTGGCTGAGTCCGCCGTCCGGGACGAGGTGGCGGTACGCCCGCTCCTGGATGCCTTCGCCATTGCCCTGGACCCCGCGCTCCTCACCCCGGAAATTGCCGTTTCGCTCCTGACATCCCGGGTCGGCGGCGCAACCTCGATCGAACTGCGCCGGCTCCGCCAGTCCCTAAGACGCGAGGAACTCCTGGCCGGTGGCGGCCGGACCAGTGACACACTCCTCGTTGAGGCTCTTCTCGATCCCAACGCCCTCGGCTCCCTGGGCATCGAGGGCCGTTCCGCCCGCCGCACCGCCCGGATGATCCAGGCCGGCCGTGACGCCGCTTTCCAGCCGGGTGCCAACGCAGAGTCGGTGCTGTGGGCGCTGTGGAGTTCCACCGGGCTGGCAGCTGCCTGGACGGAAACCGCGCTCGCGGGCGGGCCGCACGGAGCCCGGGCCGACCGTGACCTCGACGCCATGATGGCGCTGTTCCACACGGCGGAACGCTATGTGGACCAGATGCCGGGAGCCGGCCCTGAACAGTTCCTCGAATACCTCCTGAACCAGGAGCTTCCGATGGACACCCTTGCGGCGCGGGCACAGGTGGATGATGCGGTGGAGCTTCTCACCTTCGCCAGTGCCGCCGGCCGCGAGTGGCCGGTGGTCATTGTCGCCGGGCTCCAGGAAGGAGTGTGGCCCAACACCCGGCTCCGCGGCGAACTCCTGGGCAGCACCCTTTACGCAGACGCCGTGGAGCACGGCCCGGCCTACGCCCTCCAGCGCGATCCCCTGAGCCGGCTGCGCGACATCCGCTATGACGAACTGCGCAGCTTTTCCACAGCCGTTTCACGTGCCCGCGAACTGCTGGTCTGCACGGCAGTCGCCTCGGAAGACGACCAGCCGTCGTCGTTCCTCGACTACGTGGCTCCGCTGGAACCCGGCATGGAAAGCCGGGCGTACACGGCCGTGGAACGGCCCATGACCCTGCGGGCGCTCGTGGCCGAACTGCGGCAGCATGCCCAGCTGGACAGAAATGCCGGATTCCAGGCACAGGAGGCTGCCCGCGTCCTGGCCATGCTCGCCGCGGCGGAACCGCCGGTCCCGGGGGCACATCCTTCCACGTGGTGGGGGTTGGCGCCCATGACGACTGACGCCGCCATCGTGCCGCCCGGGGGCACGGTCTCCGTCTCTCCGTCGAAGGTCGAAACGGTCCAGAAGTCACCGCTCGACTGGTTTGTGCAGGCTGCCGGCGGTGAAGCGGCCGCTGACTTTGCCCGCAGCCTTGGGACACTGGTGCACGCCATTGCCCAGGAGATGCCGGACGCCACGGGAGCGGAATACGTGGCAGAGCTCGCACGCCGCTGGCCGGCGCTGGGAATGAAGGACAACTGGGAGGGCAGGCTTGACTTCCAGCGGGCCGAATCCATGGTCCGCAAACTGGCGCAGTACGTCCTGGTGATGCGCAGCGAAGGGCGGAGCCTCTTGGGCGTGGAACGGGACTTCGAAGTTGCCCTCGGCGAAGTGGACGTGGATGGCGGCACGCCCCGCGGGGCGATCCTCCGCGGTCAGGTGGACCGCCTTGAGATTGACGCCGACGGCAGGCTGGTCATCGTGGACCTCAAGACGGGAAAACGGCAACCGGGCAAGGCCGAACTGTCGCGCCACCCCCAGTTGGGCGCTTACCAGGCCGCGGTGATTGCCGGCGGGTTCAACGATGCCGGGGGTGACGCCGGCGGCGTGCTGCCTGGCGGGGCCGTGCTCGCGCAGCTCGGCACGGGGGCCAAGAGTCCCGCAGTCCAGCAGCAGGAACCGCTGGACCCGCAGGAAAACTGGGCGCTGGACATGGTCAAGGACGCAGCGAAAGTCATGGGCGGCAGCCTGTTCGAGGCACGGCATGATCCCGGCAAGGGGAGCTTTGGGGGCCACGGGTGCAAGCTCCCCGAAATCTGCCCGCTTTGTACCCGTGGAAGGCAAGTGACGGAATGAGCACCAACAACGTGGTGGAAAAGGTATCAGGACCCATGGATGACGCGTCCGGGGCCGGGCACTTCCAGTCCGGCACCGGGCATCTCAAGATCGGCACAGGGCAGGTGCTCTTCAGCCCCGAGGAGCTGTCCGTGCTCCTCGGTGAAAAGAACGTCCCCACCGCCGAACAGTCCGCGATCATCTCCTCACCGCTCACACCCCGGCTGGTCATCGCAGGGGCCGGCTCAGGCAAAACAGCCACCATGGCGGACCGTGTGGTGTGGCTGGTCGCCAACGGGTGGGTGCGCCCGGAGGAAGTCCTTGGCGTCACCTTCACGCGCAAGGCAGCCGGTGAGCTGGCCTCGCGCATCCGCTCAAAGCTGGCCGCCCTCCAGCGGCTGGCTGCCGGCGACACCCGGCACAAGGTCTTCCCGGAAGGGCTGCTGGGCAGCGACGCGCTGGAACCAAAAGTGTCCACCTACCACTCTTTTGCCAGCGGCATTGTTTCCGACTACGGGTTGCGCCTGGGCGTTGAACGGGATGTGGTCCTGCTCGGCGGTGCCCAGGCGTGGCAGCTTGCCAGCGAGGTGGTGGAGGCCTACGACGGCGAATACGCCCACTTCCGTGCCGCCAAGTCCACCCTGGTGAAGGCCGTTATCCAGCTCGCCGGCGAATGCGCCGAGCACCTGCAGGAACCGGAGGACGTCGAGGCCTGGCTGATGGCGCGGCTTTCTGATTTCGAGTCGCTGCCCTACCTCGCCGACAAGAAAAAGAACGCCCCACAGGCGGCAGCAGAGCTCGCAGGCATGCTCCGGACCCGGGCAAGCGTGGCGGACATGGTGGGCCGGTATGCAGCGGCCAAACGGGCTCGCGGGGCACTGGATTTTGGCGACCTGGTGGCACTGGCAGCCAAGGTGGCGCAGGACGTTCCCCTGGCGGCCACCATGGAGCGGCAGCGCTACAAGGTGGTCCTGCTCGATGAGTTCCAGGACACGTCCTACGCCCAGCTGGTGCTGTTCTCCCGCCTTTTTGGCGGCGGGCATGCGGTCACGGCCGTCGGCGACCCCAACCAGTCAATCTATGGTTTCCGTGGCGCCTCCGCCGGTCAACTCTTCCACTTCGTCCGCGAATTTCCGGTACGTACCGGACAGGGAGGCCCGGGGAGCTGGACGCCTGCCCCCACTTCATACCTGACAACCGCCTGGCGGAACGGGCGGAACATCCTGGCCGCGGCCAACGTCATGTCCGAGTCGCTGCGCAGGGCGGAGGCACAGCGTGGGCCTGCCGGTGGCGGGGGAGCGGCGCCCGCGGAAGTGCCGCCGCTGCAGCCGAGCCCGTTTGCGGTGGATGGTTCGGTGGTGCTGGGCCGTTTCAGCAGCGACGAGGAGGAAGCCGCCGCGCTCGCCGATGACGTCCTTCGGTACAGGATGACGGACTTCGAACTAAGGCCCGACGGCGCCCCTGTGCCGCCCGCGATTGCGGTCCTGTGCCGCCGCCGCGCCCAGATGGAAACGGTGCGGCGCCAGCTGGAAGCCAGGGGCATCGCCTACGAGATTGTGGGCCTCGGCGGACTCCTGGACACACCTGAGGTCATCGACCTTGTCGCCACGCTGCGGGTGCTGGCGGATCCCGGCCGTTCGGATGCGTTGATGCGGCTGCTGGCTGGGGCACGGTGGCGGATCGGTCCCATGGACCTCATGGCCCTGCGGGACTGGTCCAGCCACCTGGCACGCAGGCGCGGGCAGGCCGCCGACCCGTCCGGCGACGAGTCCCCGGACGGGGAGGAAACAGTCCTCGAAAGCGATCTCACAGATGGCGCGAGCCTGGTGGAGGCATTGGACTGGCTCCCGAGGGAAGGCTGGACGTCCCCTGCGGGCAGGTGCCTGAGTGAAGCCGCGCGCCGCCGTATGGCGATGCTCTCTGCAGAGCTTCGGCAGTTGCGCGGTTACCTGGGCGACGACCTCACGACGCTCCTGGGCGAAGTGGAGCGGGCCATGCTCCTGGATATCGAAGTTGCGGCGCGGCCCGGGATCAGTATCCACCAGGCCCGGCGGAACCTGGACGCCTTCCAGGACGCGGCGTCAGGGTTCCTCCGGACGTCGCAAAGAGTGGACGTCCTCGCGTTCCTGGCCTGGCTCGAAGCGGCTGCCGCCGAAGAAAACGGCCTGGAGGTTCCGCCCAGCGACGTGAACCGCGAAGCCGTCCAGCTCCTTACCGTGCACGCCTCCAAGGGGCTCGAATGGGACGTCGTTTTTGTTCCCGGATTGAACGCCGGCGCGTTCCCCACTGATAAGGATTCGCGCTGGAGCAGTGGGGCCTCGGCCCTGCCCTGGCCGCTGCGCGGAGACCGCGCCGATCTTCCCCAGTGGGACCTGGACCAGCCTGACCAGAAGGGCTGGCTCGACGCGGAGAAAGAGTTTAAGGCTGCGGTCCAGGCGCACGGCGAGTCGGAGGAGCGCCGGCTTGCCTACGTCGCCTATACCCGCGCCAAACACGTCCTGTGGGTATCCAGCGCCGCGTGGGTCGGGTCGCGTGCGGGGAAAGCGGAAATGTCCCCGTTCCTTGCGGAACTGGGGGTCCTGGCCGCCGCACCTGCCGGCGGTGCGGCGCGGGCATCGGTCCATCCCCGGTCGCTGGACGAAGCGGCCCTGCCGGAGAGCAGCCCGCTGTCGGCCGGGATTGAGGTGGCGGGCTGGCCCTACGATCCGCTCGAAGGCCCGCTTGATCCGCGGACGGGGGAGCGGCTGCGGCTCGCAGGCGGGCGCCGGCATGCCATGGAGGGGGCAGCTGCCCGCGTCCTGGCGGAACTGGCATCCGGAAGCAGCCGTGGACCCGGAACACCGCGAGGGACTTCAGGGCAGTTGCCTGTGTCCGACGGCGTTCCCCAGGCAAACGGCAAGGCAGGGCTGGATGGAGTGGCTGCCGGCTGGTCCCGGGAAGCTGCCCTGCTTCTTGAGCGGCGGGCCAAGAGGTCCCACAGCCATGATGTGCACTTGCCCACCCACATCTCGGCGTCCACCCTGGTGGACCTGGGCGACGACGCCGCAGCTGTCACCGCCCGGCTCCGCCGGCCGGTGCCGCGTGAACCCGGCATGTCTGCGCGCAAGGGAACCGCATTCCACGCCTGGGTGGAGGAGTACTTCGGCAGCGCCGGAATGCTCGACCTCGGCGAAGCACCCGGATCGGACGACCATATCGACGCCGCCTACGACCTCGACGCCATGGTTGCGACCTTCAGGGCGTCGCCCTGGGCGGAGCGTGCCCCGGCGTTCGTGGAGGTGCCGGTGGAAACCCGGGTTGGGGAAGTGGTGGTACGCGGCCGGATCGACGCCGTCTTCCGGGACGCTGATGGCGGCTGGGACCTTGTGGACTGGAAGACCGGCCGGCGCCCCTCGGGCACGCAGCTGAAGGCGCGGTCGGTACAGCTCGCCGTCTACCGGCTGGCGTGGGCCCGGTTGAAGGACGTGCCGCTGGAACAGGTCCGGGCGGCCTTCTTCTATGTTGCGGACAATGAGGTGGTGCGGCCGCACGACCTCGGAACAGCCGCCCAGCTGGAAGGGATCGTCGCCGCCGCGCTGGGCGGGGCGTAGGACATCACCAGGCCCGTGCAGCAGGCTCCGCGTTGTCCTGCCGCGAGCTGCGTGGCCCGGTTCCCCGCTTGTTCCCTGCTATGCCTGCTTCGCGTTTACCACCGGGATTGCCGAGGTGGAAGTATCATCCGACGCTTCGGCGGGCTGTCCGGGGGATCCGGCAGCCGGTTCCGGCCCTGCGGGGATAGGGGTGACGTGCACGGCCGGAATAGGGGTGACCGCCACGGCCGGCTGCGCGGGCACGGCAGTGACCTCGACGGCGGGCCGGGCAGGTACCGGGGCGACGTCGACGGCGGGCTGCGACGGAACGGTGTTGGCTTCGAGAACCGGCTGCGGCTCAACACTGATGGGCTGGCCGCCGTGCTCGGCGATATCGCTGGCCAGGGTTTGCAGCATGCTTTCGGCCTCGGCCACCATGCCGGCATCTCCGGCGGCGATGCCTTTCACCAGGTATTGGGCCAGGGCAAATTCGGCGGAGAGGGCTGCCCGGCGCAGCAGGTGATTGTCCGGGGTATCCCGGCGGCTGGCGGTGTAGGCCGCGAGGACGGCATCGACGAAGTCCTGCTCGTTGGATGCCACCAGCCAGGCGAAGTCGTCCGCCGGGTCGCCGATGCGCAGATCGGTCCAGCCGGTGACGGCGGTGACGCGCTGGCCTTCCACCAGGAGGTTGTCCTCGTGGAGGTCGCCGTGCACCACGCTGGGGTTGAACCGCCACAGGGACACGTCCTCCAGGGCGTGCTCCCACCGCAGGAGCAGCGCCGGCGGAATTTTGCCCGTGGTGGCTGCCTGGTCAAGCTCGTTCAGCCGGCGCTGCCGGAATTCGTTGGGCGTGTAGCTGGGAAGGTCGGCGTTGCTTACCAGGGACCGCGGCAGGTCATGGATGGCTGCCAGCGCAGCACCGATTTCGCGGGCCAGGGCTTCCGGTCCGCCTGTGAGTTCCTCCACGCTGCGCGTGGTGCCGGCCAGGTGCGAGTAAACGAACGTGCTCAAGGTGCCGAGCCGGACGCTGCCGGCAACGGTAGGCATCAGGAACGGGAGTTCCGCACGGATGGCCGGCGCAAACGCCCGGAGCACCAGGAATTCGGTTTCCAGCCGTGCGCTGGCCTCGGCGTGCCGCGGTGAGCGTACGCGCCAGCGCTTGCCGTCCGAATCAAGGAGCAGTGCCGAATCGAAGTCCGCGGGATCATCCGGCGCGGAGCTCACAGCAGTTGGGGTCAGTCCGGGGACTGCCGCGGTTGCAACGGCTGCCAGTTCAATCGGTTTTCTTCTCACCGTTCCACGGTAGATTGCCGGCCGTCCATGTCACCGGTCCATCGGCGGCGAGTCTCCAGATAGGCAAAGAAGGGTGCCCCTGCCGGCCTCCCGCGGTAACCCTCGAAAAATGTGAATTGTCGGTCCCAGTCAGTACGGTGGATTCATGAGCCACGCGGAGTCTGCCACATCGGTCCACCAGGGAGTGCCGGCGTTGCTGCCGGCGAACCATCTGCGGGACACACTGCTGCCGGTCCGGCCGGCTCTGATTGACCGCGGCTCCGCCGTGCGGGGCAGGCCCGGGATGGTGGAAGACCTCCTGGCCGCGCCGGGGACGCTGGCCATGGTCCTGTCGGGGCGGGAGGCCCTGGTCCGGGGCGGCAGTCTCTACATGGCCGGGGCAAAGGCCTTGCTGGAAGGACTGTCTGCTGCCTCCGTCACCGCCGAACTGGCTATTTATTTGGGGTCCGCCCTCCCCGGAGCGGAGCTTCCGGCCGGCACCGAGATGCTGCTGCTGGTGTTGTCCGAACCGGTTGAACCCGGGACTGCAGGGATTCCCACGGATGCCTCATGGGCCGGATTCCGTGACGTCGCAGCGGACCTGGATGCCACCGCCACGGCGCTGTTTGTGGAGGCAAGCGCCATTGCCAACTGGCATGCCGGCCACACACACTGTCCCCGCTGCGGGACGCCCACGGTGGTTGAGGCCGGTGGTTGGGTGCGTCGTTGCCCGGCGGACAATTCGGAGCATTTCCCGCGGACGGACCCAGCCATCATCGTCACGGTAGTGGGACCTGACGGCCGCCTGCTGCTGGGCGGCGGAGGGCCGCCCGAAGCCAGGAACTACTCCACCCTGGCCGGCTTTGTTGAACCGGGGGAGTCACTGGAACAGGCAGTGGTCCGGGAAATTTTTGAGGAGGTGGGGGTGCGGGTCACCGCCTGCCAGTACCTCGGCTCGCAGTCCTGGCCGTTCCCGGCCTCCCTTATGCTTGGATTTACAGCCGTCACCGACGACGCCGAGGCAACACCCGACGGCGTGGAGGTCACCAGGGCGCGCTGGTTCAGCCGGGAGGAACTCCAGGAGGCTGTACTGAGGGGCGACATCACCATCTCCAGCAGGCTGTCCATTGCGCGCGCGCTTATCGAGCACTGGTTCGGCGGGCGCATTGAGGACCGGGCCGGCGCGTAAGACACCATCCACCAGACTCCAGGCACGCGGTAGTCGAGACATAAAGCAGCAGAAGTGACTACAGAGAATTTTGACGGCTCGGCCTCCCTCGAGGACCGCATCCTTGGCGGACTGGATGCCGAGCAGCGCGAAGTGGCCAGCACGCTGAACGGACCCCTTTGCGTCCTTGCGGGGGCCGGCACTGGCAAGACCCGTGCCATCACCCACCGCATCGCATATGGCGTCCACTCCGGGGTCTACACCCCGCAGCGGCTCCTGGCCGTGACCTTCACGGCACGGGCCGCCGCGGAGATGCGCAGCCGGCTGCGGGACCTTGGGGCGGGCAACGTCCAGGCCCGCACGTTCCACGCCGCCGCGCTGCGCCAGTTGCAGTTTTTCTGGCCGCAGGCTGTCGGCGGCACACTGCCCAACCTGCTGGACCACAAGGCGCAGATGCTGGCCGAGGCTGCGCGCCGGCTGAGGCTCAGCACGGACCGGGCTTCCATCCGGGACCTCGCCTCCGAAATCGAATGGGCCAAGGTGTCCATGCTGACGCCCGCCAACTACCTGGAAAACGCACAGGGCAGAGGTACCCCGGGCGGCTTTGACCTAACCACAGTTGCCCGCGTGTTCCAGGCCTACGAGGACGTCAAGACGGACCGGAACGTCATCGACTTCGAGGACGTGCTGCTGATCACGGTCGGAATTCTGCAGGAGGACGAGCGGGTGGCTGCCACCGTCCGCGAGCAGTACCGGCATTTCGTGGTCGACGAATACCAGGACGTCTCGCCGCTGCAGCAGCGGCTCCTGGAGCTGTGGCTGGGCGGCCGTGACGAGCTCTGCGTTGTTGGCGACGCCAGCCAGACCATCTACTCCTTCACCGGCGCTTCACCGCGGCACCTCCTGGATTTCAAGACTCGCTATCCCCAGGCCAACGTGGTCAAACTCATCCGCGACTACCGCTCCACGCCACAGGTGGTCAAGCTGGCCAATGACCTCCTTGCCGGACGGCGAAGCGGGGGACCTGCAGCCGACGCTGCCTGGGCTGCGCCGCTGCAGCTTGTCGCCCAGCGGCCCGCCGGGCCTGCGCCCACCTTCACGGAGTGCGCCGACGACGAAGCTGAAGCGGCCACGGTGGCGCAAAAGATCAAAGAACTCCTCGACGCCGGAACGCCAGCCAGCGAGGTCGCCATCCTGTTCCGCACCAACGGCCAGTCCGAAGCGTACGAGCAGGCGCTTGCCGCGTCCGGGATCGGATACCAGCTGCGCGGCGGGGAGCGGTTTTTCGCCCGCAAGGAAGTCCGCGATGCCATCCTGCAGTTGCGGGCAGCCACCCGGGCGGTCTCGGAAACCGATGCGCCGGAGCCGCTGGGTCAGCTGGTGCGCGACATCGTCTCGTCGCTCGGCTACACGGACTCGGCTCCGCACAGCGGCGGTGCGCTCCGGGAGCGCTGGGAGTCACTGGCGGCGCTCGTGGCCCTCGCCGACGAACTGGTCCGGAACCGGGGGCCGCAGTTCGGCCTGGCCGACTTCGTCAACGAACTGCAGGAACGCTCCCTGGCGCAGCACGCGCCCACCGTCCAGGGCGTGACCCTTGCCTCGCTGCATGCCGCCAAAGGCCTTGAATGGGACGCTGTTTTCCTGGTGGGGCTGAGCGAAGGCCTGATGCCCATCTCCTTCGCGGACTCTCCCGAGTCCGTTGATGAGGAGCGGCGGCTCCTCTATGTCGGGATTACCAGGGCAAGGGAACATCTTGCCCTGTCCTGGAGCACCGCCCGAACGCCCGGAGGCCGCGCAAACCGCAAACCGTCCCGCTTCCTTGACGGGCTGCGGCCGGCAGCGGTGGCCGGCTCCACGGTCCGGGGCAAGGGTGCGGTGCCCCGGCGCAAAGCCGCGGCTCCCGCAACGTGCCGGGTCTGCGGCAGCATGCTCGCCACCGGCGCCGAGCGCAAGGTGGGGCGCTGCAACGCGTGCCCGCCAACCTATGAGGAACAAACGTTCGATGCCCTCCGGAACTGGCGACGGTCAGTGGCGGTGTCTGCCGACGTGCCCGCGTTCGTTGTCTTTACGGACGCAACGCTGACCGCCATCGCCGAGGCGCGGCCGGCATCGCTGGAGGAGCTGGCAGGACTGGCGGGGGTGGGCCCGTCCAAGCTTGAGAAGTACGGGGAAGACGTCCTCCGGGTCCTCACTGAAAGCGCCTCCCTGTGACGGCCGCCCGGCTTACCACAGCGGACGGCGCACCCGTGGAAGTACGGCGCTCCGCGCGACGGACGCGCACAGTGGCAGCATTCTGGGAGAACGGCACCGCTGTTGTTGCCATCCCGGCCCGCTTCACCGCGGCGCAGGAGAACGAATGGGTGCACCGCATGCTGGCCAAGCTTCAGCGCCAGGGGGAGCGGCGGGCGGCGGCCGGAAAGAAACGGCCCGCCTCCGACGCCGCGTTGGCCGCCCACGCGGCCGAACTTTCCAGGCAGTATTTGGGCGGCCGCGCCGTTCCCTCGTCAGTGCGCTGGGTCAGCAACCAGAACTCGCGGTGGGGTTCCGCGACGCCGGCGGACGGCACCATCCGGCTTTCAGACAAGCTCCGGCCGATGCCGCAGTGGGTCATCGACTATGTCCTGCTCCACGAACTGGCCCACCTCCTGGTGGCCGCGCACAACGCCGCCTTCTGGAAGCTGCTCGAGGCGTACCCGGAGACCCTGCGCGCCAAGGCCTTCCTGGAAGGGGTCTCCTTCGCCATGACCCGCGGACTGCCGGACAACAGCGGCCACGACCAACCTGGCTTGCCGGAACAGGACAGCTGGGCCGGCGACGCAGACTAGCCGCGGCTGACCCCAGCCACCCCGGGACGTCAGCCCTTCGGCCGGGCGTCTCCGCCGTCGTCGTCCTTTGCTTCGCCCTCGCCATCCTGGGCCGACGCGTCCTGGGCCGACGCGTCCTGGGCGGGTTCGTCGCCGGAAGGCGCGTCGAACCCGCCGCTCAGCAGCTTCTGCAGGGCGTCGTCAACCTCGCTGTCACTGGCTTCGGCAAGTTTGCGGCGACCGCTGAAGCCCTTGGGATCGTCCAGGTCCTCGGCGGTGGGCAGCAGGTCAGGATGGTGCCAGATCGCGTCGCGGCCCGCGATGCCGCGTTCCTCCTTGAGTGCGGCCCACAGAGTGGCGGCGTCGCGCAGCCGGCGGGGCCGCAGTTCCAGTCCCACCAGCGAAGCGAACGCGTGCTCCGCCGGGCCGCCCGTGGCGCGGCGGCGGCGGACCGTTTCCCGGAGGGCCCCGGCGGACGGCAGCACCTTGTCGGTGGCTGCGGCGGTGAGTTCGTCAACCCAGCCCTCCACAAGGGCGAGAGCCGTTTCGAGCTTCTCGAGGGCCTGTTCCTGGGCCGGGGTCCGCTGGGGCATAAAGACACCCTGGGACAGTGCCTCCTGGATGCCCTCGGGGTTGCTGGGGTCCAGGTCCCGTGCCAGCTCCTCGATGCGGGAGGTGTCGATGTGGATGCCGCGGGCGTATGCCTCGATGGCGCCCAGCAGATGGCCCCGGAGCCACGGAACCTGGACGAACAGCCGGGCGTGCGCCGCTTCACGGACGGCGAGGAAGAGCCGGATGTCGTTTTCGGGCAGGGACAGGCCTTCACCGAAGGCTGCAACGTTGGACGGCAGCAGCGCCATCTCGAGGTCGGCCAGCGGCACACCGATATCGGTGGAACTGACAACGTCCTGGGACAGGGCGCCGATAGCCTGCCCCAGCTGCATGCCGAAGATGGCACCGCCCATGTTCTGGAGCATCGAGGATGCGCCGCCCATCATGGACTTCATCTCTTCCGGCATCTGGCTCGTCATCGCGGAGGACAGGGCGTTGGCGATGCTGTTGGCGACAGGTTCGGTCAGCCGCTTCCAGGTGCCCAGCGTGGCTTCAACCCATTCCGCCCTGGACCAGGCGCGGCCGATGAGGCCCGTGGCGGGCAGGTCCGTCACAGGGTCCAGCCACAGCTCCGCCAGGCGCAGGGCCTCGTCAACGTCCCGCGACTGCTGCGGCGTCACAGACGGGTCGGAGCTGCTGGCGGCCACGCGGCGGGCGTTGTCGTGGGCCAGGGTCCAGTTGACGGGGCCCTCCGACGGCGCGCTCATCATCGCCTGGACCTGGGAGAACATCTGGGCAAGCAGGTTGGGATCGTTGGGCAGCCCCGCAGCCTTGGCGAGTTCGGCGGGGTCGAAATTCTCCATCCCCTTGCCGCCCATCAGGTTCTGCAGCATCTCGGTCAACGGATCCTTGGGGTCGTCGTCGCCGTTGGACGGATTAAGTGGATTGGAGGTCATGATCCCGCCGATCGTCGGTGTGTGACTGTTAATCAACCTTCACGGTACCCCGGCCGTGGTCGGCTGTCTGCCGCCCTCCGGCGTCGTTCGCTGTAGGCAAAGAGCCGCACGGGCCACCCAGCGCGTAGTGTTGATGGAGTGACTACAACCCGTGGCGGCCACCCCGCCGAGGACCACGCTCCAGAGCTTCCACACGGTTCCCTGCCCTGGGCGGCAGGCGCCGGGACGTCCGACGGCGGCCGCGCACCTGCGGAACGCAGCGCAGGTCCGCGGGGCACGGGAATGTCCACCATGATGCTCTCAGGCGTCGCCGCGCTGGGGCTCGGAATTGGCGTCGCAACAATCCCGGTGCCCTACGTTGTCGAGACCCCCGGCCCTACCTACAACACGCTCGGGCAAAACCAGGGGACACCGGTCATCAAGGTCACGGGGACCGACTCCTATCCGGCCGCAGGAAACCTCGATCTGACCACCGTCTACGTAAGCGGCGGCCCTACCGGGCCCGTCAATATCCTCGGCGCTTTCTCCGCGTGGCTGGACCCCACCAAGTCGGTCCAGCCGGAGGAACTGCTTTACCCGACCGGCACCACCAAGCAGGAGGCTGAGGAACAAAGCGCAGTGGCCATGGCCACGTCGCAGGAGAACGCGGTGGCGTCCGCGCTCAACGAACTCGACATCCCCTACGGCCAGCAGCTGCAGGCGGCGGACCTGTCCGAAGGTTCCCCGTCGGCAGGCAAGATCCGCCCCGGAGACATCCTCAAGACGATCAACGGCAAGGACATCACCGCGCTGTCCGTTATCCAGCAGGAGCTGGCAGCCGGCAGCGGCGCCCCGGCCACCGTGGTGGTGGAGCGGGACGGGGAAGCGGTCACCGAGACAATCACGCCCAAGGATAACGGCGAGGGCCGGTACATCCTTGGCGTCATGCTCAAATACCTGTTCACGTTCCCCTTCGATGTGGAGATTTCCCTGGAAAAGGTGGGCGGCCCGTCGGCAGGTCTGATGTTCTCACTGGGCATTATCGATACCGTCACCCCCGGTGACCTGACCGGAGGCAAGCACATCGCGGGGACCGGAACCATTTCCCCCGACGGCGTGGTGGGCCCCATAGGCGGAATCAGGCAAAAGATGCATGGGGCACGCGACGGGGGAGCAACCATGTTCCTCGCGCCCGCCGCCAATTGTCCTGAAGTAGCCGGACATATTCCCAACGGGCTGCAGGTGGTCAAGGTGGAGAACCTGGCCCAGGCGCGGGCCGCCGTCGAACGTGGAGCCAGCGGCCAGGACACATCCGGCCTCCCGACCTGCGCAAACAACTAGACTGGGCGCATCCAGTCTCGAGAGGAACTAAGCCTTACCGCCACTCGTGGCAAATATGGCGGACAAAACCAGCCGAAAGGCCGGTGGAGTCCACCGCCCGCACGCACGCATCGAATATCTGACGACCAGCTATGAGGTACCCAGTTTGTCCCGTCCCGCCAGCACCATGTCCACAGGCAGACCCCCTTCCCGGCGCGGCGCGCTGACGCCCACCCTGATAGTTGTCGCCCTCGTCGTCGTGGGCTTCATCTTCTTCGCGAACGTCTGGACTGACGTCCTCTGGTACCGGCAGCTGGGTTTCATCGAAGTCTTCCTCACCGAAAACCTGGCCCGGATCGGTATCTTCGCCGCGGGCTTCGCCATCATGTTCGCGGCGGTGTTCTTCGCCATCCGGATCGCATACCGCGCCAGGCCGGTCTACGCCCCGGACTCCGAGATCCGGGACAACCTGAACCGCTACCAGGCGCAGCTGGAACCGGTGCGCCGGGTGGTCATGGTTGGCCTGCCGGTCCTCTTCGGGCTGTTTGCCGGCAGCGCGGCCGCGAGCCAGTGGCAGAAGGTCCTGCTGTTCTTCAACCAGGAGGGCTTCGGCCAGCAGGATCCTGAATTCGGGATGGACATCAGCTTCTACCTCATGGTCCTGCCGTTCCTCGGGTTCGTCACCGGATTCCTCATCAGCGTGGTGGTCATTGCGGGCATTGCAGGCATCCTGACCCATTACCTCTACGGCAGCATCCGGCTCATGGAGCGGGGTGTCTTCACCAGCAGGGCAGCCCAGATCCACATCGCCGTCACCGGTGCCGCGTTCCTGGTCCTGCTGGGCGTGAATTTCTGGCTGGACCGCTTCTCCGCAGTGCAGAGCAACAACGGACGCTGGGCCGGCGCGCTGTACACGGACGTTAATGCCGTCATCCCCACCAAGGCCATCCTGGCCGTTGCCGCAGTGCTGGTGGCCATCCTGTTCGTCGTGGCCGCAGTGATCGGCCGCTGGCGCCTTCCCGTCATCGGCACGGCAATGCTGGTCATCACCTCCATCCTGGCCGGCGGCGTCTACCCGTGGGTCATCCAGCAGTTCCAGGTCCGGCCCTCCGAAGAGACGCTGGAAAAGGAATTCATCCAGCGCAACATCGACAACACGCGCCGCGCCTACGGCCTGGACACCATCCAGGTCAGCCGCTACGACGCCACCAACACGGCCACCAGCGGCGCCCTCGCCCCGGATGCGCAGACCACGGCGAACATCCGCCTGCTCGATCCCAACCTGATTTCGGATGCCTTCTCCCAGCTGGAACAGTACCGCCCGTACTACCAGTTCCCCGAGGCCCTGAACGTGGACCGCTACGAGGTGGACGGCAAGATCCAGGACACTGTCATCGCCGTGCGGGAACTGAACCCGCAGAACGTGGCGCAGAACCAGCAGAGCTGGCTGAACCAGCATGTCGTCTACACCCACGGCTACGGCGTCGTTGCGGCCAAGGGCAACAAGTTCACCGTTGACGGCAAGCCGGAATTCCTGCAGTCGGGCATCCCGTCCACAGGCGTCCTGGGCGACGATTCAACCTACGAGCCGCGGATCTACTTCGGCGAAAGTTCGCCCGAATACTCGATCGTCGGCGCCCCGGAGGGCGCGCCCAACCGTGAGCAGGACAGGCCGTCCGGGCGTGAGGGTGACAGCGACACGCAGTACACCTTCCAGGGCGACGGCGGCCCGAACGTGGGCAGCTTCTTCAACAAGGTCCTCTACGCCATCAAGTTCCAGTCCTCTGACATGCTGCTGTCCGACGGCGTGAACCCCGAGTCCCAGATCCTCTATGACCGCAACCCGCGCGAACGCGTGGAGAAGGTTGCGCCGTACCTGACCGTGGACGGCAACGCCTACCCGGCTGTGGTTGACGGCCGCGTCAAGTGGATCGTTGACGGCTACACCACCAGCCAGTACTACCCGTACTCGCAGCAGGAACAGCTCTCCGACGCCACGGCTGATACCCAGACAACGTCCGGCCGGGCGGTTGCGCTGCCGAACAGCACCGTCAACTACATCCGGAACTCCGTGAAGGCAACGGTGGACGCGTATGACGGGTCCGTCACCCTGTACGCCTGGGACGACCAGGACCCGCTGCTGAAGGCCTGGCAGAAGGTGTTCCCGTCCTCGCTGAAGCCATATTCGGAGATGACCGGCGACGTCATGAGCCACGTCCGCTACCCGGAGGACCTGTTCAAGGTCCAGCGCCAACTCCTGGGCGAGTACCACGTTACGGATCCTTCCACGTTCTACCAGACCAAGGACGTCTGGAGCGTGCCGAACGATCCCACTGTGGACACGGACGTCAAGCAGCCGCCGTTCTACATGTCCCTGCAGATGCCGGACCAGGAAGAGCCCGCATTCCAGCTGACGTCCTCGTTTATTCCGCAGATCGTCAACGGCAACGCCCGCAACGTGCTGTACGGCTTCCTGGCCGCCGACTCGGACGCGGGCAACCAGGCTGGCGTCAAGGCTGAGAGCTACGGCAAGCTGCGGCTCCTGCAGATCCCGCCGGAGATCCAGGTCCCGGGCCCGGGGCAGGCCCAGAACAAGTTCAACTCAGACCCCACGGTGTCGCAGGCGCTTAACCTGCTGCGCCAGGGGGCCTCCGATGTCCTGAACGGCAACCTGCTCACCCTGCCCGTGGGCGGTGGCATCCTGTACGTCCAGCCCGTCTACCTCAAGTCCACGGGTGAGACGTCCTACCCGACACTGCAGCGCGTGCTGGTGGCGTTCGGCGACAAGGTCGGCTTCGCACCCACATTGGACGAAGCACTAAAGCAGCTCTTCGGCGGGGACTCCGGGGCAGCCGCCGGTGACTCGGACAACAACGGCCAGACTCCGGCCGGTCCCGGCACGCCCCCTGCTCCCGGGGGAGCGGACGCCAAGGCCGAGCTGAAGGCCGCACTGGATGAGGCCAACGCCGCCATCCAGGCCGGGCAGGCGGCACTGTCGTCAGGAGACTTCGCTGCCTACGGCGAAGCGCAGAAGAGGATCGCGGCGGCGCTGCAGAAGGCCGTAGAGGCCGAGGCCAAGATCCCGGCCGCCGCCCCCGAGGCCAGCCCGGCCCCGGCCTCAACGGCAACGCCTGAAGCAACGCCTTCACCGTCAGCCACTAACTAGTACGACGACGGCGCCCGGCACCTGCTCCTTCCTGGGAGCGGGTGCCGGGCGGGCGTAACGGAGATCACGCCGCCTCGATTTGGCCCGCCGTTCACCTCCCGGTAAAGTAGTTTGTGCGACGCGGGGTGGAGCAGTTCGGTAGCTCGCTGGGCTCATAACCCAGAGGTCACAGGTTCAAATCCTGTCCCCGCAACTGACGGAAAGTCCGGACACGAAAGTGTCCGGACTTTTCTTTTAACCGCGTTCAGGCCTGGCGGCGAGGGGCTTCCCGGCGGCTGGTAATTGCGGCCGCAAAAATAGGGTAGTGTTGATTCAGCGACGCGGGGTGGAGCAGTTCGGTAGCTCGCTGGGCTCATAACCCAGAGGTCACAGGTTCAAATCCTGTCCCCGCAACTATGGAAAGACCCCGACCGGCAGACCAGCCGGACGGGGTTTTCTTTTTTCCTTGAATACGGGCAGTTCCTAGTATTCTCTTTCGCAGAGCCTCACAGCAGTGAGCAGTTGGCCAGTCATTCTCGAGAGGAATGTTGCTCGATGTCCACACCCACGAAGAAGCCCGGCACCGCCGCGCGCAAGCGGTCCCGACTCTACTGGGGCGTGCCCGCAGTCCTCGTGGCGCTGGTACTTGTGGTCCTGGCCGCCAAGGGCTTGATGGCCTTGCCCGCTGTCGCTTCCTTCGTGGCCGACTATCCGGGCCACTCGGACCTGCCTGACAACGCCCCGGTCGGTTTTCCTGCGTGGCTGGCCTGGCAGCACTACCTGAACGCCTTCTTCCTGCTGCTGATCATCCGCACCGGATGGCAGGTGCGGACCACCACCCGCCCCAGCGGACACTGGACGCGCAACAACAAGGGCCTCATCCGGACGAAAAACGCGCCCACGAAGATCACCCTGGAGCTGTGGTTCCACCTGACGCTTGATGCCCTGTGGATCCTGAACGGCGTGATCTTCGCCGTCCTGCTGTTCGCGACAGGGCAGTGGATGCGGATCGTCCCCACCAGCTGGGACGTTTTCCCGAACGCACTATCAGCCGCCCTGCAGTACGCTTCGCTTGACTGGCCGACGGAAAACGGCTGGGTCAACTACAACGCCCTCCAGCTGCTCACCTACTTCGTCACGGTCTTTATCGCCGCCCCGCTGTCCTTCATCACCGGCCTGCGGATGTCCTCGGCCTGGCCGAAGAAGGCGGCCGGGCTCAACAAGGCATTCCCGATCGAGTGGGCGCGCGCCGTCCACTTCCCCGTGATGATCTACTTCGTCGCCTTCATCGTGGTCCACGTCTTCCTGGTCCTGGCCACGGGCGCGCTGCGGAACCTTAACCACATGTACGGTGTCCGCGACGACGACGGCTGGTTCGGTTTCTGGGTCTTCCTGGCCTCGGTCGCGGTGATGGTCGCGGCCTGGTTCCTGGCCCGCCCGATCTTCCTGCGGCCGATCGCCTCGCTGATGGGCAAGGTCAGCCGCTAGCCGTCTGACCCCTCCTTGATCTTCGCGTAAGTCTCCAGGGCGCGCTCCCGGGATTCGGGCAAACCAACAAGCGGCTCCGGGTAGTCCGGCACCTCCGCTTTCCACGGCTCGTGGATGGCTTTGTCGTCGAGGCTTTTCAGTTCGGGAATGAACTTCCGCAGGTAGGCGCCGGAGGGGTCGAACTTCTTGCTCTGCGTCACGGGATTGAAGATCCGGTAGTACGGTGAGGCGTCCGCGCCGGAGCCGGCCACCCACTGCCAGTTGACGGGATTGTTGGCGGCATCAGCGTCCACCAGCGTGTCCCAGAACCATTCTTCGCCAACACGCCAGTCCGCCAGGAGGTTTTTGACCAGGAAGGACGCGGCTGCCATCCGCACCCGGTTGTGCATCCAGCCGGTCTGCCAGAGCTGCCGCATGCCGGCGTCCACCAGCGGGTAGCCGGTGTTCCCCTGCTGCCAGGCGGCGAGTTCCGTCCTGCCAAGCGATTCCCACTGGAAGTTGTCGAAGGCCGGCCGGAAGTTCCGGGTGGCCAGATCCGGGTTGTGGTACAGCAGGTGCCAGTTGAACTCGCGCCAGCCCAGCTCGGAACGGAAGATTCCGACGTCGGAGGGTACCTTGCTGGGGTGCCGGCGCCTGATCTCGCGCCACACGCGGAAGGGGCTGACTTCGCCGAACCGCAGGTGCGGTGACAGCCTGCTTGTTCCTTCGCTGCCCGGGACGTTCCTGCCTGTCCCGTACTCCTCGATGGGTCCGTCCAGGAAATCATCGAGGCGGCGGACCGCACCTGTCTCGCCGGGCTCCCAGGTGGCTGCCAGCCCGCCACTCCAGTCGGGAGTTGACGGAAGCAGCTTCCAGCTGGCGAGACTGTCGCTGCCCGGCAAACCGCGGCCTGAAGGGGCAGGTTCAGGCAGCCCGTTCGGCGCGTCCAGTGGGTCGCGGATGTCGTGCGACGCCATGCACGCCCGCCAGAAGGGAGAGTAGACCTTGTAGGGTCCGCCGGCTCCGGTGCGGATGGTCCACGGCTCGAAGAGGAGGTTCGCCTGGAAGCTGGAAGCTTTGATGCCATTGGCAGCTGCCCATTCCTCAATGCCGGCGTCGATGCTCCGCTCGGGCTGGCTGTAGCGCCGGTTCCACAGGATGTGGGAGGCCTTGGTCCGGGTTGCGAGCTTTTGGATTGTTCCTGCTGCCGGCCCCCTCCGCAGTACCAGGCGCGAGCCCTTGGCCTCGAGTTCCGCGGACAGTGCCGTGAGGGAATGGTGCAGCCACCACCGGGTGGCACCCCCGAGTGGCCGGACGCCCTGTGACTCCTCGTCGAGGATGTAGACGACCGTCATGGGCAGGCCCAGCCGCGCAGCCCCGGACAGCGCCGGATTGTCGTCCAGGCGAAGATCGTCTCGGAGCCAGACCAGGGACGTCTCAACGGAAGCAGCCATGCCCCCACGCTACACACTGGCGGCAAGGGAAGGGCCAGGACTTGTCCTGGCCCTTCCCGGCAGCCGGGGGAGTGCGTCCCCGTAAGGCCTAGAGCTTGTCGAAGTCCGCCTCGTCCACGGTGGAGGCGGAGGCTGCTGAGCCGGAGTCGGAGCCGGCGCCGATGGCTGGCTTCGCTCCTCCCGACTTCAGGGCGGCCAGGCGGGCTTCGATCTCCACCTGCTCGCCCAGGTCCTCAAGCTGGTTGAACTGCGCGTCCAGGCTTGACGCTGCCAGTTCCTGCTGGCCGCGGACCTTGGCTTCCTCGCGGCGGATCTTCTCTTCGAACCGGCCCACCTCGCTGGTGGGATCCATGATGTCGATGCTCTTGATCGCATCGTGGACCTGGGACTGGGCCGCGGCCGTCTTGGAGCGGGCCACCAGTTCGTTGCGCTTGCTGGTCAGCTGGTTGAGCTTGCCCTTCATCTGGTCCAGGCCGCTCTTCAGTTTCTCCACCACTTCGCGCTGGGACGCGATGCTCGGTTCGGCTCCCTTTGCCTCGTTCTCAGCGGCCATCTGGCGCTGGAGCGCCACCTTGGCGAGGTTGTCGAACTTCTCAGCGTCGACAACGTCGCCGGCAGCGCGGAATTCGTCGGCCTTCCGGGAGGCGGCCAGGGCCTTGTTGCCCCAGTCGCGCGCGTTCTTGACGTCCTCGTTGTAGTCGTCCTCGAGCATGCGGAGGTTGCCGATGGTTTGTGCGACTGCGGACTCTGCCTCGGCGATGTTGTTGGTGTAGTCCCGGACCATCTGGTCCAGCATCTTCTGCGGATCCTCAGCGTTGTCCAGCAAGGAGTTGATGTTCGCCTTTGCCAGCTGTGCGATACGGCCGAAAATGGACTGCTTAACCATGGTGTTACCTTTCGTCCTGCTCTCTGGTGACCACTGAACCGTGAACAGTGGGTACTGCTTCCGGGCGCCCCGCAGCGCGTTCCGCAGGGCGCCAAGTCCTGCTGGTGCTAGAAGTCGCCTCCGCCGCCGGAGTCGCCGCCCCAGCCGCCAAAGTCACCGCCGCCGAAGTCGCCGCCACCCCAACCGCCGCCGTCGCTGTGGCCGCCGCCCCAGCCTGCGTGGCCTCCACCGTTGAGGATGGAGTTGATGAGGATGCCGCCGAGGATGGCGCCGCCGAGTCCGCCGCCCCCGCCGCCGCCGAACATGCCGCCACGGCCATAACCCTGGTTCGCGTAGCCGCCGAAGTGGTCCACGTCTGCCTGGGCCAGCTGCGCTGCCTGCGCGGCCAGCGCGTGGGCCTGCTGGGCGTAGGTCAGGGCGGTAACAGGATCGGTCCGCGAGATGGACAGCGCATAGTCCAGGTTTCGCTGCGATTCCGCCAAGCGGGTGCGCGCTTCGGTTCCCACCCCGCCGCGCCGCGCGGTGATGTAGTCGGAGGTGGCACTGATCTGCGCCTGCGCGGACATGATGGTCTGCTGGAGGGACGCCTGCGCACGGCGGGACTGCTCCTGCTGGTCCCGGATGCCGGTCAGGGCCTGGTCCAGGGACTGGTGTGCGGTCTCAACGCGCTGCAGCGTGGCGATGGGGTCGATCTTCCCGGCCTGGATTTCCGACTTCACCTGGGCCAGGGCGGACTCCACGCCGGCGACGGGCCCGGCAAGTTCGGGGTGCGCCCCTGACTGGATCATCGCCCGTGCCTGGGCGAGGTCCTGTGAGGTGTCCACGACGGCGGCCTCCAGGTTGTTCCGCGCCTCGTCCAGGTTGGATGAAACCTTGGCGATGGCATCCAGGAGGACGTTGGTCTGGTGGAGGCTTTCCTCGGCCGCGCGGACGGCGACGGCGGCCAGGCTGCCTTCGCCCTCGCCGAGTTTCTGCCGGGCGGTAGCGGTGGCATTCTGCACGAAGGCCAGGCGCTCCTTGGCCTGCAGGATGTTGTCCGAAACCTGCGCCAGGGCGCTTTCGGCGTACTTGGAGCGAAGTGTTTCCAGCGACTCTTCGGCGCTGGCGATTTTGGCATCGGCCTTGCGGGCTCCCTCATTGACGGTGGCCAGTGCCTGCGGGGCGTTCTTTTCAAGCTCCCGCAGCGAGTCGAAGTCCGCTTTCTGCTCCTGCAGGGAGGCCAGGGCGGCTTCGGACCGGCGAATGATCTCGCCCAGCCAGGTCCGCTGCTGCTCTTCGGTGTCGGGAATGTGGTCGTCGAGCTGCTGCTGCAGCTTGAACGACTCCGTCATGTGGGCTTTGGCTTCGTCGAGCGCCCTGGTGAAGTTGCCGACCGCGGAGTCGCCGTACTGTGCCTGGGCGAACATCAGTTCCTGTTCGCTGGACTTGATGGCGTCGTCGGCCTCGATGAGCAGGGATCCGCTCTTGCGCCGCAGTTCCTCGATGCTCAGCGACGCCAGCGGATCAACCCCGGCAGCACCCTGCGGACCGTAGCCCGCGGACGATGGCTGGCCGGCCGCCTTCTTGCGCTTGTTGCGGAAGTAGAGGTAGGCGCCTGCGCCGCCGGCGGCCACAACACCGGTGCCGACGAGAACAGCGGTCCCGGCGCCGTCACCGGATGACAGCTTGCCGCTGCCGCCATCCGCGGCGTCACCGACGGCTTCTGCGGCGTTGATGGCTGCCTGTGCATAGTTGCCATCGCTCAACTGCGGCCCAATGGCGGTGCTCTTGATGTTGTCGATCTGCTCCTGGGTGAGCTTGGTGCCACCCTTGTTCAGGGTGTACTGCCTGGTCTCGGTGGCAACTGCGAAAATAACGGCGTTCGGTCCCAATCCGGCCTTTTCGGCTACCGCGTCGGTCCATGCTTCGCGGTCAGCCGGGTCTTCGAACCGCTTTACCGTGACGAAGTGCAGTACGGTCGCGTGATCGGTGCCGAGCTTCTTGATGGCGGCCTCGACTTCGCCCTTGTCACCGCCCAGCACGGCGGCATTGTCGACGATCTTCGTCACGGGATCCAGTGTCACCGGCGGTTCAGCCCAGGCGGCGCCGGCAGGAGCCGCGAGCAGGCCGGTCAGGCCGATCACGGCGAGGATATGTTTGAACTTTGACCGCATGGCAACCCTTCAACACGCCTGACACCGATTCGGGACGAATCAGTCGTCTCAGAATCCAGCAGCGCCCCCACGCTTGGTGTGAAGCCGCAGGTCGCTGTGGCAATTCATCTTGATTCTATGGTGCACCCCACAGGCCGTCCATTGAGGTGAATATGCCACCAGCGAAACGTTCCCGCACCCTCCGGAGGGAGCGGGGAAGGCGATCAGGAAGCTCACAGCAAACATCCCAGGTTGTTCCAGCCGGGAAGGGGATAGTTAATGTCAGACGAGGATGAAAGGAAGTCCCATGACTGAGAACCAAACTCCCGGACCGGCTCCCGAGGGCGAACGCCCCGGCCGCCAGAATCCCTGGCAGCAGCCCTCCGCCCCGCAGGGGGAGGACACCGCGGAGGCTCGGCGTGCGGACAGCGGCGCGAACGGAAACCCCACGCAGGAACTCCCCGGGGCACCCCGCCCGGTCTATCCGCAGCGCCAGCCGTTTTACGGCCAGTCGGGCTACCCCCAGCAGCACACGCAGCAGTATCCGCAGCACAACGCGCACAGCTACCAGCAGCACGGCCAGCAGCAGGAAGGCGCCCACGCGCCTCACGGGGGAGCCGTGGGAATGGCTCCGAATCCCAAGGACGCACCCCGGCGGAAGGCCAGCTTCGGCGTCGGTACCCTCATCGCCAGCATCCTCGCCGCCGGCCTGGTCGGCGGTGGCGTGGCAACAGTCGGTTCGGGTGAGCTGTTCGGCAACAGCGGCCAGGCGGCAGGAACGGTCACCAACAGCCAGCCCGGAACGGTTATCGTCAACAACCAGGACTCCGTCAACGAAATCACCGCAGCTGCGGTCAAGGCCTCCCCGAGTGTGGTGACCATCAGCGCAAGCAGCGGCAGCGCGGGCGGTACCGGCTCCGGCATCGTGCTCGACAAAGAGGGGCACATCCTCACCAACACGCACGTCGTGACGCTGGACGGCCAGACAGCGAATGCCTCCCTCGAGGTCCGCACCAGCGACGGCCGGGTGGTCAGCGCCAAGCTCGTGGGCACCGATCCGCTCTCCGATCTTGCCGTCATCAAGGTCGACGCCGGGTCAGGGCTCACGCCGGCCACCTTCGGCGACTCGGGGAAGCTGAATGTGGGCGACACGGCCATCGCCATCGGCTCCCCGCTGGGCCTCACCGGAACGGTGACCGACGGCATCGTGTCCACGCTTAACAGGACCATCAGCGTGGCGTCGTCGGCAGCCCCGGAAGACGGCGACAACTCCGAGGACAACGGGGAGGGCTTCCAGTTCGCACCCCCGAATGGCGGACAGAGCCAGCAAAGCACCGAAAAGGGCTCCATCTCCATTAACGTCATCCAGACCGATGCAGCCATCAACCCGGGCAACTCCGGCGGCGCCCTGGTCAACAGCGCCGGGGAGGTCATCGGCGTCAACGTAGCCATCGCCTCGGCGGGCTCCAGTGCCTCGACCACCAGCGGGAACATCGGCGTCGGCTTCAGCATCCCGATCAACCACGCCAAGCGCGTCGCCCAGGAGATCATCGACACCGGCAAGGCGTCCCATGGGCAGCTGGGCGTGAGCGTTAAGCGCAAGGGTGCTTCCAGCACGTCGTCGGAGTTCTCCGTGGGCGCCGACGTTGCCAGCGTCGAACCTGATTCAGCCGCCGCGAAGGCTGGTATCAAGGTGGGCGACGTGGTGACCAGGTTCAACGACCTCGCCATCGGCGAACCTGACCAGCTGACGGCCGCTGTACGGGAACAGCCCGCAGGTTCCAAGGTCAAGATAACGGTCCTGCGCAACGGCCAGGAACAGACGTTCGACGTCACCCTCGGAACCGCGGCAAGCTAGGCGCCGCGTCCCCGGGAACAAGGCAGAGCACGACGGCGGTGTCCCCACCTCAGGCGGGGACGCCGCCGTCGTTTGTTCCTGCACGGGGCATGCCGACACGGGCGTTAACGGGACGTCATACGGGGCGTCACATGGCAAGCCCGATGTGGTTAGCTAGGAGCTACCCGTATGCCGGGCATCCCACGGCCACGACCTCACCCGGCTGGCTGTCCCTAAGCATGGAAGGCTGCTGTCAATACAGTGGAAGATACATTGAAGATTGTCGTCCTGGTCAAGCATGTACCGGACGCCCAGTTCGACCGCCACCTCAACGGGGAGGGCAACACCGTCGACCGCGATGAGAGCATCCTGTCCGAGCTCGACGAATACGCCCTCGAGGCCGCGCTGCAGCTGGCCGAGGCCCGCGGCGGCAGCAAGGCCGGGAACCAGGTCATCGCCCTGAGCATGGGTCCTTCCGGCGCGGTCAACGCGATCAAGAAGACCCTTCAGATGGGCGCCACCGAAGGCGTCCACGTCACCGACGACGCCCTGGCCGGCTCCGACGCCGCCGCCACCTCCCTGGCGCTCGCTGCCGCAGTTCGCTACCTCGGCGGGGTCGACCTGGTCATCACCGGCATGGCCTCCACTGACGGCGAAACCTCCCTCGTTCCGGCCCAGCTGGCTGAACGGCTGGGCCTGCCCCAGGTCACCTTCGCGTCCTCCCTCGAGGTCAGCGGCGGCCGCCTCACCGCCCGGCGCGACGCCGACACATCCTCCGAGACTGTCGAAGCCCCGCTGCCGGCCGTCGTGTCCGTGACCGACCAGATCAACGAGCCCCGCTACCCCAACTTCAAGGGCATCATCGCGGCCAAGCGCAAGAGCATCACCACGCTGTCCCTGGCCGACATCGGCGTGGAACCCGCCCAGGTCGGGCACGCGGGATCGTGGACCAGCGTCGTCAGCGCCGAAGAACGGCCCCCGCGCACGGCAGGCACCATCATCACCGACGAAGGCGACGCCGGCATCAAGCTGGTTGACTTCCTGGCCGCCCAGAAGCTGCTCTAAGAGGGATCACAAACATGGCAAAAGTACTCGTATTCCTGGACAACCCCGGCGCTGCACTGAAGAAGAGCAGCCTGGAGCTGCTGACACTGGCCCGTTCCCTGGGCGAGAGCGTGGTAGCCGTCAACGGCGACGTCTCCGACGCCGTCGCAGCCTCCTTCGCCGAATACGGGGTGGGCGCTGTCCTCCGCCCGTCGGCCCAGGACCTCAACGACTTCCTGGTCGCCCCCAAGGCCGCCTTCGTCGCCGCAGCCGCTGAATCGGCGGGCGCCGGCATTGTGCTGCTGGACAACTCGCCCGAGGGCAAGGAAATCGCGGCCCGTGCCGGGATCCGCCTGAACGCCGGCGTCATCACCGACGCCGTGGGCGTGGACGCGGACGGAACGGCGCACAAATCTGTCCTCGCCGGCTCCTACACCACGTCCTGCAAGGCGAAGACGGCGGTATCCGTTGTGACCCTGAAGGCCAACAACGTCAACCCGGAACCCGCGGCAGCGCCGTCTGCTCCTGAAACCGCCACCGTCGAAGTGCCGGCGGACGCCACCGCAGCCGCGGCACGCATCACCGCCCGCGAGCAGAAGGTCGCCAGCGGACGGCCGGACCTGACCGACGCCCGCATCGTAGTGGCCGGCGGACGGGGCATGGACGGTGACTTCGGTCCCGTGGAAGAGCTTGCCGACGCCCTCGGTGCAGCGGTGGGCGCCTCGCGCGCCGCCACCGACGCCGGCTGGATCAGCCACGACGCCCAGGTGGGCCAGACGGGCAAGACGGTGTCCCCGCAGCTGTACATCTCCGCCGGCATCTCCGGGGCCATCCAGCAGAAGGCAGGCATGCAGACCTCCAAGGTCATCGTTGCCGTCAACAAGGACGCTGAGTCGCCGGTCTTTGAAATCGCCGACTTCGGCATCATCGGAGACGTTTTTGACGTCCTGCCGCAGGCCACCGCGGAGATCAAGAAGCGAAAAGGCTGATTCTCTTGACCGCCTACAACGCGCAGGCACAGAGCCCGTTCAACCCGGACAAACACCGGATTGAGCGGGTGCTCTGTTTTGCGGCCCATCCGGACGACATCGACTTTGGCGCCGCCGGCACCATTGCCGCCTGGACGGCAGCGGGGGTCCAGGTCAGCTACTGCATCATGACCGACGGCGACGCCGGGGGCTTCGACCCGGCGCACCGCGCAGACATCATCGCCATGCGTGACGCTGAGCAGCGCCGCGCCGCTGCCCTGGTGGGCGTCGGCGACATCCACTATCTCCACGAACGCGACGGGTACCTCGAACCCTCGCACGAGGTGATGAAAGGCGTGGTGCGGCTGATCCGCCAGGTCCGCCCCGACGTCGTGCTGTCCATGCACCCGGAGCGGAACTGGCTGCGCATCCAAAAAAGCCACCCGGACCACCTTGCCGTGGGAGAAGCCGTGACCCGCGCCGTCTACCCTGCGGTGGAGAACCCGTTCGCCTACCCGGAGCTTGCGGAGGCCGGGCTGGAGGCCTACAAGCTACCTTGGCTCTGGTTTTACGCCGGACCCGAGGAGCGCGAAAACCACTTCGTGGACGTCACGGACCAGGTGGACGCCAAACTCGCGGCGATCCACGTCCACGTCAGCCAGCACCCGGACGTTGAGGCCATGGAAGCCACGGTCCGCCGCGGCATGCACGCCAACGCCGCACGGGCAGGGCTCCCTGACGGCAGAAGCGCCGAGGCATTCCACGTGGTGGCAGTCAACGGCCCCGGAACCATCGCAGGGTTCTAGCGGCTGCGCTGATACCTAAAACGCCCCGGTGCCCTCCGTGGAGGAGGGCACCGGGGCG
Organism: Arthrobacter sp. AD-310; assembly: GCF_054656615.1. Classification (NCBI taxonomy): domain Bacteria; kingdom Bacillati; phylum Actinomycetota; class Actinomycetes; order Micrococcales; family Micrococcaceae; genus Arthrobacter; species Arthrobacter sp. AD-310. Next base: position 494 of record NZ_BAAHNO010000017.1, on the reverse strand, counting down.
TTCTTGCTGCGCGTGGTCGACGGCTAGGCGCCGAGCTGCGCGGCGGCGACGGTGGGCAGTGTGGGGGACTGGGATCCGCCCGCCGGCTCAACGGTAATGCCCAAGGCGGCGGCGGACGAGATGCCCTGCACTACTGCCGGCCTGGACAGTGCCTTCTCGTCCATCAATCCCTGGGAGACAGGTGCGGAACCATCCTTGGGGATCAGCCACATCTGGTAGACCTTCCCTTCGGGCGGGGCGGGCACGCCGTTCATCTTCACCACCGCGGCGTCTTCGGACGGCGAGATGAGGAGGGTGGCGGTGCCGCCGCCCGATACATCCACGGATGCTTCACGAAGGTCGCCGGCCCGGACCACCTGGTTCAGTGGATCGTTCTGGTCGGCGATGTAGGCTCCCACTCCGACGCCGCCCAGGGCGACCGCAGCAGCGGCCGCAACACCGGCAAGCCAACGGCGCATGCCCCGCTGCCCGCGCCGTTCCTCCCGCCGCAGCCG
>NZ_BAAHNO010000016.1:0-233466 GCF_054656615.1 Arthrobacter sp. AD-310 | reverse complement strand
CCCCCCCCCCCCCCCCCCCCCCCCCCCCCCCCCCCCCCCCCCCCCCCCCCCCCCCCCCCCCCCCCCCCCCCCCCCCCCCCCCCCCCCCCCCCCCGCTACCCGGCCAGGACACCGCGCTGGTTCCCGCCGGGCTGCGTTCGGCCGGGCGCAAGCTCCTCATCATGGACGTCGATTCCACCCTGATCCAGCAGGAAGTCATCGAACTCCTGGCGGCGTACGCCGGCAAGCGTGACGAAGTCGCTGCCGTTACCGAGGCTGCCATGCGCGGCGAGCTGGACTTTACCCAGAGCCTGCACGCCAGGGTGGCGGTGCTCGCCGGGCTGCCGGCCGACGTCGTCCATTCCGTCCGCCGGGAAGTGAAGCTCAGCGAAGGGGCCGCCGAGCTGGTGGCGGCGTTCAAGGCGGCCGGGCATGTGGTGGCTGTGGTTTCCGGCGGCTTCAACCAGATCCTGGAACCCATCGCCGCTGAACTGGGGCTGGACTACTGGCAGGCCAACGAACTGGAGATCGTTGACGGCGCCCTGACCGGAAAGGTGCTCGGCGCAGTTGTTGACCGCGCCGCAAAAGAGAAGTACCTGCGCGAATGGTCCGCCGCGGAAGGCATCGCGCTTGAGCACACCGTGGCCGTGGGCGACGGCGCCAACGACCTTGACATGCTGGGCGCCGCGGGCATCGGCGTGGCATTCAATGCAAAGCCCGCAGTGCGCGCCGTTGCCGATGCCGCCGTCAACATGCCCTACCTGGACGCTGTCCGGCACATCGCTGGGGTCTGAGCAGCCGGAAACAGTAAAGGGGGGGTGCCCGGTGCGGTCTGCACCGGGCACCCCCCCCTTTTAAAGGCAACCCTTGGTGGCGGGCTACTGTGCGCCCTTGCCAAAGTAGTCGGCGCCGCCGGCGTACTCGGTGTGGCCGGATTCGACGTCGGCGGTCACCATTCCGGCCACCACCTGCGCGAACTCCTCGACGGAGAACAGCTTTCCGGCTTCAGCCCGGCGCGCCTCGATGGCGCCCGGGGTGGAGCGGTCGAGCAGCGTGGCGGTCACGGTGCCTTCGATCATGTCCCCGGACACAACAACCAGGGTGATGCCCTTTTCCGCGAGGCTGGGAATCAGTTCGCGCAGTGCGTCCTCGCCGGCACGCTTGCTGCGCGCCACCGGTTCGTAGGCAGGCATGGTCGGCACCGTGTTGATGAAGTGTGCCTGGTGGCTGGTGACGAACACCACCCGGGAGCCTTCCTTCATCAGCGGCACCGCGGCGTTGAGCATGTTGATCTGCGCGTCGCGGTTCAGGCGCAGGGCGTAGTCCTCGCCCAGGCCGGTCTCCATCCCGCCGGAAGCGTTGAGGACCAGGATGTCGAGCGAACCGAAGTTCTCCATCGCGGCGGAGGCCAGGGCCTGGACGCCTTCCTGGCTGGTGAGGTCTGCGCCGACCGCCACGGCACGGCCGCCGGCAGCCTCGATGCCCTGGACCACCTTATTGGCGCGGGGCGCCTTCTGGCGGTAGTTGACGACGACGGCGGCCCCCTCACCGGCGAGGATTTTCGCTACGTCGGCACCGATACCGCGCGATGATCCGGTGACAATCGCGGTCTTGTTGTCCAGCAGTCCCATGCGGGCTCCTTTTGTTCGAAACGTCTAAATCGCTAGAGGTCTGCAGTCCATCATGCCAGCGGGCCCGACCGATTCCCTTGTCCGGGTCCGACAAAGATGGACGGCGGGGCTAGTGCGGTGCAGGTGTCAGGATGCGGGTGGGTCAGTGCCCCATGCCCAGGCCGCCGTCGACGGGGATCACGGCGCCGGAGATGTACGCTGCCTCATCGCTGGAGATCCAGCGGACCACGTTGGCCACTTCCGATGCCTCGGCGAAGCGGCCGGCGGGGATGCTGGCCAGGTAGTCCTTCTGGGTGGCTTCCGGAAGCTCGGCGGTCATGTCCGTGTTGATGAAGCCCGGAGCCACAACATTGGCGGTGATGCCGCGCGAGCCGAGTTCGCGGGTGAGCGAACGGGCGATGCCCACCAGGCCCGCCTTCGAGGCGGAGTAGTTGATCTGGCCCGGCGCGCCGTACAGCCCCGACACTGACGAGATGAGGACAACCCGCCCCTTGCGGAGGCGGATCATGCCTTTGGAAGCGCGCTTGATGACCCGGAACGCTCCGGTGAGGTTGGTGTCGATGACCGACGTAAAGTCGTCCTCACTCATGCGCAGCAGCAGCGTGTCCTTCGTGATGCCGGCGTTGGCCACCAGGACCTCCACGGGTCCGTGGGCGGCTTCGACTTCCTTGAAGGCCGCATCGACGGAGGCCTCGTCAGTCACGTCCGCCTTGACGCCCAGGATGCCCTCCGGCAGCTGTGATTCGCTGCGGAACGTGACGGCGACCTTGTCCCCGTTGGCGAGGAATGCTTCGGCGATTGCGAGGCCGATGCCGCGGTTGCCGCCGGTGATCAGGACGCTGCGGGGTGCGGACACTGCTTCAGTCATAGGGTGGCTCCGGGATTCTGCGGCACGCTGCGCCGCGGTAGCAAAGGTGTGTTGGGACTGCATCCGATCTTAGCCTCCCGCCCGCTGCGGGTTTGGGCGGCACAACCGTTGGTGAGAGAATTGAGGCAAGCCTTTGGAGCGTGATAAACCACCGTGACCCTCGAAAACCATGCAGGACGGACCGCGTCTGGAGAACCCGGGCGGTTCTCCGGCGATTCGGAAGTCCACAGCATTACGGATGCCGCGGAAGCCCATTCCGAGGACATGCGTAAGCGCATGGTCAAGTATGCGCTGGCCATGGGCATCCGCATGGTGTGCCTCATCCTGATCTTTGTGGTGGACGGCTGGTTCAAGATCATCGCCGTTGCCGGGGCGGTCTTCCTCCCGTGGATAGCGGTGGTGATCGCCAACGGCAACGACAAAGCCGAAGGCCACAGCGACGCCCTGCTGGATTCCGCGCCGCTGGCCGAGCTGGAGGGTCCCGGGCGCCCGGCCGACGCGGACCCGGGCAACGATGTGCTGCAGGGCGAGCTGATTATCGACGACGACACCGGACCAGGGGAAGAACGGCAAGCACCATGAGCATCTTCGACATCGCGGCAGGAACTGATCCCGCCATGGGCGACCCGGATGCCCTTTGTTCCCGGAAGGCCTGCCGGGCAGGCGCGTCCTGGCAGCTGCTCTGGAACAACCCGAAAATCCACACCCCCGAACGGCGCAAGATCTGGCTGGCGTGCGCCGAGCACCGCGAGTGGCTGGAGGACTACCTGCAGACCCGCGGCCTGTGGAAGGAAACACTGCCGCTGCAGGCCGGCCCGCAGGACGGGTCCTTGGAGCAGGACAGCTGAATGTACCGGTTCCTCTTCTCCAGCAAGTGGCTGGGCTATCTCCTGCTGGCCGCCATCTTTGCCACGGCCTGCGTGTTCCTGGGCCGCTGGCAGATGGACCGCCGGGCGGAAACACTCGCCGAAATCAACCGCGTGGTCACCAACTACTCAGCCGACCCCATTCCTTTCGCCGAAGCGCGCGACCAGTTCCTGCACCTGGACCCGGCAAAGGAATGGACCCAGGTGGAGCTGACGGGAATTTACGACGCCGCTGGCCAGCGTGTGGTCCGGAACCGGCCCCTCAACGGCCAGCCGGGCTACGAGGTGGTGGTCCCGTTCCGGCTCAACTCCGGTGAAACCGTGGTCATTGACCGGGGCTGGCTGCCCATCGGCAACAAGAATCCCGGCAGTCCCGACTCGATCCCCGCGCCGCCCGCCGGTGAGGTGACCGCCGTCGTCCGCCTGAAGCATCCGGAACCGGCCCTGCAGCGCGGGGCACCCGAGGGCCAGCTGGCGTCCATCGACCTCGCGGCCTATGCCGGCCAGCTCGGCTATCCCCTGCTCACCGGCGCCTACGGGCAGCTGGCGTCCGAAACCCCGCCCGCCGCGGACATGCCCGCGGCGTTCCCGAAGCCGTCTACCGAGGAGGGCACCCACCTCTCCTACTCGCTGCAGTGGTTCGCGTTCGGCATCCTGATGTTTGTGGGGTTCGGCTACGCCGCCCGGCAGCAGGCGCGGAACGCTGCGATTGATGCCGAGGACGATGCGGATCTGCCCGTAGGCACCGTCCACGCCGCCGTCTCCAACCGCCGTCGTCCGTCCCCGCCGAAGAAGCGGAAGAAGGCGACGTCCGAAGAAGAGGAAGACGCCCTCCTCGACGCGCAGGGGTACTAGGACATGGCAGAGTACGACGACGGCCCGGTCGCCCGGGTCCGCTCGGCCCTGCTCGCCTGCGGGGCCGGGGACACGGTGCGCACCTTTCCCTCGGGGGTGCCCACGGCGGTCGCGGCAGCCGAAGCCCTGGGATGCGATGTCGCGGCGATCACCAACAGCCTCATCTTCGACCTCAGCGGAGAGCCTTTACTTATCCTGGCCAGCGGCGCGGCGCGGGTCGATACCGCTCTGGTGGCGGAGCATCTGGGCGACGGCCGGATCCGTCGCGCCTCCCCCGACTTCGTCCTCAAGCACACCGGGCAGAAAGTAGGCGGCGTGGCTCCGGTGGGCCATCCGAAACGGATCCGAACCCTTCTGGACGCGTCCCTCCAGTCCCAGGAGCTGCTCTGGGCAGGGGCCGGCGACCACTACTCAATGTTCAGCATCACGTACCTCGACCTCCGCAGGATCACGAACGCGGAGGAAATGCCCGTCCGCTGACCCAAGGCGACCAGCCGAGAGCGCCTAGGCGAGCGTGATCAGGTCCAGGTAGTCCTCGTTCCACAGGTCCTCGACGCCGTCCGGCAGCAGCACCACGCGTTCGGGGTTGAGGGCCTCAACGGCGCCTTCATCGTGGCTGACCAGGACGACGGCGCCGGTGTAGTTGCGGAGGGCGCCCAGGATTTCGGCGCGGCTGGCGGGGTCGAGGTTGTTGGTTGGCTCGTCCAGAAGCAGGACGTTGGCGCTGGAGGCCACAATGGTGGCCAGGGCCAACCGGGTTTTCTCGCCGCCGGAGAGCACGCCCGCGGGCTTGTCCACGTCGTCGCCGGAGAACAGGAAGGAGCCCAGGATGCCGCGGACCTCGGCGTCCTTCATGTCCGGTGCCGCCGAGCGCATGTTTTCCAGGACTGTCCGGTCGTGGTCCAGGGTTTCATGCTCCTGGGCGTAGTAGCCCACTTTGAGGCCGTGGCCGGGAACGATGTCCCCGGTATCCGGCTGGTCCACTCCGGCGAGCATCCGCAGCAGCGTCGTCTTTCCGGCGCCGTTGAGGCCCAGGATGACAACCTTGGAGCCGCGGTCGATGGCGAGGTCGACGTCGGTGAAGATTTCCAGGGAGCCGTAGGACTTGCTCAGGCCTTCGGCGGTGAGCGGCGTCCTGCCGCAGGGTGACGGCTCGGGGAACCGCAGCGCTGCCACGCGGTCCTGCTCACGGACGGCTTCCAGCCCGCTGAGCAGCCGTTCCGCGCGCTTGGCCATGTTCTGGGCGGCCACGGCCTTAGTGGCCTTCGCGCGCATTTTGTTGGCCTGGTCCATGAGGACCTGGGCTTTCTTTTCGGCGTTGGCCCGTTCCCGCTTGCGGGCCCGCTCGTCGGTTTCGCGCTGCTGCAGGTACCGCTTCCAGCCCATGTTGTAGAAGTCGATCTGCGCCCGGTTGGCGTCCAGGTGGTAGACCTTGTTGACGGTGGCTTCAAGCAGCTCCACGTCGTGGCTGATGACGATCAGGCCGCCCTGGTGGTTCTTCAGGAAGTCCCGGAGCCAGGAGATGGAGTCGGCGTCCAGGTGGTTGGTCGGTTCGTCGAGCAGCATGGTTTCGGCACCCGAGTACAGGATGCGCGCCAGTTCAACACGGCGGCGTTGACCGCCGGAGAGCGTCTTCAGGGGCTGGTTCAGGATCCGCTCGGGAAGGGCGAGGTTCGAGGAGATGGCTGCCGCTTCGGCCTCCGCCGCGTAGCCGCCGCCCGACAGGAACTCCGCCTCCAGCCGGTCGTACCGGCCCATGGCCTTGCGCTGGACTTCGGCGTCCTCGCTTGCCATGTCCGCCTGCGCCTTCTTGAGTTTACCGACGACGACGTCCAGGCCCCGTGCGGACAGGATCCGGTCGCGTGCCAGCTGCTCCATATCCGGCGTCCGGGGATCCTGCGGAAGGTAGCCGATTTCACCGCTGCGCGTGACTTTGCCGGCGGCGGGCAGGCCTTCCCCGGCCAACACACGGGTCAGGGTCGTCTTGCCGGCACCGTTGCGGCCCACCAGGCCAATCTTGTCACCCTTGTCGATGCGGAAACTCACCTGGTCCATGAGGAGCCGGGCGCCGGCGCGCAGTTCGAGGTCCTGGACGGTAATCACAGCAGGTAAGGCCTTTCACAGCAGGGATAAGCCGCGGCCCCGGAACATCGGTGGCGGGCGGGGGCGGCAACGGCCGCCAGAACGGCCCTCCCAAGTCTACCGTCCGCACCACGGGTGCGTGACCGGAGCCGATGCCCTCGGCTTAATCGCCCGCCGTCCGCATGCGGGCCGGAGAGAATGGAGGAATGGACTTCCACCGGCTGTTGCAGATCCGGCGCATCTACGCGCAGCCGGCGGCCCTGGACCTTCCGCGGGGCAAGGAGATCATCGCGCGCTGGCCGGACGCCGACGTCGTTCCGGTCCAGAACCACTGGAACATCCCCGAGGTGCACGGTGACGAAACGAACGTGCCGCGGTGGTCCCGGATCAAGACGGAATCGCTGGTCCTGGGCGTGAAGAAGGCACTGACCGTCAAGCCGAACGGCAGGTCCGCCGACTTCATCGCACCTTCGACCGCGAACGGCTGCGCCATGGCCTGCGCCTACTGCTACGTGCCGCGGCACAAGGGCTACAGCAACCCGGTTACGGTGTTCGCCAACATCGACCAGATCGCCGGGGCGCTCGAGCGCCACGCCACCCGGCAGGGCATCAAGCTGGAGCCCAACCAGTGCGACCCGGAACTGTGGGTGTATGACATCGGGGAGAACAGCGACTGCTCCGTTGACGCCCTCATCAGCGACAACGTGGAGGACCTTGTGACCCTCTTCCGGGACCTGCCGACCGCGAAACTGTCCTTCGCCACCAAGTACGTCAACCCGGCGATGCTCGGCTGGGACCACGGCGGCCACACCAGGATCCGGTTCTCGCTGATGCCCGCTGACCTGGCCAGATCCATTGACGTCCGCACCTCCCCCGTGGCTGACCGCATGGCAGCGATCAACGACTTCGTCGCAGCCGGGTACGAAGTCCACGTCAACTTCTCCCCTGTCATCATCACCGACACGTGGCTGACGGACTGGGAGGAGCTGCTGCGGCAGCTGGACGCCACGCTCACCCCGGCGGCAAAGGCCCAGCTCGCCGCCGAAGTCATCTTCCTGACCCACAATGAGCGCCTGCACGAGGTGAACCTGGGATGGCATCCCCAGGCCGAGAACGTGCTGTGGCGGCCCGACCTCCAGGAATCCAAAGTCTCCTCCAACGGCTTCGCCAACGTCCGCTACCGCTCGGGAACAAAAGGCCGCTACGTCCGGCAGCTCACCGCCCTCATCGGGGACATCGCGCCCTATTGCCGGATCCGCTACGCATTCTAAAGGGCAAAACCGCGGGCGCCGGGGCTAAAATTGACCCATCATGACCGGAGCCCGCTACCGCTTCCTGGCCTGGTTCGTCGCCCTTGCCACGATCCTGGGAGCGTGCACGCCCTCCGCTGGCCTTGACGAAACCGCCCTCTCGGCACCACCTGCAGCATCCCCCTCTGCCACCGCCGTTGCCCCGGCCCTTGTAGAGGACACGGCACAACCGGCGGCTCCGGAACCGGAGCCTTTCGCGCTCAACCTCTACCAGGAGGGCGACTTCGTTCCGCAGTACACGTTTGACTGGTGCGTGGCGGCAAGCATCCAGATGGCCCACAACCTTATCGATGACACAGGTGGCAGTACCTGGGCGGACCCCGCGCAGCAGGGTGAGCTCTGGGAGATGGCCAGGGTCCGGTCGAACAACTCCTACAACGGCGCCAGTCCGCTTGGCTGGGCCCAGGTGCTGACCGAGGCGGGATTGGGTCCTTACACGGTGGTCAGCATTCCTGACTACGGGGATGCGCTCCAGGCCGCCGCGCGGGCTATCACAGAAACAGGCCGGCCCGTCGGACTGGTCATGTGGCGGGGACGGCACGCCTGGGTGATGAGCGGCTTCGAATCGGTGGGTGACCCGAAGGTCTTCCCTGATTTCACCGTAACCGGGATCAGCGTCCTTGACCCCCTGTATCCGCACGGCAGCGGGCAGTGGGGCCCCTCACCGGCATCCAACACCCTGCTCACACCTGACGAACTGGCCACCCAGTTCGTGGTCCGGGAACCCCGGCGCTGGAGCAGCAACCTGCCAACCGGGTACCTGCTGGTGCTTCCCACCGCCCCATCCTGACCCCTGTTGTACCCAGCCCTCAGGTGCTGCACCCACGGTTAGTAGGGCACCTACAAAATGCGCGGCGCTCCGCCCCGGTAGCGTCGGGAGTACCGCAGATTTCCCCGAACAACCCAGGACAGGACCACCATGAGCAAGACCTCCACCGCCGTCAACAAGCCCCTGCCGGCGGCCCGCCGCCGCTGGAACGCCACCGACCTGGGGCTGATCGCCGTCTTCGCCGCCCTGGTGGCAGGCGCGGCGCTCGTGCCCGGACTCGCTGTGAACGGCTTCGGGGTTCCCATCACCTTCCAGACCCTCGCCGTGATGCTTACCGGCCTGGTCCTGGGCCCGGGCCGGGGTTTCGCCGCCGTCGGGCTGTACACGCTGCTGGGCCTGGCAGGGCTGCCCATCTTCAGCCAGGGCCGCAGTGGCCTGGGCATCCTCGCCGGGCCGTCCGCCGGTTACATCATCGCCTTTCCCATTGCCGCCTGCGTTGTCGGATGGCTGGCAACACTGGTGATCCGCCGGACCACCAGGGCCCGCGCCCTCTGGCTGTTCCTGTCCGCCACCGTGACGAGCGTGGCAGTCGTCCACACGCTCGGGGTCGCCGGAATCGCCCTGAACACCAAGGCCACCCTGGAACAGGCCTTCGTCAGCGACCTGGTCTTCTACCCCGGGGACATCATCAAGAACATTCTTGCCGCGGTCATCGCCGTTGCCCTGCACCGCGCCTTCCCGGACATCCTGGTGCGCCGCGTGAAGCGGAACGTCCAGCAGCCCGCCAACGCCTAGGATCCCTTCCATGCCCATCGTGACCTTTGACCAGGTGTCCGTGGCGGTTCCGCTGGACCACACACCGGAAGCGAAGATCCTCCTGGACGGCGTGAACCTTGACCTCACCGAGGCCCGGATCGGGGTCATCGGGGCCAACGGCTCCGGAAAATCCACGTTGCTGCGCCTGGTCAACGGCCTCGTCCAGCCAACGGCCGGCACAGTAACAGTCGACGGCGAAGATACAGTACGTTCCGTCCGCAGAGTGCGCCGTAACGTCGGCTTTGTCTTCACCGACCCCCTGTCCCAGCTGGTCATGCCCACCGGACGCGAGGACGTCGAACTCTCGCTTCGCCGCTCGGTCAAGAACGGTGCAGAGCGGCGCAGGCTCGCCGAGGAGGCGCTGGACCGGTTTGGCCTGCTGCACCTGGCGGACCAAAGCGTTTACGAACTCTCAGGCGGAGAACGGCAGTTGATGGCCCTCGCGGCGGTCCTGGCGGTCTCACCGGCCGTGCTGGTGCTGGACGAACCGTCCACGCTGCTGGACCTCCGGAACCGCGAGTTGCTCCGCCGCACCCTCTCTGGGCTGGACCAGCAGATCATCATGTCCACCCACGACCTCGACCTGGCCCTGGAGATGGACCGGGTACTGGTGGTGGAGGCGGGCCGGATCTTCTTCGACGGCGCTCCCGCGGAGGCGGTGGCGGCGTACCGCACCCTGTGCTTGGCAGGGCTTCAGGCAACGGAACCGGGGTCACGGTGAGGGGCCATGGTTTCCTCCTCGCCAACTATGTGCCGGGCAACTCCTTCATTCACCGGTCACCCCTGGCGCTGAAGTTCCTCGTGGTTGTCGGCTGCGGCCTGGCCACGTTCATCATCCAGGACTGGTTCGTTTCCGCGGCGGTCCTGACAGTTCTGTGCGGCCTGTTCCTGCTGACTGGGGCGGGCCCGGGCAGGCTGTGGCATGCCGTCCGTCCGCTCGCCGCCGTGCTCGTGGTGGTTGGACTGTTCCAGTGGTGGCAGCTCGGCGCACCCACGGCCGCCAGGATCGTCCTGAACATCCTGGTCTGCGTCGTTGCAGCTTCCCTGCTGACCGCCACCACTCCCGTACAACAGCTCCTGGACGGTGTGGTCAAAGCGGCCGGCCCGTTCCGGAGGTTCGGTGCCGATCCCGAGCGTTTCGCCCTGACCATCGGCATCATGCTGCGCAGCATCCCCTACATCGCTGGAACGTTCGCCGATGTTCGGGATTCGGCCCGTGCCCGGGGCCTCGAACGCAACCCCCGTGCCTTGGTCCTCCCTGTGTTCATCACGTCCGTCGCCTTCGCCCGGCAGACCGGTGAGGCACTCGCTGCCCGCGGCCTGGGCGACGCCGGCGACTAGCGCCCGCGCAAGGCAGTCAGGCGTCTTCCAGCCGGGTGTATTCCAGCAGCGCCGCAGTGCCCATTCCGCCGGCGCTGCTGATCATGGCCAGCGCCAGGCTGCCCGGAGTCCCCGCCCGCCGTGCCTGTGCCAGCAGCCGGGTCACCAGTACAGCGCCGGACGCGCCGTACGCGTGGCCGAAGGCCAGCGCGCCGCCGTCGAGGTTTGCGCGATCCGCCGGGATGCCCAGCTGGTCGAGGCAGGCCAGGGTCTGGGACGCGAAGGCCTCGTTGAATTCGACCAGGCCCAGCCGGTCTGACGCTATGCCGGCGCCGGACAGCACGGTACGCGCCGCTGCCGCAGCACCCACTCCCAGCACCTCGGGGTGGACCCCCTCGGTGGCGGTTCCGCGCACCAGCAGGCCGTCCACGGCACCCATCTCCCGTGCCCGCTGCAGGGAGGTCATGACGACGGCGGATGCGGCGTCCGCGTCAAAGCATGAGTTGCCTGCGGTGACCGTTCCGCCGGCCACGAAGACGGGCGGGAACCTGGACATCACCGCGGCGCCCAGCCCCTTCCGCGGCCCATCGTCCGCGGCGACGGTCCCCGCCGCGGTTTCCAGCGGGACCAGCTCGCCGTCGAAATGCCCCGCGGCTGCAGCGGCGAGTGCCTTGCGGTGGCTTGCCAGCGCGAACGCGTCCTGCCGTTCCCGGCCAACGCCGAACCGTTCGGCCACCGTCTCGGCTGCTTCCCCCATGTCCGGGTCGCCGAAGCGCGCCGGGACGAACTGGGCGCGCTGGTAGAACTCCGCGCCGCCGTCGTCGCTCCGGTGCGCCCGCAGGGGCGCGGTGCTGGTGCTTTCCACTCCGCCGGCCAGGAAGGCGGGGTTGCCGCCGGCGGCGACCAGCCGGGCGGCAAGTGCGATTGCGTCCAGGCCCGAGCCGCACTGGCGGTCCACGGTGATGCCGGGGACGCTGACCGGCAGCCCGGCCTCCAGCAGGGACAGCCGTGCCACGTTTCCGCCGCCACCCACGGCGTTCCCGATCACCACATCGTCGACGGCCTCAGGCTGGATGTGCGTACGGGTGAGCAGCTCCCGCAGTACAGGGGCCAGGAGTTCGTACGCCCGCAGCCTTGCCAGGGCGCCGTTGGTCCGGCAGACCGGAGTCCGCAGGGCGGCGATGACGACAGGCTGCCGGTCTGCGGGAAGTGCGTCAGCCACCAAGGCTCCGGGCCCTGTGGTCCCCCGTGCGGATCCAGTCCAGCAGCACGTTGCGGCTGACTTTGCCCCGGTCCGTGACGGGCAGCTCGGACAGGACAAAGTACTGCAGCGGCCGTTTGTCCCTGGGCAAAAGGACCTCCAGGCCATTCCGCAGCTGCATGGCGGTGATTCCACCGTGGGACGGGACGACGCCTGCCACCACGCGCTGTCCCCGCACATCGTCCGGGACGCCCGCTGCAACGGCAGAGGCGACGCCGGGCACCGCGGCAAGGGCCAGTTCCACTTCGTGCGGATACACGTTTTTACCCGAGGTGAGGATCATGTCGGCCCGGCGGCCCAGGATGTGCAGGTTTCCCTCGTCAAGGTAGCCCTGGTCGCCCACCGTAAACCAGTCCCCGAAGGACCGCAGCGCCTGGCCGTCGTCCCCCCACAGGTAACCGTTACTGACCAGGCCGCTGCGGACGGAGATGTTGCCGGGCACGCCGTCGGGCAGCTGCGCTCCGGCGTCGTCCAGGATGCGGACGTCCACACCGGGGAAAGGCCGGCCGATGCCCGTTCCGCCGGGCTCCGGTGCCTCCCCGGCCGGCAGCCCGGCACCGGAGACGAAGCTCAGTTCGGAAGCGCCGTAGTATTCGAAAATGGTGGCGTTCGGGGCCCAGCGGCGTGCCGCTTCCAGGGTGCGCGCATCCAGCTTGGAACCCGCGCAAATGATCGTCCGGATCCCGGACGCGTCCACGCCTCCGGTCAGGCCGCGTTCGCTGAGCATCCTCAGCATGGTGGGCACCAGCACCAGCCGTGTTACACGGTCGTGGATGATCGCGGCATGGACGTCCCCGACGTCGAACGTCTCAAGTGTCTGGAACTCGGCTCCGGCGTAGAGGCATTCGGCGAGGGCGTAGAGGTTCAGGCTCGCTGCGAGCGGGCCCGGCGCCAGGGTGACGTCGTCCTGCTGCAGGCCGAAAAATTCGATGGAGGCCTCAAAGGACTGCTGCCACGATGTCCGGGACCGGGTGAAAGCCTTGGGCACCGACGTCGTACCGGAGGTCAGGCCGATCAGGAACGTGCTGCCGGGCGGGCCGTCGGTAAGGCTGTCGTCGGGCGAGACGGCCTCCGGGACGGCATACGCATTCACCCGGCGGACGATATCCTCCTGCAACCTGCTGTGCCAGGCAGGGTCGAGGACCGCGCACTGCCGCCCGCCGGCCACAGCAGCGGCGAACCTGACGGCGAAGTCCGTGGAGTTGGCCTCGCACAGGGCAGTGACCGCTTTGGTTTCCGGGACCATTGCTGCGGCGGCGTCGCGGAGGCCCGCCCAGTCGAGGCGGCGCCCGGCGATCACGACGGCGGTGTCGTGCGGCCGTTCGCCGGCCCAGCGCTGGATTCTGTTCAGGAAAGGCATCGGATCAACTTTACCGGCCTGCACGGATTGAGTCGGGGGCCCAGGGGTAATGTGACCCTATGAGCTTCAATGACAACGTGCAGCTGGACCCATCGCAGGTCCAGGACCGGCGCGGCATGGGCCGCGGAGCCAAGGTGGGCGGCGGCATCGGCGGCGGGCTGATCCTGCTGATCGCGGCACTCTTCGGCATCAATCCCCAGCTCCTCGAGGGCCTGGCGGGCGGGGCAGCCCCGGCCCCCCAGAGCCAGGGCACGGCTCCGGCCTGCGAAACCGGCGCCGACGCCGATGCGCGGGTTGACTGCCGGATCACCGGCACCGTCAACAGCCTCAATGCCTTCTGGCCTGCATACCTGCAGCAGTACAACGTCCGGTACCCACAGCCGGAGACGGTGATCTTCGATGAAGCCGTCAGCACTGGCTGCGGGACCGCCTCCAGCGCCGTGGGCCCCTTCTACTGCCCCACGGACACCACCGCCTACTTCGATCCCGGGTTCTTCACCGAACTCGTCAACCGCTTCGGTTCCTCCGGCGGGCCGCTGGCCCAGGAATATGTGGTGGCCCACGAATTCGGCCACCACATCCAGAATGTCCTGGGCGACCTGGACCGCGCCCAGCAGGATCCGCAGGGTCCCGAGTCCGGTGCGGTGCGCGTGGAGCTGCAGGCCGACTGCTACGCGGGGCTGTGGGCCAAGCACGCCTCCACCCAGCCCGGCCCGGACGGCCAGCCCTTCCTCGAGGCACTCACCCAGCAGGACCTGAACGATGCGCTGTCCGCCGCGTCCGCGGTCGGCGACGACCGCATCCAGGAGGCCGCCACCGGCCGCGTCACCCCCGAGGCATGGACGCACGGATCCAGCGAACAGCGCCAGCGGTGGTTCTACCGGGGCTTCGAGACCGGCGACATCAACCAGTGCGACACGTTCAGCGCACCCACCCTCTAACATTTGCTTCTCCCCACGGGCGGGAACGACGACGGGCGGTTACCTTCGCGAAGAAGGTAACCGCCCGTCGTCGTACTTTGGCTGGTTCAGATGTTGAAGCCGAGGGCCCGCATCTGGTCCTTGCCGTCGTCGGTGATCCGTTCCGGACCCCATGGCGGCATCCAGACCCAGTTCAGTCGCCAGTCGTCAACGACGCCGTCCAGCGCCTGCCCAACCTGCTCCTCGAGCACGTCGGTGAGCGGGCAGGCGGCCGTGGTGAGCGTCATGTCGATCAGCAGCGCACCGTCCTCGTCGGAGTACTTCAGGCCGTAGAGCAGGCCAAGGTCCACCACGTTAACCCCGAGTTCGGGGTCGATGACGTCCTTGAGCGCCTCTTCGACGTCCTCCAGGGCCGTACGGCCCGGCGTGATTTCGGTCATGACTGGTCCTAACTAGGCCTGTGCTGCTGCGGGAGCGGCGACGGCGGAACCGGCGCCCTTGACGTAGCGGTCGTAGCCTTCTTCTTCCAGGCGGTCGGCGAGCTCCGGGCCGCCCTCTTCGACAACCTGGCCGTCAACGAAAACGTGGACGAAGTCCGGCTTGATGTAGCGCAGGATGCGGGTGTAGTGGGTGATGAGCAGGGTGCCCATGTTGCCCTGGGCGTGGGCGCGGTTGACGCCCTCGGAGACGACCTTCAGGGCGTCGACGTCCAGGCCGGAGTCGGTCTCGTCCAGGACGGCGAACTTCGGCTTGAAGAGTTCCAGCTGCAGGATCTCCACGCGCTTCTTCTCACCGCCGGAGAAGCCTTCGTTGACGTTCCGCTGTGCGAAGTCGGCGTCGATGCGCAGCTGCTCCATGGCGTCCTTGACGTCCTTGGTCCAGGTACGCAGCTTGGGTGCTTCGCCGTCGATGGCGGTCTTGGCGGTGCGCAGGAAGTTGGTCATGGTCACGCCGGGGACCTCAACCGGGTACTGCATGGCCAGGAAGACGCCGGCGCGGGCACGCTCGTCGACACTCATCTCGAGGACGTCTTCGCCGTCGAGGGTGATGGAGCCGCTGGTGACCGTGTAGCGCGGGTGCCCGGCGATGGTGGAGGCCAGCGTCGACTTGCCGGAGCCGTTCGGGCCCATGATGGCGTGGGTTTCGCCGGTACGGATGGTCAGGCTGACGCCCTTCAGGATCTCCTTGGTGCCCTGCTCCGTCTCAATGCTGACGTGCAGGTCCTTGATCTCAAGAGTTGACATGCTCTTCTTTCTTTCGTTCGTAAGTCTGGTGCTGGGCGCTCAGTAGTTGTCTACTGCCGCGCCGTTCAAAACGTTGGTGACATCCACGTAGACGTCGTCACCGTCGAGTTCGACGGCGAACACGGGAACGGGATCGTAGGCGGGAAGCTGGAGGGGCTGGCCGCTGCGCAGGTCGAACTGGGAGCCGTGGCCCCAGCATTCGATGGCGCAGCCTTCAATGTCCCCTTCGGAGAGTGAGATGTCGGCATGCGAGCACGTGTCGCCGATGGCGTGGATCTCCCCCATCGAATCCCGCACGACGGCTACCGGGTAGTCGTCGATCAGGATGCGCAGCGCCTGCTTGACCTTGATGTCGTTGGCGCTGCACACCAGTTCGCCCTTCGGCTTCCCGCTCATGCGTCCCTTTCGTGTCTGTCTGTTCTCAGTTATCCGTGGCCGCGAGTTCGCGTTCCACGGCCTCGGTCAGGCGCTCTTCGAGGGCCGGGACCTTGATCTTCTGGATGATTTCGTTCAGGAAGCCACGGACCACCAGGCGGCGTGCGACGTCCTCGGGGATGCCGCGGGCCATGAGGTAGAACAGGTGCTCGTCGTCGAAGCGGCCGGTGGCGCTGGCGTGCCCGGCACCCTCGATGAGGCCGGTTTCGATTTCGAGGTTGGGAACGGAGTCCGCGCGGCAGCCGTCGGTCAGGACCAGGTTCTGGTTCTTCTCGTAGGAGTCGGTGCCTTCGGCCTGCTTCTGGATCAGGACGTCACCCACCCAGACGGTGTGCGCACCCTTGCCCTGCAGCGCGCCCTTGTACAGGACGTTGGAGGTGCAGTTGGCCACGTTGTGGTCGACGAACGAGCGGTGCTCCAGGTGCTGGCCGGCGTCGGCGAAGTACAGGCCGAGGAGTTCAGCCTCGGCTCCTTCGCCCGCGAACCGGACGTTGGAGTTGAGGCGGACGATCTTGCCGCCCAGCGTCACCGCGATGTGCTTGTAGACGGCGTCCTTGGCAACCTCGGCGTCGTGCTGGGCCAGGTGCTTGGCGTCGTCTTCCCAGAGCTGGACGGAGACCACGGTCAGCTGGGCGCCGCCGCGGACGAAGACCTCGACGTTGCCGTTGTGGTCGGCGGAACCGTCGTGCTCGAGGATCACCACGGCGCGGCTGTTGTCGCCGGCCTCGATGACCAGGTGGGAGTTGGAGCGGCGGCCGGCGCCGTTGCCCGTGAGGACCACGCGGACAGGCTCGTCCAGTTCGGCGTTGGCCGGAATCCGGACCAGCAGCGCGTCTTCGGTGTTGGCGGAGGCGACGACGGCGGCACGGTCGGCCGGGACCAGGGTGGCACCGCGGGGGGCCTCGCCGGCGCGCAGCGTGCCCTGGACGAAGGCGTCCGGACCTTCGACGGCGACGGTGAGGACACCGGCGTCGCTGGCCTCGTCCGAGAGCAGGTTGGACAGCTCGCGGACCGGGGTGAAGCGCCATTCCTCTTCACGGCCGTTGGGCAGTGCGAAGTCGGCGACGTCGTGGCTGGTCAGGCGCTCCGCGCGGGAGGCCATGACCTGCACGCCGTGGCTGTGGTGGCGGTCAACCTTGGAGGGAACGAGGTGCTCGCCTTCCTCGGTGAAACCGGCGATCGACGGCGCGCCGATGCGGGCCTTTTCGGTAGTTGCTTCGGCAGTCATTAACCGACGGATCCTTCCATCTGGAGTTCGATGAGGCGGTTCAGCTCAAGGGCGTATTCCATGGGGAGCTCACGGGCGATCGGCTCGATGAAGCCGCGCACGATCATGGCCATGGCCTCGTCCTCGGGCATGCCGCGGGACATGAGGTAGAACAGCTGCTCCTCGCTGACGCGGGAGACGGTTGCCTCGTGTCCCAGCTGCACATCGTCTTCGCGGATGTCGATGTACGGGTAGGTGTCGGAGCGTGAAATCGTGTCCACGAGCAGGGCGTCGCAGCGCACCGTGTTGGCCGAGTGCTTGGCGCCTTCACGCACCTGGACCAGGCCGCGGTAGGCGGCGCGGCCGCCGCCCCGGGCCACGGACTTGGAGATGATGGAGCTCTTGGTGTTTGGTGCGATGTGGACCATCTTGGAGCCGGTGTCCTGGTGCTGGCCCTCACCGGCGAAAGCGATGGAGAGGGTTTCGCCCTTCGCGTGCTCGCCCACAAGGTAGACGGCCGGGTACTTCATGGTGACCTTGGAGCCGATGTTGCCGTCGACCCATTCCATGGTGGCGCCCTCTTCGCAGACCGCGCGCTTGGTCACCAGGTTGTAAACGTTGTTGGACCAGTTCTGGATGGTCGTGTAGCGGACGCGGGCGCCCTTCTTCACGATGATTTCCACGACGGCCGAGTGCAGCGAGTCCGAGGTGTAGATCGGCGCGGTGCAGCCTTCGATGTAGTGGACGTAGGAGTCCTCGTCGGCGATGATCAGGGTCCGCTCGAACTGGCCCATGTTCTCGGTGTTGATGCGGAAGTACGCCTGCAGCGGGATGTCCACGTGGACGCCCTTGGGGACGTACACGAAGGAGCCGCCGGACCACACGGCGGTGTTCAGCGAGGCGAACTTGTTGTCACCGACCGGAATCACGGTGCCGAAGTACTCCTGGAAGATTTCCGGGTGTTCCTTCAGCGCGGTGTCTGTGTCCAGGAAGATGACGCCCTGGGCCTCGAGGTCCTCGCGGATCTGGTGGTAGACGACCTCGGACTCGTACTGCGCGGCCACGCCCGAGACGAGGCGGCTGCGCTCCGCTTCCGGAATGCCCAGCTTCTCGTACGTGTTCCGGATGTCCTCGGGCAGGTCCTCCCAGGTGGCTGCCTGCTTCTCGGTGGAGCGCACGAAGTACTTGATGTTGTCGAAGTCGATGCCCGACAGGTCCGCACCCCAGGTGGGCATGGGCTTGCGGTCGAAGTACTTCAGTCCCTTAAGGCGGAGGTCGAGCATCCAGTCCGGCTCGCTCTTCTTGGCCGAAATGTCCCGGACAACCTCTTCGTCGAGACCACGGCGGGCATTGGCGCCAACATCGTTCTTGTCGGCCCAGCCGTACTCGTAGTTGCCGATGCCGTGGAGCTCGGGATTCTTTTCCAGAATCTCCGAGATCACAGTGTTTTCGGCTACTGCTTTCTCTGATAGTTGGTCCGTCATCACGGCCTTTCTTGCTGATGGTTGATTTCTTCGTTCAGGCTGGCGGGGGCTGCCGGCGGCCTTGTGGGCGACTGGACAGACGGCCTGCCTGTAGGAATGTGGGTGGTGCAGACGTGTCCGCCGCGGGCCAGCGTGGAAAGCCGGCGGACGTCCACTCCAACGAGCCTTGAGAAGACTTCGGTTTCGACGTCGCAGAACACGGGGAAACGGGCGGCGAGCTGCTGGATGGGGCAGTGCCCCTGGCAGAGCTGCACGCTGGAGAGCGCGGCCGGCAGCGGCGCTTTCGCTTCGATGGAAGCGGCCGACGAGACGAAATTGTCCCGGGTGAGGGCCTCGGAGAGCGCCCGGGCACGGTCGCCGATATCAGGGCCGGCCTTTTCGATCTCCGGAGCGTACCGGCGTTCCATGTCCGAAAAACGTTCAACGGCGAATGCGCGCACGGCGTCCGGGCCGGCAACTTTTTGCAGCTGCTGGAGCGCGAGGGCGGCAATGTCCAGGTAGTCGTTCCCGAGGCTGGACTGCCCAGCGGAACTGAGTACGTAGCGGCGCGCCGGGCGGCCGGCGCCGGCTCCAGGCTTGGCCACGCGCTTGACCTCGATGACGCCGGCGCGGGAAAGGTGATCCAGGTGGCGGCGGACCGCGGCCGGGGTGAAGCCCAGCAGGTCGCCCAGCTCGGCCGCGCTGACGGGTCCGTGTTCCAGGACGGCTGAGAGCACGCGGTCGCGCGTGCGCTCGTCTGCGTCCGCCAGAGGACCGGCGCCTGCGGCCCCCCGGTCGGCGGGAGCCTGGGCGGCCGCGTACCCGGAGATGGGCACAGCAGTAGCGTTGCTCATGGAATACACAACACAATCTTGTCGTAATTTAGTCCCCGGCTCCAGTAAGGGCAGGCTGACCTCAGAAAGGGTGGCCCGGGTCCGCGGAAAATACTACGTCCCGTAGAATACTGGGGTGCGATTTCCCCAGTCCCCGGTCCTGTCCATCAGTGGGCTAATTAAGGATGTTGGACCGCTGCCCAGCCTGGATGGAAAAATGCTCCGGGTTGTCAGCGGCGTCTCGCTGACGGCCGGGGCGGGACAGGTCACAGCGCTGCTGGGAGCCAACGGTGCCGGCAAGACGACGACCCTCGAGTGTGCGCAGGGGCTGCAGAAGCGCAGCGGCGGCAGCATCTCCCTGCTCGGGCAGGACCCGGCCACAGCAGGCGCCGGGCTGCGTTCCCGCGTAGGTGTGATGCTGCAGGACGGCGGCCTCCCGCCGTCGGCCCGGCCTATTCCCCTGCTGCGCCATATTGCCGGACTGTATTCCAGGCCCTGGCCTGTCGACGACCTGGTGGCGCGGCTGGGTATCGACACTTTCAGCCGGACGACAGTCCGCAGGCTTTCCGGCGGGCAGAAGCAGCGCCTCGCCCTTGCCGCAGCCCTGGTGGGAAGGCCGGAGGTCCTCTTCCTCGACGAGCCCAGTGCCGGCCTCGACCCGCAGTCGCGGCAACTGGTGTTCGACCTCATCGGTGAGCTGCGGGACTCGGGCATGGGCATCATCCTCACGACGCACCTGATGGATGACGCCCAGCGCCTTGCCGACTACGTCTACATCATCGACGGCGGACGGAACGTTGCCGAGGGAACAGTCCAGGAGCTGCTGCAGCGCGACCCCTCGGTGGAGGCCGGAGCGGAACATATCCGGACACTGGTGTTCGATGCCCGGCCCGGGCTCGACCTCTCAGGCGTTCTGCCGGCCGGCATCGAGGTGACCGAGCCCCGCGCCGGCAGCTATTCCGTCACAGGCGCCCTGACACCCGCCCACCTGTCCGCGCTGGCGCAGTGGTGGGCAGCGCGGGACATCATGCCGGCCTCGATGAGCCTGCAGGCGCGTAGCCTTGAAGACGTCTTTCTGGATATCTCGGGAAAGGACATCCGATGACCCGCACTTCCGCCGGTCCCGCCGCAGGCCCGGCCGGCGCCGGGGCCAAGCAGGAGCCTGCTTCCCTGCTGCGGCGCGTCCTGCTCCAGGGGAAGTATGAGTCGCTGGCCATGTTGCGGAACGGCGAACAGCTGATCCTGGCCGTTGTGCTGCCGCTGCTCGCGCTCGTTGGCCTCACGGTGACACCGTTCCTTGACGGGCTGGGAGCGAGCCGGATCGATGTGGCTGTCCCCGGCATTCTTGCCCTCTGTGCGATGTCCACGGCTTTCACCGGGCAAGGCATCGCCACCGGTTTCGACCGGCGCTACGGCGTCCTCCGGTTCCTGTCCACCACTCCCCTTGGCCGTGGCGGGCTGATCGCCGGCAAAGTGATCTCGGTCCTGGCCGTGCTGTGCCTGCAGGTGGCCGTGGTCACCGCCGTCGCGCTGGTGCTGGGCTGGCAGCCCCCGGCCGCCGGCTGGCTGCCCGGACTGGCGCTCCTCGTGCTGGGTGCGGCCGCGTTCACCGCCCTCGGCCTGCTGGTGGCGGGAACAGTCAGGCCCGAGGCCACGCTGGCGATCACCAACCTGCTCTGGATCCTGCTGGGCGCGCTGGGCGGCATCGTGATCCCTGCCGGAAAACTTCCCGCCGGTGCGCAGGCGCTGGTGGGCTTCCTGCCCTCCGGCGCTTTGGGCGGGTCGATGCGCGAAGCCTTCCTGGGCGGTGCCCTGGACGGTGGCGCCGCCCTCATCCTGCTGCTTTGGGCCCTCGTGGCCGGGGCGGCAGCCATCCGTTGGTTCAAGTGGAATTGAGAAAATCGTGAGCACGGCTTCACGCCTCCCCCAACTGGCCGGCCGCCTGGCCTCCAGGCTGCCCCGCACCGTGGACGCCCGCGTCCGCCGCCTGGCTGTTGCCTCCCTGATCGGGCAGACCCTGCTGGTGGTGACGGGCGGCGCTGTCAGGTTGACCGCGTCCGGCCTGGGCTGCCCCACCTGGCCGCGGTGCACGGACACGTCCCTGGTCAACACCCCGGAAATGGGCATCCACGGCTTCATCGAGTTCGGTAACAGGCTCCTCACTTTCGCCCTGGCCGCTGTTGCCGCGCTCATGCTGGTCTACCTGTGGAACCTACGGAAGGAACGCCGGGACCTTTTCCTGCTGGCGCTTGGCCTGCTGGCAAGCATCCCCGCCCAGGCGGTGATCGGCGGCATCACCGTCCTGACCAACCTCAACCCCTGGGTGGTGGGCCTGCACTTCCTGGTGTCCATGGCACTGGTGGTTTTCGCCACGCTGCTGGTGAACC
Source organism: Arthrobacter sp. AD-310 (assembly GCF_054656615.1). Taxonomy (NCBI): domain Bacteria; kingdom Bacillati; phylum Actinomycetota; class Actinomycetes; order Micrococcales; family Micrococcaceae; genus Arthrobacter; species Arthrobacter sp. AD-310. The sequence goes on along the minus strand of NZ_BAAHNO010000016.1, from coordinate 211,860 downwards.
GCGCTTTCGGCCGGACCGGCCGCTTTATGGCCACCGTGCACCCCGCCCTGCCGGGAATCATGCGCCCGGTGACGGCCGCCGTCGCCCTCTTCTCCGCCCTCGCCGTCATGCTGGGCGTGGTGGTCACCGGAGCCGGTCCGCACGCCGGGGATGCAGACGCGCCAAGGAACGGCCTGGACTGGGACCTGTTCTCCCACATCCATGCCGTGCCCGCCTACCTGGTCACCGCGGGAACCCTCGTGGCACTCGCACTGGTCCTGATGCGCCGCATTACGGGCCCGTTCCGGTTCGCCGTGCTGGGGCTCCTGGCAGTGACGGTGCTGCAGGCGGCCATCGGGTTCACCCAGTACTACAACGGCATTCCCGCCCTGCTGGTGGCGGCCCATATGCTGGGCGCCGCGCTGCTGATGGCTGCCGCTACGAACGCCTGGGACGTCGCCAAATCCAGCCCGGTCGAACAGTCCAGCCCTGTCGAATAGGCCAGCACAGTCGAATAGGCCAGCCCGTCGTATAAATGCCTGGCACATAGAAAACGCCCGGTCCGGTGAGCCGGACCGGGCGTTTCATTGTGGGATCTCCGTGGACAGCCGCAGGGTCACCGCACGGAGGCGGCAGGCGGAAATTCAGTCACCTCTGCCTGGTCCAGGAACTCAATGCCGGATGCCGACACCAGCAGCACCCGCGCCGTCGCAATGTCATAGAACAGCCCTGTGGCCTGCACCGTGCCGGCGGCCAGGGCGGGCCCGACCACCGGATGGGTCTCGAGCTTGGCGAGCTGGACGGCGACGTTGACCATGCCCAGCTGGTCCACCCGGCCGAACCCGGCCCGGGCGGCGGCAACGGCCACGGGATGGCCTGCTTCCAGTTCCCGGTGGCTTGGCCGGGCGTGCTCCAGCCAGGCGTCGAACCCGGCACCAAGGGACGTATCGGCGTTGCCCGCGGCGTCCTCAATGACCGCTTTCATCGCACCGCAGTTCGAGTGCCCGCAGATCACGATCGAGTCCACGTCCAGGGCCTTCACCGCAAAGGACAGGGCCGAATCGATGGAGGCGTCCTGCCCGTCCCGGCAGACCACGTTGCCGATGTTCCGGAGCGTGAGCAGGTCTCCGGGCCCGCTGCTGGTCAGCAGGTTCGGGTTGACGCGTGAATCCACGCAGGCCACGAACAGCGTGTCGGGGTTCTGGCCGTCGGCAAGGTCCTGGACCATGGGACGGACCTTGTCCGCAAACCGCCGGTGGTACTTGTTGATGCCCGCAAGGATGGGGTTGGGGACCTCCACTTCGCATTGCGGCTCCACGGGCTGCCATGATGTGCGCGGCGGCAGCGGCAGTTCACTGGCTTCCTGGCGCTTGGGCGCCTGGTGCGCGGCGTCCCGGAAGAGGCTGTTGCCGTGCTCTTCGACGAGCACTGTCCCGCCGGTGGCCTCATACTGCTTCCGCCATGCGAGGACCGCCTCGCGGAATGCGTGGTCCAGGTAGTCGGCGTTCAACTCCACCAGCACATTCCTGCCTTCCGGCACCGTGTGCAGGACACGGTTCAGCTTGGGCAGGGCGAAGAAGCTGCACGATCCGGTGATGGTGACCCGCCACAGGACCGACGGCGTGACGGGCGGATGTGCCTGGACAGAGGCGCGCAGGACCCGCCACAGGACGCTGGCCGCGGCGAGGGCCAGGCCGATGAGGACGCCTTCGAGCAGGTTCAGGAATACCACGCAGAGCAGCGTCACCGCGTAGATGGGCAGGTCGCCGGTCCGGACGCTGGTGCGGATGTCGGCGATTTTGACCAGCCGGGCACCGATCACCACCAGGAGGCCGGCCAGGACGGACAGCGGGATCAGCTGGATCAGTCCGGCGAAGAACGCGGAAAACGTGAGAACCCAGATGCCGTGGAGGACGGCGGAAGCGCGGGTCCTGGCGCCGGCCTCGACGTTGGTGGCGCTTCGGACAATCACGCCGGTTACGGGCAGGCCGCCCAGTGATCCCGAGACGATGTTCGCTGCCCCCTGTCCCAGCAGTTCCCGGTTCAGGTTGGTCCGGGGCCCGTTCTGCATCTTGTCCACGGCAACGGCGGACAGCAGTGACTCGATACTGGCGATCAGCGCCATGGTGAGCACGGCGAAGGCGGCTGCACGCCAGTTGCCGTCGGGCAGCTGGGGCAGGGCGACGGCGTCGAGGATCGACCCGCTGAAGCTGATCCGCTCAACGGCGGGAGCGAAAGCCACGGACAACGCCGTCCCGGCCACGACGGCGGCCAGCGGGCCGGGAACGCGGCGGAGCGCCGGCGGGAGGTGCTTCCAGCCCAGCAGGATCACGACGACGGCGAGGCCCAGCAGGGCGGCGTGCAGTTCGAGGCCGGTGATGGCGGCAGGAAGCCCCGTGAGGTTTTCCAGGGCGGATCCTGCCGGCCGGGACCCCAGCAGGACGTGGATCTGCTGCAGCATGATGGTGATGCCGATGCCGGCCAGCATGGCCTTGACGACGACGGGCGAGACGGCCAGCGCGGCCCTCCCCACCCTGCTGATGCCCAGCAGCAGCTGGACGACGCCGGCGGCAACGGTGATGGCGCACGTCACCTGCCAGCCGAACTCCTGGACCAGGCCGGCCACGATGACGGTCAGGCCGGCAGCGGGACCACTGACCTGGAGGGGAGAACCGCCCAGGCTGCCCGCGACGATGCCGCCCACTGCTGCAGCAATCAGTCCGGCCATAATCGGCGCTCCGGATGCGGCGGCGATGCCCAGGCTCAAGGGGAGCGCCACCAGGAACACGACAAGCGATGCGGGAACGTCCGCTCTCAGGTGCCCAAGGACGCGGTTATTGCCTGCGGACAGGACCCGGTTCTTTTGTCCGGGAGGACTGTGGCTGGAGACGGGTGCTGGATCTGATGCCTGTGCCATACGTTTTTCCTTTTGCTCAGCGGGCAGGACCGGTCCAACCGTAACCACGCTGTCAGGCCTTATGACATCAAAGGTGATAAACATGACAAAACTGTCAAGGCTGGGAACCGCAGGCACTTTTGGGGCGTTGGAGGCAGGCCAGTGGTGAACTGGGAGGTCGGCGCCCGACGAAAAGCGGGCAGCAAAAAGGACGCCGCCCCGGCGTGGTACCGGGGCGGCGTCCTTGGTGCTGCAGGTCTGGCGGCGTTAGCCGGCGGCCATCACGGCCGGACCGATGAACGGGTCCACGGCCAGGGCAATGAAGAGCAGGGTGAGATAGCTGATGGAGCCGTGGAAAACCTTCATGGCGCGCTTGCCGGAGATATCCTCGCGCTGGGCCTGGTTGTACAGCGAATGGGATTCGTAAAGGAACCACGCGCCGGCGGTCACTGCCGTGGCCGTGTACACCCAGCCAGCGCCTCCGGCGGGCACCATCAGGAGCGAGCAGGCCACCATCGCCCACGCGTAAAGCACCACCTGGACCGAGACCACCTTGGCGCCGGCAATGGCGCCGAGCATCGGAACCTTGGCGTTGCGGTAATCCTCGCCGTACCGCATGGACAGGGGCCAGTAGTGCGGCGGCGTCCACAGGAAGATCACCATAAAGAGGATGACAGCGGGCCATTCCACAGAGTTCGTGACGGCCGCCCAGGCAATCAGGACCGGGAAGCACCCTGCGGCGCCGCCCCACACAATATTCTGCGCGGTGCGCCGCTTAAGGATGATCGTGTAGATCACTACGTAGAAGAAGATGGCGGCGAATCCCAGCCAGGCGGACAGGGGGTTCGCCCCGAACCACAGAATGGCGATGGCGGCCGCACCCAGGACCCAGGAGAAGACCAGGGCCTCGCGCGGCGTCACTTCGCCGGTCACCAGGGGGCGGTTCTCCGTCCGGTGCATGAGCTTGTCGATGTCGCGGTCGATGTAGCAGTTGAAGGCTCCGGCGCTGCCGGCCGCGAACGCCCCGCCCACGAGGGTGGCGAGGATGAGCCCGATCGATGGGAACCCGCGCTCGGCATAGATCATGGTTGGCAGCGTGCTCACAAGCAGCAGTTCGATGACCCGCGGTTTGGTGAGGGCGAGATACGCCTTGGCCTTACGGGCAATCCCGGCACCTGATGCCCGGGATGCGTTCAGCGGCGTATCTGTTGTGCTCACGGTGGCAGTCACCCGTTCTGTGTGGCAGTTGTGTCTGGCAGCGCAGCTGCGGGCGGACAAAAAAGGTCCGGGCCCGGCGTTGGCCTCCGAATATCATACCGTGCCGCCACCCTCCCACCGGCCGCCCGGTATGCGCATTTGATCGCTCGGCGGCCAATTCGAGCAGATTAACTCAACCTCACTTCAGGCTGATTCATAAAAGGGGAAATTGCGTCCAAAACGTGAGATTTCAGCCGCCCGGAACATGGAATCGGGCTAAGCTGTCACCAGATCAGCACGCAGCAGGAAAGCAGCGGAAAACGCATTCCCATACTGCGCGGGGCTGAACGTGAGACCAACATTTCGATGGCGACTGGTACACACCGCAACGGGCGCCACACAGCGTGCCTTTAACCGGGTCCAGTGTGCCGCCTTGCCATCAGCACAGAGAGGGGCCCGGTTTTCGTGCCACATTTGGAAGAGCAAGAACTGTCCTGGACCGACCTCGACCGGCGCGCGGTTGACACTGTCCGCGTGCTGGCCGCGGATGCCGTGGAGAAGGTGGGCAACGGCCACCCGGGTACGGCGATGAGCCTTGCTCCGGCCGCTTACCTGCTGTTCCAGAAGCTGATGCGCCACGACCCGCGGGACCCGGACTGGATCGGCCGGGACCGGTTCATCCTGTCTCCGGGCCACACGTCGCTGACGCTGTACATCCAGCTGTTCCTCAACGGGTACGGCCTGGAACTGAAGGATTTGCAGGCGCTGCGGACCTGGGGTTCGCTGACCCCGGGCCACCCGGAGTACAAGCACACCGCCGGCGTGGAGATCACCACCGGCCCGCTGGGCCAGGGTCTTGCCTCCTCGGTCGGTTTCGCGTACTCCCAGCGCCGGCAGCGCGGGCTGTTCGACGCCGACGCCGCCCCGGGCACCAGCCCGTTCGACCACACCATCTGGGTCATCGCTTCCGACGGCGACCTGCAGGAAGGCGTCACGGCCGAGGCTTCCTCGCTGGCCGGCCACCAGGAACTGGGCAACCTGGTTGTCATCTACGACGAGAACCACATTTCCATCGAGGACGACACCGACATTGCGTTCACCGAGGATGTCCTGAAGCGCTACGAAGCGTACGGCTGGCACACCCAGCGCGTGGACTGGACCAAGACCGGCGAATACGTCGAAGACGTCCAGGAACTGTACTCGGCGCTGCTCGCCGCGAAGGCCGAAACCTCCAAGCCGTCCATCATTTCGCTGCGGACCATCATCGGCTACCCGGCTCCGAAGAAGCAGAACACCGGCAAGATCCACGGTTCCGCCCTGGGCGCCGAGGAAGTCGCCGCCCTGAAGGGTGTCCTGGGCTTCGACCCCGCCAAGTCCTTCGAGGTTGACGAGGAAGTCCTGGCCCACGCCCGCTCCGTCGTGGACCGCGGCGCTGCCGCACGCAAGGAATGGGAAGAGTCCTTCAACGCCTGGCAGGCCGCCAACCCCGAAAGCGCTGCCCTCCTGCAGCGCATCGAGGCCAAGGAACTGCCCGACGGCGTGGACGCCGCCCTTCCGGTCTTCCCCGCCGGCAAGGACGTCTCCACCCGCGCCGCCTCGGGCAAGGTCCTGAACGCGCTCGGCCCGGTCCTGCCCGAACTGTGGGGCGGCTCCGCCGACCTCGCCGAGTCGAACAACACCACCATCGAAGGTTCGCCGTCGTTCGTTCCTGCGTCCAAGCAGACCGACGCCTGGTCCGGCAACCCCTACGGCCGGGTGCTGCACTTCGGTATCCGCGAGCACGCCGCCGCGTCGATCGTGAACGGCATCAGCCTCCACGGCCGCACCCGCGCGTTCTCCGGCACCTTCCTGATCTTCAGCGACTACCAGCGCCCCGCTATCCGCCTCGGCGCCCTGATGGGTGTCCCGTCCCTGTACGTGTGGACGCATGACTCCATCGGCCTCGGTGAAGACGGCCCCACCCACCAGCCGGTGGAACAGCTCGCCTCGCTGCGCGCCATCGTGGGCCTGGACGTCGTCCGCCCCGGTGACGCCAACGAAGTGGCGGTCGCATGGAAGACCATGCTGGAAAACCACGAGAACCCTGCCGGCATCGTCCTGACCCGCCAGAACATCCCCACCTGGGAACGCGGCGAAGGCGCAGCCGACGGCGATACTTTCGGTTCGGTTGCCGGCGTCGCCAAGGGTGGATACGTCCTCGCCGAAGCGTCCAAGGACGGCGCGACCGTCCCGGCCGACGTCATCCTGATCGCCACCGGCTCCGAGGTCCAGCTGGCCGTGAAGGCCCGCGAAGCCCTCCAGGCCGACGGTATCGCCGCCCGCGTGGTCTCCATGCCGTGTGTCGAATGGTTCAAGAAGCAGGACGCCGCCTACCGTGAGTCGGTGCTGCCCGCTGCGGTCAAGGCCCGCGTGTCCGTCGAGGCCGGCCTTGCCCTGGGCTGGAAGGAATTCGTCGGCGACGCCGGCCGCTCCATCAGCCTCGAACACTACGGCGCTTCCGCCGACTACAAGCGCCTCTTCCAGGAGTTCGGCATCACGGCGGAAGCTGTCGCCGCTGCCGCCAAGGACTCCCTCGCCGCCGCCAAGGCCTAACACCAAATTTTTAGAGGAGATAAACACCATGACTACTCCCACCCAGCAGCTCTCCGACGCCGGAGTTTCCATCTGGCTCGATGACCTGTCCCGCGGACGCCTGGAAACGGGCACCCTGCGCAAGCTCATCGAAGAGAAGAACGTGGTTGGCGTGACCACCAACCCGTCGATCTTCCACGCCGCGATCACCACCGGGCACGACTATGACGCCACGATCGCCGCCTCGGCCGCGGCCGGCGCCAGCGTCGAGGACACCATTTTCGAGATCACCACCACCGACGTCGCTGACGCGTGCGACCTGTTTGCTCCCGTAGCTGCGGCCACCAACGGTGTTGACGGCCGCGTGTCCATCGAAGTTGACCCGCGCCTTGCCTGGGATACCGCCGGGACCATCGCCGAGGCGAAGCACCTCTACAAGAAGGTCAACAAGGACAACGTCCTGATCAAGATCCCCGCCACGCTCGAGGGCCTCGAAGCAATCACCGCCGTCCTGGCTGAAGGCATCAGCGTCAATGTGACCCTGATCTTCTCCCTCGAGCGGTACCGGGCCGTCATCAACGCCTTCCAGTCCGGCCTCGAACAGGCCAAGGAAAACGGCCACGACCTCTCGAAGATCCACTCCGTGGCCTCCTTCTTCGTCTCCCGCGTCGACACCGAAATCGACAAGCGCCTCGACAAGATCGGCACCGACGAAGCCAAGGCACTCAAGGGCAAGGCCGGCCTGGCCAACGCCCGGCTCGCTTACCAGGTTTACGAAGAGCTCTTCGCAACCGAGCGCTGGGCCCTGCTCGCCGAAGCCGGGGCACGTCCCCAGCGTCCGCTGTGGGCTTCCACCGGCGTGAAGGACCCGGCCTACCCGGATACCCTTTACGTCACGGAGCTCGTCGCCCCCGGCGTCGTCAACACCATGCCCGAAAAGACGCTGGACGCCACGTTCGACCACGGCGTGGTTACCGGTGACACCGTCACCGGCACCTACGTCGAAGCCAACGCCACCCTCGATGCCCTCGAAAAGCTCGGAGTGTCCTACAACGACGTCGTCGCCATCCTCGAATCCGAAGGCCTGGACAAGTTCGTGGCCAGCTGGAAGGAACTCCTCGGCGACGTTGAAGGCGCCCTCGCCTCTGCACGGAAGGCCTCTTAACCAACAATGAGCACACTCAGCTACGAAGCCACCGGCGCTGCACGCCAGGCACTCGAACAGCACCTTCCCGCCCTGGTGGAAGACCGGGTCGCCACCCGGATCTTCGCAAAGGACCACACCCTCTGGGGTGCCGAGGCGGAAGCCGAATCAGCCATCCGACTCGGCTGGGTCGAGGCGGCCACCGTCTCGCAGCCTCTCGTGAAGGAGATCCTGGAACTCCGCGACGCCCTTCGGGCGGAGGGCGTCAGCCGCATCGTTCTGTGCGGCATGGGTGGATCATCGCTGGCTCCGGAGGTCATTGCCGGTACCGCCGGCGTCGAGCTGACTGTGCTTGACAGCACGGACCCCGACCAGGTCCGTGCTGCCCTCGCGGACCGGCTGGAAGAGACCGCGATCGTGGTCTCTTCCAAGTCCGGTTCCACCGTGGAAACCGACTCCCAGCGCAGGGTCTTCGAGAAGGCGTTCAACGACGCCGGAATCGACGCCAGGAGCCGGATCATCGTCGTCACCGACCCCGGTTCTCCGCTGGACAAGGCCTCCCGCGAAGCCGGCTACCGGGCCGTCTTTAATGCCGATCCCAACGTCGGCGGCCGTTTCTCTGCCCTCACCGCTTTTGGATTGGTGCCCTCGGGCCTCGCCGGTGTGGACATCCAGGCCTTCCTGGACGAAGCAGAGGAGGCAGCGGAAGTCCTCAACGAGGACGCAGCCGAAAACATTGGTCTTGCACTGGGTACCGCGCTCGGCGGCACCAGCCCGCTGCGCAACAAGATCGTCATCGCCGAGGACGGCTCGGGCATCGTCGGTTTCGCCGACTGGGCCGAGCAGCTGATTGCTGAGTCGACAGGCAAACTCGGTACCGGCGTCCTCCCGGTAGTCGCCGGCCCCGCCTCCCCCGAGGTGAAGACCGGCGCAGATGACGTCCTGGTCGTCCGCCTGGTTGCCGCCGACGCCGACGTCGAACTTGGCGACAACCAGGTTGCGATCGCCGGCGGCCTGGCCGCGCAGATGCTGGTCTGGGAATTTGCCACCGCCGTTGCCGGACGCCTGCTGGGCATCAACCCGTTCGACCAGCCCGACGTGGAGGCCGCCAAGGTGGCCGCCCGCGGCCTGCTGGATGCGCAGCCCGAACCCACGCCCGCTGCCTTCGTTGACGGCGCGATCGAGGTCCGCGGCGGGGAATGGCTTGGTGCCGCCGCCACAGCGGAGGACGCCGTGAAGGCGCTGCTGGGCACCCTCGCCGGCGACAGCTACCTCAGCGTCCAGGCCTACTTCGACCGCCTGGCGTTCGCGCAGCTCGAAGGAATCCGCGACGAACTGGCAGCAGCCACCGGCCGTCCGGTCACATTCGGCTGGGGTCCCCGGTTCCTGCACTCCACCGGCCAGTTCCACAAGGGCGGCCCGGCCATCGGTGTGTTCCTCCAGGTCACCGCCGCTGCCGCGGAAGACCTCGCCATTCCGGAGCGCCCCTTCACGTTCGGGGAACTCATCGCGGCCCAGGCCGCAGGCGACGCCCAGGTCCTCAGTGAGCACGGCCGTCCCGTGCTCCGCCTGCACCTGACTGACAGGGCTGCCGGAGTGGCACAGCTGCAGGGCATCATTGCCGCGCTGTCCGCCCGCTCAGCCTCCGTTACCGAAAGCTAAGGCACAAAGCAACATGCCAGAAACTGAATACGGCAGGTCTGCCGGGACACGTCCCGGCAGGACCGGCCGGAATCCTTTGCGGGATCCGCGTGATCGTCGTTTGAGCCGGATTGCCGGGCCGTCGTCCCTTGTGTTGTTTGGGGTGACTGGTGATTTGGCGCGGAAGAAGTTGTTGCCGGCGGTGTATGACCTGGCTAATCGTGGGTTGTTGCCGCCGAGTTTCGCGTTGGTGGGGTTTGGCCGGCGGGAGTGGAGTGATGCTGATTTCGCGGCGCAGGTGAAGTCCTCCGTGCAGGCGTATGCGCGCACCCCGTTTGATGAGGCGGTGTGGAACCAGCTCTCGGAGGGGATCCGCTTTGTGCAGGGCGGGTTTGATGATGACGGGGCGTTTGAGCGGCTCGGCGAGGTCGTGAAGGACCTTGATGATGTCCGCGGCACCCGGGGGAACCACGCGTTTTATTTGTCGATCCCGCCCAAGGCCTTTGAGCAGGTCTGCCGGCAGCTGTCCAAGCACGGCCTGGCGCAGGCCGAGGGCGATAAATGGCGCCGGGTGGTGATCGAGAAGCCCTTCGGGCACGACCTCGAGTCTGCCCGGAAGCTGAACGACATCGTGGAGTCCGTTTTCCCGGCTGACGCGGTGTTCCGCATCGACCACTACCTGGGCAAGGAAACGGTCCAGAACATCCTGGCGTTGAGGTTCGCGAACCAGCTGTTCGAGCCCTTGTGGAACGCGAACTATGTGGACCACGTCCAGATCACCATGGCAGAGGACATCGGCACCGGCGGCCGGGCAGGGTATTACGACGGCGTGGGCGCGGCCCGGGACGTCATCCAGAACCACCTGCTGCAGCTGCTGGCCCTGACGGCGATGGAGGAGCCGATCTCCTTCAACGCCGATGACCTGCGTGCGGAGAAGGAAAAGGTCCTCGCCGCGGTCAAGCTCCCCGATGACCTGTCCACGCACTCGGCCAGGGGGCAGTTCACCGGCGGCTGGCAGGGCGGGGAACAGGTCCAGGGCTACCTGGAGGAAGAAGGTATCCCGGCGGATTCGACGACGGAGACGTTCGCGGCGATCCGGGTGGACATCCACACCCGCCGGTGGGCGGGAGTGCCGTTCTACCTGCGCGCCGGCAAGCGGCTCGGCCGCCGCGTCACCGAGATCGCGGTGGTGTTCAAACGCGCACCCAACCTGCTCTTCCGCGACCATAGCGATGACGACTTCGGCCAGAACGCGGTAGTGATCCGGGTCCAGCCCGATGAGGGCGTGACCATCCGGTTCGGCTCCAAGGTCCCGGGCACGCAGATGGAAGTCCGCGACGTCACCATGGACTTCGGCTACGGGCACTCCTTCACCGAGTCCAGCCCGGAAGCCTACGAGCGGCTGATCCTGGACGTGCTCCTGGGTGAACCGCCCCTGTTCCCGCGGCATGAGGAAGTGGAGCTGTCCTGGAAGATCCTGGACCCGTTCGAGGAATACTGGGCCACCCTGGATGAACAGCCCGAGCCCTACGCCCCGGGCAGCTGGGGGCCCGCCTCTGCCGATGAGCTGCTGGCCCGTGACGGACGAACCTGGAGAAGGCCATGATCGTAGACCTGCCGGACACCACCACCTCGAACGTGTCCAAAAAGATCCAGTCGCTGCGCGAGCAGGGCGGGGTGATCGCGCTCGGCCGGGTCCTGACCCTCGTCGTGGTCACCCGCTCCGGGCTGGAAGAGGAAGCGATCGAAGCCGCGAACGAGGCCTCCCGGGAACACCCCTGCCGGATCATCGTCCTCGCCGACGCCGGCGCTGACCAGGCCGACCGGCTCGACGCGCAGATCCGGGTCGGCGGGGACGCCGGAGCCTCCGAGGTGATCGTGCTGCGCGGCTACGGCCAGCTCGCCCAGGAATCCGAATCCCTGGTGGCGGCCCTGCTGCTCCCGGACGCCCCGATCGTGGCCTGGTGGCCCCACGGCGCCCCGAAAAACGCCTGCGAAACCTCCATCGGCCGGATCGCCCACCGCCGGATCACCGACTCGGCGAACGAACCGGACCCGCAGGCTGCGCTGGAGAACATCCACAAGACCTACCGCGCCGGCGACACCGACCTCGCCTGGACCCGCCTCACCAACTGGCGCATCCAACTCGCCGCCGCCCTCGACGAAGTGGACCCGTCACCTGTCACGGCGGTCGCCGTCGAGGGTGCCTCGGACTCACCGAGCACGATCCTCCTGGCAGCCTGGCTCACCCTCGCACTGGAAGCACCCGTAACCATCGTGGCGGACCCGGCCGGAACAGGCATCCGCCGCGTCCGGCTGACCCGTCCCGGCGGCGACGTGCAGCTCTTCCGGCCTGGACTGTCGGTTGCCGAACTGACCCAGCCCGGCCAGCCCGCCCAGCGGATCTCCCTTCCGCGACGCAGCCTCCGCGACTGCCTCGCCGAGGAACTGCGCCGCCTCGACCCGGACGAAGTGTTTGGCGAAGTGATTACTATGGGACTGCCACGAACCAATCTAAGGAGCGTCCGTCCCAGTGAGCGTTGAGCCAAGAGTAAGCATCCATCCTGATTCATCCGTCCTGATGGCAGCCATCGCGGCCCGGCTCATCACCAAGCTCGTCGACGTTCAGGACAAGTACGGCGAAGCTACCGTGGTGCTGACTGGCGGCACGGTGGGCATCGGCACGCTGAAGGCTGTTGCTGACTCCCCGGCGGCGCCCGCCGTCGACTGGTCCAAGGTGAATTTTTGGTGGGGCGACGAGCGATTCGTTGGGGCAGCGGATCCGGACCGGAACACGAAGCAGGCGTTTGACGCACTGTTGTCGCACATTCCGGTGGACCCGGAGCGCATCAACCAGCCGGGCTCGTCCGATGACTTCGAGTCACCGGAAGAAGCGGCCGACGACTACGCCCGCCGCCTTCGGGAGGCTGCGGCCGCCGAGCACGCCGCGGACATGTCTGACGACCGTCCCGAGCATCCGGCGTCCCTCCCCCGGCTGGATGTTGTCCTGTTGGGGGTCGGACCGGACGCGCATGTTGCCTCGCTCTTTCCCGAGCAGGCAGGGATCCGGGAAAAGGAACGGACCGTGGTGGGCGTCCGGAACTCCCCGAAGCCCCCGCCCCTGCGGATTTCACTGACGCTTCCTGCCATCAACACCGCCACGGAGGTATGGATGGTCGTGGCCGGCGAGGATAAGGCCGGTGCCGTCGGCCTGGCCCTTGCCGGGGCGAATCCGGTCCAGGTGCCGGCCGCCGGGCCCCGGGGAACCTCCCGCACGCTGTGGCTTATCGATGAGAACGCCGCATCACGTGTCCCGCAGCAACTGGTCCGGAAGGACGCCGCGGGCGCGTAGCTTCTCCAGCGCTCCGGCCAGGACGTCTTCAGCGTCCTGGTCGGAGCGTCGTTCTTTAACGTATTCGAGATGGCTTTTGAAGCCGTCGTCAAAGGCGTCCGCAGCAGCCGCGGCATGACCTTCCCGGGTGGCCGGCGCGCCGCAGCGCCGGCAGTCCCACACCTCAGGGATCTGCTCGTCGGGAAGCTTGAGGAAGACGGGCTGCGTCTCATGGCCCTTGGCGCACCAGTAAGAAACCTTGATGCGAGGCAGTGGGGTGCCGTGGTCCTCACTGGAGTGGAGGCTGGACCCGGACCCCGCCGTAACGCCCGCACGGGTTCCCCGGAAGCCGGATGCTGGATGGACCATCGGAACTCCTGCCTCGAAAACATCTTTGTTAAACGAAACTGTGGCCGCCGGATAACCGACAGCCACAGTTTAGTTGCAGTACGCGTGCGGCGGGAGTCCCCGCCCCGCGCCCCCGACAGCGGGTATCAGGAGTCCCCGCCGCTGAACCGCATGATCAGGCCCAGCGCAATGATGACAATGCCCCACGTGACGCCCAGGACGACGGTGAACCTGTTGAGGTTCCGCTCGGCCACGCCGGAGGAGCTCAGGCCCGAGCTCATGCCGCCGCCGAACATGTCGGAGAGCCCGCCGCCCCGTCCCTTATGGAGGAGGATGAGCAGCGTCAGCAGGAGGCTGGTGATGCCCAGGAGGATCTGCAGGATGACATGAAGAACGTCCACGACGGCCTTTCAGGAAGTTGGGATGACGGGAGTGCGCGTACCGGGACGGATCAGTCCGCCACCAGGTGACTCTCGAACCTGACAATATTAGCAAACTCGGTCGGATCCAGGCTTGCACCACCGACGAGCAGGCCGTCCACGTCGCGCTCCTTGAGGATGGCGGCGGCGTTGTTGGCCTTGACGGATCCACCGTACAGGAGCCGGGTCTTGGCGGCGGTGCCGGCGTCGAAGAGCGTTTCGAGTTCGGCGCGGATCGCCGCGCACATTTCCTGGGCGTCGCCGGGGCCGGCCACCTCACCGGTGCCGATGGCCCACACGGGCTCGTAGGCAACCACGAGTTCTGCGGCCTGCTCGTTGGTCAGCCCGGCGACACCGGCGCGGAGCTGGTCCAGCGTGTGGCTGACGTGCGTGCCTGCCTGGCGGATCTCCAGCCCTTCTCCCACGCAAAGGACGGGGGTGATGCCGTGCTTGAAGGCGGCCTTGACCTTGGCGTTCAGGACGTCATCGGACTCGTTGTGAATGGTCCGGCGTTCGCTGTGCCCCACCAGGACGTACTTGCAGCCCAGCTTAGCCAGGAACTGGCCGGAAATGTCGCCGGTGTAGGCGCCCGAGTCGAACTGGGACAGGTCCTGGCCGCCGTAGGCGATGTCCAGGTCGTCACCATGGACGAGGGTCTGGACGCCACGGAGATCGGTGAACGGCGGGAAGACGGCTACCTCGACCCGGCTGTAGTCATGCTTGGCGTCGGAGAGGGTCCAGGCCAGTTTCTGCAGGAGGGTGATGCCCTGAACATGGTCCATGTTCATTTTCCAGTTGCCCGCGATGAAGGGCCTGCGGTCGAAAGCGCCGTTCGTTGACGTAGTCACGTTTTCTCCAAAAGTTCTAGATATGTGTGCGGCCGGCAGGCTGCCGCGGGCAACCTGCCGGCCGGAGGACGGAAAGCGGAACTGCCAGGGGGCAGCTGCTAGCGGTCCAGGACGCTGAGGCCCGGAAGTTCCTTACCTTCGAGGTACTCAAGGCTGGCGCCGCCGCCGGTGGATATGTGGCCGAACTGGTCGTCGGCGAAACCCAGCGTGCGGACCGCGGCAGCGGAGTCGCCGCCACCCACCACGGTGAACGCGCCGGTTTCGGTCAGGGCCTGGGCGATGGAGCGGGTTCCGGCGGAGAACGCCTCGAACTCGAAGACACCCATCGGGCCGTTCCAGAAGACCGTCCGGGCACCCTTGATCCGCTCCGCGAAGGCAGCGGCGGAGTCCGGGCCGATGTCCAGGCCGATGCCCTGGGAGCCGAAGCGGCTGTCCTCGATGGCGTCGGCGGAAACCGTCTCGTGGGCGGCGTCGGCGGCGAACTTCTCCGCCACCACCACGTCGGTGGGGATGACGAATTCGGTCCCGGCATCAGCTGCGCGCTTCAGGTAGTCCTGGACCACGGGGATCTGGTCTTCCTCAAGGAGGCTGGACGCCACTTTGTGGCCCGCCGCGGCGAGGAAGGTGAACAGCATGCCGCCGCCCACCAGGATGGTGTCAGCCTTCCCCAGCAGGTTGTCGATGACAGCGAGCTTGTCGGAAACCTTGGACCCGCCGAGCACCACCACGTAAGGGCGCTGCGTGTCGGCGGTGAGTTTCCGCAGGACCTCCACCTCGGTGTGCACCAGGTCGCCCTGGTAGGAAGGCAGCCGGGTGGCGACGTCGTACACGCTGGCGTGCTTGCGGTGGACGGCACCGAAGGCATCATCCACGTAGGCGCCGTTGTCCCCCGTCAGCGATACCAGCTCGTCAGCGAAGGCACCGCGTTCGGCGTCATCCTTGCTGGTTTCGCGGGCGTCGAAGCGGACGTTCTCGAGGACCAGCACTTCGCCGTCCTGCAGCGACGCAGCCGCTTCCCTGGCGGAGCTGCCGACGGTGTCGCCGGCCAGCGTGACCTTGAAGTCCGCCAGTTCCGCCAGCCGCGCGACGGCGGGGCGGAGCGAGTATTTATCCTCGGGGGCGCCTTTCGGGCGTCCAAGGTGGGCTGTTACCAGCACGCGGGCACCGGCGTCCGTGAGCTTTGACAGCACTGGGAGGGAGGCCTTGACACGGCCGTCGTCAGTGACTGTAGAGCCGTCGAGCGGCACATTCAGGTCACTTCGAACCAGAATGTACCGCCCGCGGACACCTTCAGCGATGAGTTCGTTGAGGGTGTGAGATGTCATGTGTCTAACCCTAGCCCAGCTTGGACGCGACAAGCTCCGTAAGGTCGACGAGGCGGTTGGAGTAGCCCCATTCGTTGTCATACCAGGAAACAACCTTGACCTGGTTGCCAATCACCTTGGTCAGGCCGGCGTCAAAGATGGATGACGCGGGGTCGCCCACGATGTCGGAGGAAACGATCGGCTCTTCGGTGTAGGTCAGGAAGCCCTGCAACTCCTCGGACTCAGCGGCGCGCTTCAGCGCGGCGTTGACTTCCTCCACGGTGGTCTCGCGGGAGACGGTCACGGTGAGGTCGGTGGCGGAGCCGGTGGGGACAGGGACGCGGATGGCGTAGCCGTCCAGCTTGCCCTTCAGCTCCGGCAGCACCAGGCCGATGGCCTTGGCGGCACCGGTGGAGGTCGGGACCATGTTGACGGCGGCGGCGCGTGCACGGCGGAGGTCCTTGTGCGGGCCGTCCTGCAGGTTCTGGTCCGCGGTGTAGGCGTGGACCGTGGTCATCAGGCCGCGTTCAATGCCGAACTCGTCGTTGACGACCTTGGCCAGCGGGCCCAGGCAGTTGGTGGTGCAGGAAGCGTTGGAGATGATGTTGTGCGTGGCGTTGTCGTACAGGTTGTGGTTGACGCCCATCACGATGGTGATGTCTTCATCGGAGGCCGGTGCGGAGATCAGGACCTTCTTGGCGCCGGCGTCGATGTGCTTCTGCGCGTCCGCGGCCTTGGTGAAGAAGCCGGTGGATTCGATGACAATGTCCACGCCCAGCTCGCCCCACGGCAGCTTGGCGGGGTCACGTTCCGCCAGGACCTTGACGACGTTGCCGTTGACGACGATGTTGCCGTCCTTGACCTCGATGGTTTCCTTCAGCCGGCCGCCGACGGAGTCGTACTTGAACAGGTGCGCCAGTGCCTCGGGGCTGGTGAGGTCGTTGACTGCAACGATCTCCAGGTCCGCACCCTGTGCCAGGGCTGCGCGGAAGTAGTTGCGGCCAATGCGGCCAAAGCCGTTAATACCAATACGGGTCGTCACTTTTTCGTTCTCCTTGGTGCTTGAAGAAGCACTACTAGTTGAGCGGGCTCTCGAGCCAACTAACAGATCCCGCACGCCATTGGGCAGAGATGATTTACAGACGGAGGGCGACCAGCCTCATTGCTGAAGGCTAACCGCCTTCCGTGACCTATCTTACGTTTAAACGGGTCCGCCCCCGCAAGTGCGGGGGCGGACCGTCCACATCCCGGCCCTTTAAGTCCGATTGTGAAGTTTGTAACAAGCGCGTGTTGCGTCAGTCACTACCGGAGGGTGATGAGTCCCGTGGCGTTGGTGCGGGCAGCCTCGAAGCGCTGGGCGACATCGGCCCAGTTCACGATGTTCCAGAACGCCTTGACGTAGTCGGCCTTGACGTTGACGTAGTCCAGGTAGAAGGCGTGCTCCCACATGTCCAGCATCAGCAGCGGGGTGGTGCCCAATGCCACGTTGCCCTGCTGGTCGTAGAGCTGCTCGATGACCAGGTTGCCGCCGATGGGTTCGTAGGCCAGGAATCCCCAGCCCGAGCCCTGCAGGCCGAGGGCCGCAGCGGAGAACTGGGCGCGGAACGCGTCGAAGGAGCCGAAGGCGTCGTCGATGGCGGCTGCCAGCTCACCTTCAGGCTTGTCACCGCCGTCCGGGGACAGGTTGTTCCAGAAGACGGAGTGGTTCACGTGGCCGCCGGTGTGGAAGGCGAGGTCCTTGGAGAGCCGGTTGATGTTGGCGAAGTCGCCCTTCTCCCGTGCTTCGGCGAGCTGGGCCAGCGCGTTGTTGGCCCCGGCCACGTAGGCTGCGTGGTGCTTGCTGTGGTGCAGCTCCATGATCCGCGAAGAGATGTGCGGTTCGAGGGCGGCGTAGTCGTACTTGAGTTCGGGCAATACGTACTCAGTCACAAAATCCTCCAATATCGTGGACACTTTCGTCCGGTTGGTGACTCTCGGATTGTGCATCCGGGCGTCTGGCGCCCGGAATCTTTTTGATTCTATGGGGCGCTTACTCGTCCAGCATTTCAGGCGTCACATTGGCGTCCGTGCCGGGGATGCCGAGGTCGAGGGCGCGTTTGTCCGCCATGGCCAGCAGGCGGCGGATCCGGCCGGCGATCGCGTCCTTCGTCATGACGGGATCGGCGAGCCGGCCCAGTTCGTCCAGGCTGGCCTGCTTGTGCGCCACACGCAGTTCGCCGGCGTACTTCAGGTGCTCGGGGACGTCGTCGCCAAGGATTTCGAGCGCGCGGTCCACGCGTGCCCCGGCGGCCACGGCGGCCTGGGCGGAGCGGCGCAGGTTCGCGTCATCGAAGTTGGCGAGCCGGTTGGCGGTGGCGCGCACTTCCTTGCGCATGCGGCGTTCCTCCCACACCATGAGCGCGTCATGGGCGCCCATCCGGGTGAGCAGGGCGGCGATGGTGTCCCCGTCGCGGATGACCACGCGGTCCACTCCCCTGACTTCCCGGGCCTTGGCCTGGATGTCCAGCCGGCGTGCGGCGCCGACAAGGGCAAGGGCGGACTCCGGCCCGGGGCAGGTGACTTCCAGCGACGACGACCGGCCGGGTTCCGTCAGGGAGCCATGGGCCAGGAACGCGCCGCGCCAGACGGCTTCGGCGTCGGCGGCGGAGCCGTTGACCACGGCGGACGGCAGCCCGCGCACAGGCCGTCCGCGGCCGTCCAGGAGGCCGGTCTGCCGGGCCAGCGCCTCGCCGTCGCGAACCACCCTGACCACGTAGCGGCTGGCGCGGCGCAGCCCGCCGGCCGACACCACGATGATTTCGCTCTGGTGCCCGTAGACTTCCGCGATCGCAGCGCGCAGCCGGCGGGCCGTGGAGGCGAGGTCCACCTCGGCCTCGATGACGATGCGGCCCGAAATGATGTGCAATCCGCCGGCGAAGCGGAGCATCGCAGAGACTTCCGCCTTGCGCACCGATGACTTCTTGATGTCCAGACGGGACAGTTCTTCCTTGACCGATGCTGTCAGTGCCATGGCACCTTCCTAACTGTTCCCAAAAATGTCCTGGTACGCCGTCGCCAGACGCAGGGGATCATGGACGGGCCGGCGTCCCGACGCCCCTACTTTACCCAAGACCACCTCGGCGCCGATCATCCCGGCGGCCCGCTCGAACTCCTGCCGGTCCGGCACAGACGCGGGGTCGGCCAGGACGACGTCCACGGTGAACCCGGGTGCGTACCGGCGCAGCACGTCCAGGTGGTCGGCCGCGGTCATGCCCGAAGTTTCCTTGGTGTCGGTGGCCAGGTTCATGGTCAGGCACCGCTTCGCCGGTGTGCTGCACAGCGCCTGCTGCATCTCCGGCAGCAGCAGGTGCGGCAGCACCGAGGTGTACCAGGAGCCGGGGCCGAGGATCACCCAGTCCGCGAGTTCGATGGCCGTCAGTGCGTCGGTGCAGGCGGGCGCCGCTTCAGGCAGGAGCCGGACGTCCTCCAGGGACCCGGCAACTGCACAGCGCGCCTGGCCGTGGATGGTCTGCAGCTGCGACGTCCCGTCCGCAGCCGTGACCCGGACGTCGCCTTCAATGGTCAGGGGCACCGTGGACATGGGCAGGACCTGGCCGCGGGCGCCAAGCAGCGCGCCTGCCCACTTCAGCCCGGCCACGGTGTCGCCGAGCAGTTCCCAGAGGGTGACGATCAGCAGGTTGCCCATGGCGTGCTCGTCAAGCGAACCGCCCGGCCCCTTGCCCGGCCGGAAACGGTGCTGCATAACGTCGCGCCACGTCCGCCCCCAGTCGGTGTCGTCGCAGAGGGCGGACAGGGCCATCCGCAGGTCGCCGGGCGGCAGGACGCCATACTCTTCGCGCAGGCGCCCGGAGGAGCCGCCGTCATCCGCGACCGTCACGACGGCGGTGAGTTCGGAGGTGAGCAGGCGCAGCGCGGACAGGGATGCGGCAAGACCGTGGCCGCCGCCGAGCGCCACAACGTTCGGCCCCTTGTCCTGCTGGCCGGCGGCCCTGCCGGAGGCAGGCGGAACGAGCGGCAGTGCGCCGGTGAACAGCGCCATTACTCGCGGCCCAGATCCCGGTGGGTGGTGGTCACGGTGACCCGCGGAAACTGCGCCAGCTTCTTGGAGAGCTCGACGGCGACCGCAACCGAGCGGTGCTTGCCGCCCGTGCAGCCCACGGCGATGGTGGCGTAATGCTTGTTTTCCCTGCGGTAGCCGTCCAGGACGGGTTCCAGGGCCATGACATAGCGGTCCACGAAGTTCTTGACGCCTTCAGCCTCCAGCACGTAGTCGCTGACGTCCTTGTCCAGGCCCGTATGCGGCCGCAGCTGCGGCACCCAGTGCGGGTTGGGAATGAACCGGACGTCCGCCACGTAGTTGGCGTCGACCGGCAGCCCGTATTTGAAGCCGAAGCTCATGATGTTCAAACGGAGTGCCACCGGCCCGGTCTCGCTGAACAGTTCAGTGATGGCGGTGGCCAGGCCATGGACGTTGTAGCCGGAGGTGTCCAGCACGACGTCGGAGCTGTCGCGCAGTTCCTGCAGCAGCTCGCGTTCGGCGGCGATGCCGTCCAGGATGCGGCCGCCTCCCTGCAGCGGGTGCGGCCTGCGGCCCTGCTCGAACCGCCGGACCAGGACGTTGTCGCTGGCATCGAGGAAAAGGACGCGGAAGGTGACCCCGCTGGCGGCGAGGGCACCGAGTGCGGCACGAATGTCGGCGAAGAGTCCCTTGCTGCGGACGTCGATCACGACGGCGAGGCGCGGGATGGACTGCGGGGCGTGGGACACCAGCTCGGCGAGCGTGCCGAGCATTTGCGGCGGCAGGTTTTCCACGACGTACCAGCCGTGGTCCTCCAGCGCGTCGGCGGCGGTGCTCCGTCCGGCTCCGGACATCCCGGTGACCACCAGCAGCTCCGCTTCGAGGGGCTTGACGGGTTGCAGCCCGTCCTGCCCGGCCCCGGATTCCGCCGTCGTCTCTGCCATGAAGTCCGCCCCGTTTCTGTTGTTGTCACGCGGGGCTGCCGCGCAAACCCCGTCCTTTACCCTAGCTAAGTTTCGATGATTTCGCCGGTGGTCATGTTGATGGCGGGCACAGCCGCGGCGGCCGGGCCCTCGGCAGCGAAGTGGGTGACGATGGCGCTGGCCAGCGACGGACCAATGCCTTTGGCCTGCGAAAGCTCCTCGGCGGTTGCCGCCTTGACGCCTTTCACGGATCCGAAGTGGGCCAGCAACGCCTTCCGCTTGGACGCGCCCAGTCCCGGAACGGCGTCAAGCGCGGACACCGTCATCGCCTTGCCGCGTTTTTGCCGGTGGAAGGTGATGGCGAACCTGTGGGCCTCGTCGCGGATGCGCTGCAGCAGGTACAGTCCCTGCGAGGTGCGCGGCAGGATGACCGGGAAGTCGCTGTCCGGAAGCCACACTTCCTCGAGGCGCTTGGCCAAGCCCACCACATAGACGTCATCGATGCCGAGGTCCTCGAGGGCACGTGCCGCCGCGTTGACCTGGGGCTTGCCGCCGTCGACGACCACCAGGTTGGGCGGGTACGCGAACTTGGCCCGCGGCGCCGGGGTGGTGGTGTCGGGCACAACATCCCCGGCAGCCGGCTCCACGGGCCCGGAGACGAGGGCGGACTCGTCCACCTGCGCCGACTTGTCCTGGAGGTAGTGGCGGAAGCGCCGGGTGAGGACATCGTGCATGGCGGCGGTATCGTCAGCCGCTGCAGTCCCGGTGACCGAGAATTTCCGGTAGTCCGACTTTTTCGGCAGCCCGTCCTCGACAACCACCATGGAGGCCACCACGTTGGTGCCCTGGACGTGCGAGACGTCGAAGCATTCGATCCGCAGCAGCGGCACCGGCAGGTCCAGCGCCTCCTGCAGTTCCTGCAGCGCCTGCGACCGGACGGTAAGGTCACCGGCCCGGCGGGTCTTGTGCAGTTTCAGGGCATGCTCGGCGTTCTCGCGGACCGTGGACATCAGCGCCGCCTTGTCGCCCCGCTGGGGAACCCTGATGTCCACTTTGGCGCCGCGGATACCGGCAAGCCACTGCGCGAGTTCCCCGGCGTTGCTGGGCTCCACCGGTACGAGCACCTCGCGCGGCAGCCGGCCGTGGCTGTCACCGTCGCCGCCGTAGACCTGCTGCAGCAGGTGTTCGACGAGGTCGGGAGTGCTGAAGTCCTCCACCTTTTCCACCACCCAGCCGCGCTGGCCGCGGATCCTGCCGCCGCGGACATGGAAAACCTGGACGGCTGCTTCGAGTTCGTCCTCGTGGAGCGCGAAGATGTCGGCGTCGGTGTCCTCCGCCAACACCACGGCGTTCCGCTCGAAAACCTTGCGGAGGGCCGTGATGTCATCGCGAAGCCGTGCCGCGTGCTCGTAGTCGAGTTTGGCCACGGCGTCTGCCATCTGCTTTTCCAGCCTCGAGATGAAGCGCTTGGCTTCGCCGCCCATGAAGGCACAGAAGTCCTCGGCCAGGGCGCGGTGGTCCTCCGGAGAGATGCGCCCCACGCAGGGGGCGGAGCATTTGTCGATGTAGCCCAGCAGGCACGGGCGGCCCGTCGCCTCCGCGCGCTTGAACACCCCAGCGCTGCAGCTGCGCACCGGGAACACCCGGAGCAGGGTGTCCATGGTTTCCCGGATGGCCCCCGCGGTGTAGGGGCCGAAGTAGCGGGTGCCCTTCTTCTTGTCGCCACGCATGACCTGGACGCGGGGATACTTCTCGCCCATGGTGACCGCGAGGTAGGGGTACGTCTTGTCATCGCGGAACACCACGTTGAACCGCGGCTTGAATTCCTTGATCCACGTGTATTCAAGCTGCAGCGACTCCAGTTCGCTGCCCACGACGGTCCATTCGACACTGCTGGCGGCATGGACCATGGCGTAGGTTTTTGGCAGGAGCCCCGCGGGGTTGGCGAAGTATGAGTTCAGGCGGGAGCGCAGGCTCTTGGCTTTGCCCACGTAGATGACCCGGCCGTGCGGATCGCGGAACCGGTACACCCCGGGGTTGGTGGGGATTTCACCGGTTCTGGGCCGGTAGCTTGCTGGATTTGCCACCTATATATTCTACTGAGCCGGACCGGGTGGCTTGGCCAGCCCGGCCCGCTCCTGGAACAGGGTCGCTACTCGGCGACCTTGCTCTGGTTGTAGCTGGTGGAACGCTCCTGCCCACTAAGCTCCGCGATCGCGTCCATGATCCTGTCCGTCACTTCACGCCGGGCCGGCAGGGAGTGGTCCGGGCCCGTCTTGTCGAAGTACAGCGGCCGGCCCACCTTCATGGTGAAGTGCTGCGGCTTCACGCCCTTCTCACCGGCGCGCTGCAGGTTTTCGGTTCCAATCAGGCCCACCGGGATGACCGGCGCCCCGGTGGTCAGGGCCAGCCAGCCAACGCCGGTCCTGCCCCGGTAGAGGATGCCGTCCCGGGAGCGGGTGCCCTCCGGGTAGATGCCAATGCCCCGGCCGGATTCAAGGATATCCAGCAGGGTCTTCAGCGCCTGGACACTGGCTGCCTGCTCGCCGCGCTCCACGGGGATGGAGCCCACCGATTCGAAGAAGGCCTTCATGACCTTGCCTTTGACCCCGCCGGTGGTGAAGTACTCGGCCTTGGCAAAGAACGCCACGGGACGGGGCATCAGCGCCTGCACAATGACGCTGTCAAAAAAGGACAGGTGGTTGGGTGCCACGATGAACGGACCGTCGGTCGGGACATTCTCGATCCCAATGACAGTGGGCCGGCAGGTGCCGGCGATCAGGGTGCGGGTGGTCCAGCGGACGGCCTCAAACATTTCCATCGTTGGTCACCTCGCTCATGGCGGCGCTGTGGATGGCCTCCAGGCGGTCAATGACGCCCACCAGCTCTTCGGCGGTGCCGACGACGGCGACGGAACCTGCATCCTCGAGTTCGCCGTCGGGCGCGAAGCCCCACGCGACGCCGATGCAGTCCAGCCCGTTGGCGATCGCGCCGGAAACGTCCTGTGCGCGGTCCCCCACCATCAGGGCGTGCCGGGTGTCGAGGTCTTTGAGGGCGGCGGCAATGATTTCGGTTTTCCCGAGCGGCACACCCTCAACGGCCGATTCGTTGTCCGCCGACCCGCGGATGCTCAGGAACAGCCCATCGATGCCGTGGTGCGCCAGAACCGTGTTGGCGAGCCGCTGTGGTTTCTGTGTTGCCACGGCCAGCGGCCGGCCTGCCGCCGCGAAGGATTCCAGGACCTCCCGGACGCCCGGGTAAAGCCGGCTCTGGGCAATCCCGGTGGCGACGTAGTACTCCCGGTAACTCCGGATGACGTCGTCGAGGAGATGCGAGGGTACCTGGGCCACGTTGAGCAGCGAGTCGCTGAGCTTGGGTCCGATCATGGCTTCGAGCAGGTCCTGGCCGGGAACAGGAAGCCCCAGCCCGCGAAGGGCTGAGGCTATTCCGTCTGTAATTCCACCGGCCGGATCGACAAGAGTGCCGTCCAGGTCAAAGATCACGGGCACAGTTGTTGAAGTCACCGGGTTAGTTTCTCACGTCAACTGGAATGCCTGAAACTCGCATTCCCGACACGGAATACTTCTCCGGCCCTAGCCCAGGATTTCTGCGAGGAAGGTACCCGTGTGGCTGGTGGTGGAGGCCGCCACCTGCTCCGGCGTGCCGGTGGCAACGATCTGTCCGCCACCGGAACCGCCGTCGGGGCCGAGGTCCACGATCCAGTCCGCGCTCTTGATGACGTCCAGGTTGTGCTCGATGGTGATGACCGTGTTGCCCTTGTCCACCAGCCCCTGCAGGACCAGCAGCAGTTTACGGATGTCCTCGAAGTGCAACCCGGTGGTGGGCTCGTCCAGCACGTAGATGCTGCGGCCGTTGGACCGCTTCTGCAGTTCCGCGGCGAGCTTGACGCGCTGGGCTTCACCCCCGGAAAGCGTGGTGGCAGGCTGGCCGAGGCGGACGTAGCCAAGCCCGACGTCAACCAGCGTCTTCAGGTGGCGTGCAATGGGCGAGAACGCAGCGAAGAACTCCGCCGCCTCCTCGATGGGCATGTTGAGGACGTCCGCGATGGTCTTGCCCTTGTAGTGCACTTCAAGGGTTTCGCGGTTGTACCGGGCACCGTGGCACACCTCGCAGGGGACGTAGACGTCAGGCAGGAAGTTCATCTCGATCTTCAGCGTGCCGTCGCCGGAGCAGGCCTCGCAGCGCCCGCCCTTGACGTTGAACGAGAACCGGCCGGGCAGGTAGCCGCGGACCTTGGCTTCGGTGGTCTCGGCGAAGAGCTTGCGGATGTTGTCGAAGACGCCGGTGTAGGTGGCCGGGTTTGAGCGCGGCGTGCGGCCGATCGGGCTTTGGTCGACATGCACCACCTTGTCCAGGTGCTCCAGGCCCTGGACAGTTTTGTGCCGGCCGGCCACCTGCTTGGCGCCGTTGAGCTTGTTCGCCAGCACCTTGTAGAGGATCTCGTTCACCAGGGTGGATTTGCCCGAGCCGCTGACGCCAGTGACCGCGGTCAGCAGCCCCAGAGGGAACGTCGCATCCACATTGTTGAGGTTGTTTTCCCGCGCACCAACGACCTTCAGTTCGCGCTTCTTGTCGTATTTGCGGCGCTTCCGCGGGACCTCAATACTCCGGCGTCCGGCAAGGTAGTCGCCGGTGAGGGACTTCGTATTGTCCAGCAGGTCCTGGTACGAGCCCGAGTGGACTACCTGGCCGCCGTGTTCACCGGCCCCGGGTCCAATGTCCACGATCCAGTCGGCGACGTGGATGGTGTCCTCGTCGTGCTCCACCACGATGAGGGTGTTGCCCATGTCGCGGAGCCGGGTGAGGGTCTCGATGAGCCGCCGGTTGTCGCGCTGGTGCAGGCCGATGGACGGCTCGTCAAGGACGTACAGCACCCCCACCAGGCCGGACCCGATCTGGGTGGCCAGCCTGATGCGCTGGGCCTCACCGCCCGAAAGCGTGGCGGATGGCCGCTCCAGGTTCAAGTACTCCAGCCCCACGTCGAGGAGGAATGTCAGGCGCGCCTGAATCTCCTTGAGGACCTGGTGGGCGATCTGCGCCTCGCGGCCGGTGAGGACCAGGTTGTTCAGGAAGTCCGCGCAGTCGCGCATGGGAAGGGCCGCGACGTCGGCAATGGACTTGCCGTTGATGAGCACCGACAGGGACGCGGGGTTGAGCCGCGCGCCGTTGCAGGCGGGGCAGGGAATCTGCCGCATGTACTCTTCGTAGCGGTCGCGGGCCCAGTCGGAATCCGTCTCGCCGTGCTTGCGGTGGACGTACTGGATGGCGCCTTCGAAGCCGGTGCTGTACTTGCGTTCACGGCCGAACCGGTTGCGGTACTGCACCACCACTTTGTGGTCCTTGCCGTGCAGGACGGTCTGGCGGACGTCTTTGCCCAGCTTCTCCCAAGGGGTGTCCATGGAGAAGCCAAGCTCCTTGGCCAGGCCCTCAAGCAGCCGGTTCCAGTACTCGGTGGTGGCGGTTCCCAGCGACCAGGGCGCAATCGCGCCTTCGGACAGCGAAAGTTCCGGGTTGGGGACGATGAGTTCCTCGTCCACTTCGAGCTTCGTGCCGATGCCGCTGCAGGCTGCACAGGCGCCGAAGGGGTTGTTGAAGGAGAACGAGCGCGGTTCGATCTCGTCGATGGCCAGGGGGTGCTCGTTGGGGCAGGCGAGGTTTTCCGAGAAGGCGCGGATCCGGCCGGCATCGTCGGCGTCAAGGTCCACGAATTCCGCGAGGACCCGGCCTTCCGCGAGCCCGAGGGCGGTTTCGATGGAGTCGGTAAGCCGCTGGCTGATCCCTTCCTTGACCACCAGGCGGTCCACCACCACCTCGATGGTGTGCTTGAACTGCTTGCCAAGCTTGGGCGGATCAGTCAGCTGGATCAGGTCGCCGTCCACCCGGGCGCGGGAATAGCCCTTGGCGCTGAGCTCCTTGAAGAGGTCGACGAACTCGCCCTTGCGCCCGCGCACGACGGGAGCCAGGACCTGGAACCGGGTGCCCTCGTCGAGTTCGAGGAGCTGGTCGACGATCTGCTGGGGCGTCTGCTTGGTGACGGGTTCGCCACAGACAGGACAGTGGGGACGGCCCACGCGTGCCCAGAGGAGGCGCATGTAGTCGTAGATCTCCGTGATGGTGCCTACGGTTGAGCGCGGGTTCTTGCTGGTCGACTTCTGGTCGATGGACACCGCCGGGGAGAGGCCCTCGATGAAGTCGACGTCGGGCTTGTCCACCTGGCCGAGGAACTGGCGCGCGTATGCGGAGAGCGACTCAACGTAGCGGCGCTGGCCCTCGGCGAAGATGGTGTCGAACGCCAGCGATGACTTGCCCGAGCCTGAGAGGCCGGTGAAGACGATCATGGCGTCACGCGGCAGGTCCAGGTCCACGTTCCGCAGGTTGTGCTCCCGTGCGCCCTTCACCACAAGGCGGGACAGGTCCGGCCGATGCACACTCGCGGCAGGAGCCAGGGCGACGGAGGTGGAGGAAATGGTTTCTTCAGCTACGGCTTTAGGCACCCAATAATGCTAATCGAAAATTTCTTCGAACACCCACGCGCGCCGGCGCCTCAGCCGGCGTCGTAGGCGGCTGCAAGCAGCTTGACGGCTTCGGCGAAGGTGGCGCCCTGCGATTTGGCGGCCTCCGCATAGGCGGCTGCTGCCGCGGACAACCCACTGAGACGTTCGTCACGTGCGGACACGACGGTGCCGTTCCGGCCGCGGGTGGCAACGATACCGCCCGCCTCGAGCTCCTTGTAGGCCCGGGCAACTGTGTGCGGCGCCACGTCCAGCAGTTCCGCGAGGGCACGAACGGCGGGCAGTCTAGTGCCAGGAGGCAAGGCTCCGCTGTCCGCCAGGTGGATGATGCGCAGGCGCAACTGTTCATACAGTGCCACTGTGCTGGCAGGATTGGGTTTCCACGTTCCGGGGAAGTCGGGAGCAGTCTTCACCGGCCGGCCTCGACGCGTCTATGGTCCATGACCTGAATTAGATCAGTTCTTTTGCCCGACGGCGAAGATGCGGCGGAAGGGGTACACCGTCCCGTGGCGTCCTGCCGGGTACGCCGAGCGCAGGGCCGCGGCATATTCGGCCTCGAAGACTGCACCCTCCCCGCCGGGCAGCACGGACAGCACCGGCCGCAGCGCCGTGCCCCTGACCCACTCCAGGACAGGGTCCGCGCCGGGCAGGACCTGCTCGTACGTGGTCTCCCAGGCGTCGGCCGTGCAGCCGGCGTCCAGAAGGATATCCAGGTACTCCGCAGGCTCCCCAACTGATTCCGCGCCGCGCAGCACCCCGCCGAGCTTGTCTTCCCACTTCCCTGACGCGGCGAGTTCGCGCAGCAGGGCGTGGGAGGGTGCGTTGAAGTTTCCCGGCACCTGCATGGCGAACCAGGCGCCCGGCCGCAGGGCTTCGAGCCACTCCCTGATCATGGACTGGTGGCCCGGCACCCACTGGAGGGCGGCATTGCTGACCACGACATCAGTGTCCGCCGGCGGTTTCCACCCGGCGATGTCGCCCTGTTCGAACCGCAGGTTCGGGTAGTCGGCGGCAAGCCTCCGGGCCTTGGCCAGCATGTCGGTCGAGGAGTCCACGCCCGCCACGTCGGCGCGCGGCCAGCGTTCGGCGAGGGTTGCCGTGAGGTTGCCCGGTCCACATCCCAGATCGACCACCCGGGCCGGCCGCTCGGCGTGGACCCTGCCCGTGAGGTCGAAAAAGGGCCGGTCCCGGTAATCGCCGAACTGTACGTACTTGTCAGGATTCCATCTCATCAGCTTCCCTACTTCCCGGCGGCGCACTTGCTACCGGGAAGCCTAGCCCGGCGCGCGATTTCCCGCGGCAGGCTGGCACTAAGCTGGAAACCAATGAAACTCGTTGACCAGCTTCCTGCCCAGTCAGCCGGGCAGCCCACGGCCGCCGTCGATCCCGATGACCTGTACACCCGCTTCGTGGAATGGACGGAAAGCCGCGGCCTGGCGCTTTACCCGGCCCAGGACGAGGCGATCATGGAACTTGCAACCGGTGCCAACGTCATCCTGGCCACACCTACCGGCTCCGGGAAATCGCTGGTGGCCATCGCAGCGCATTTCCAGGCCATGGCGCAGGGCCGCCGCAGCTACTACACCGCCCCCATCAAGGCGCTGGTCTCGGAAAAATTCTTCGCCCTCTGCGACATCTTCGGCGCCGAAAACGTGGGCATGATCACCGGCGACTCCGGCGTCAACCAGGACGCGCCCATCATCTGCTGCACCGCGGAAATCCTGGCGAACACCGCACTGCGCGAGGGTGCGGCAGCGGATCTGGGCGCAGTCATCATGGATGAGTTCCACTTCTACTCTGACCCGCAGCGCGGCTGGGCCTGGCAGGTTCCCCTGCTGGAACTTCCACAGGCCCAGTTCCTGCTCATGTCGGCCACCCTGGGCGACGTCACGCGGTTCGAAACCGGACTGACCGACCTTACCGGCCGGCCCACCACCACCGTGAGCTCAGCGGAGCGGCCCATTCCGCTGCATTACTACTACCACGAGACCCCCGTGCACGAGACGCTCGAAGAGCTGCTGTCCACCAGGCAGGTGCCGGTGTATGTGGTCCACTTCAGCCAGATCGAGGCCATCGACCGTGCGCAGACCCTGATGAGCATCAATGTCTGCACCCGCGAGGAAAAGGACAGGATCGCCGAACTCATCGCGAACTTCCGGTTCGCCGCAGGCTTTGGCAAGACGCTGAACCGGCTGGTGCGGCACGGCATCGGCGTGCACCATGCCGGCATGCTGCCCAAGTACCGCCGCCTGGTGGAGCAGCTGGCACAGGCGGGCCTGCTGAAGGTCATCTGCGGCACCGACACGCTGGGCGTGGGCATCAATGTTCCCATCCGCACCGTCCTGCTGACCGCGCTGAGCAAATACGACGGCGTCCGCACCCGCCTGCTCAACTCGCGCGAGTTCCACCAGATTGCAGGGCGCGCCGGCCGGGCAGGCTACGATACCGCTGGCACGGTGGTGGTCCAGGCGCCCGAGCATGTCACGGAGAACGTCCGGGCGATGGCCAAGGCGGTCGCAAAATTCGGCGATGACCAGAAGAAGCTCCGCCAGGTGGTGAAGAAGAAACCCCCGGAGGGTTTTGTTTCCTGGGGTGAGCCCACCTTCAAGCGGCTGGTGGAGTCCGTGCCCGACCCGTTGAGTTCCAGCTTCACGGTCACGCACGCCATGCTCATGAACCTGATGGAGCGCCCCGGCGACCCGTTCACCGCCGCCCGGCGGCTCCTGACGGAAAACCACGAGACCCGCCCCTCGCAGCTGAAGCTGATGAAAAAAGCGCTGGGCATCTACCGCGAACTTCTTGCCGCGGAGGTGGTGGAACGCATTCCGCCGGAACAGCAGGGACCGGACGGGCGCACCGTCCGGCTCACCGTCCACCTGCAGCCGAACTTCGCCCTCAACCAGCCGCTCTCCCCCTTCGCCCTGGCTGCGCTGGAACTCCTTGACCCGGAGTCGCCGTCGTACGCCCTGGACGTGGTGTCCGTGATCGAGGCGACGCTGGAAAAGCCGCGCCAGATCCTGTCCGCCCAGCAGAAGAAGGCCCGGGGCGAAGCCGTAGCAGCCATGAAGGCGGACGGCATCGACTATGAACAGCGTATGGCCATGCTCGAGGACGTCACCTACCCGCAGCCCCTTGCGGAGATGCTGGGCGGCGCCTTTGACGTGTACCGCAAGGCCGCCCCGTGGGTGGGCGACTTCGAGCTGGCACCCAAGTCGGTTGTGCGTGACATGTACGAACGGGCCATGAACTTCGGCGAATTTGTCCAGTTCTACTCGCTGGCGCGCTCGGAAGGCATTGTGCTGCGGTACCTCGCAGACGCGTTCAAGGCGCTCCGCCAGACCGTCCCGCAGGACATGCTGCGGGAGGACCTCGAGGATCTGGTTGCGTGGCTGGGCGAGCTCGTCCGCCAGGTCGACTCCAGCCTCCTGGACGAGTGGGAGGAACTGGCGTCCGGCGGGGCACCAACGCCGCACGACGCGCCACCGCCGCCCCCGCCTTCCCTCACCTCCAACATCCGGGCGTTCCGGGTGATGGTCCGGAACGAAATGTTCCGCCGGGTGGAACTGTTCGCGGACGAGGACGCCGAGGCCCTGGGTGAACTGGACGGCGGCTCCGGCTGGGACCGCGACCGCTGGGAAGACGCCCTGGACGACTACTTCGACGAACATGATGACATCGGAACCGGCCCGGATGCCCGCGGCCCGGGGCTGCTCATCATCACGGAGGAACCGGGCGTGTGGAAGGTCCGGCAGATCTTTGACGATCCGGCCCGGAACCATGACTGGGGCATTTCCGCCGAAGTGGACCTGGCGGGCTCCGACGAGACCGGCACCGCAGTGGTGCGCGTGACAGAGGTCAACCGGCTTTGAGCAGCATGCCGGGGCGGGTACTGGGCGGTAAGCTCGGACAATGAGTGTTATCCGCCCCGCAACCGAGCAAGACGTTCCCGAAATCCTCCAGATGATCCACGAGCTGGCGCACTACGAGAAGGAGCCGGACGCCGTGCGCAACACTCCGGAGCTGCTCCGGGAGGTGTTGTTCGGGGAGAACGCCCGCGTTTACGCTGCGATGGCCGGGAACGAATCCGGCGAAGTACAGGGGTTCGCGCTGTGGTTCCTCAACTACTCCACCTGGGAGGGCGTCCACGGCATCTACCTCGAGGACCTTTACGTCCGCCCGGCGGCACGCGGCGAAGGCCACGGCAAAGCCCTCCTGCAGCATCTCGCAAGCATCGCTGTGGACAACGGCTACGCCCGGGTCGAATGGAGTGTCCTGGACTGGAACGAGCCGTCCATCAACTTCTACCGCCGGCTGGGCGCCCGGCCCATGGACGGCTGGTCCACCTTCCGGCTGACGGGCGACGCCCTCCAGGAATTTGGCAGCGTCCCCGCAGTGGCCCGTGGCTGAGGCCGGACACGAAATCCGGTCCCGGCACGAGTTCCGCGGCCTCCGGACCGTTGAGCATTACTTCACGGTGCCGCTGGACCACACAGCGCCGCACGGGGAAACCATTACGGTCTTCGCGCGTGAGTACGTCTCCGCGGCCCACAGCCCGGAGGAAGCGGAAAAACTTCCGTGGCTGCTGTACCTGCAGGGTGGCCCCGGAGGCCGGGGCAACCGGTTCGGCTCGCTCGGCGGCTGGAGCAAGGCCGCGGCGAAGGAGTTCCGCATCCTCATGCTCGACCAGCGGGGCACCGGCCTGTCCACCCCGGTTGACCGCAACACCCTGCCGCTGCGCGGGCCTGCCGCAGAGCAGGCCAGGTACCTGGAGCATTTCCGGGCCGATTCGATCGTTGCCGACGCCGAACTCATCCGGTCGGCCCTCAGCTCCCCGCCGTGGACGGTGTACGGGCAAAGCTACGGCGGCTTCTGCGCCCTGACCTACCTGTCTTTTGCCGCCGCGGGCCTGCGGGAGGTCCTCATCACCGGAGGACTGGCTCCCCTGACGGGCCCCGCCGACGACGTCTACCGGGCCACCTTCCAGCGGGTGGCGGCGCGGAACGCTGAGTATTTCAGCTGGTACCCGGAGGACCGCGCCATGGTGGAGCGGATTGCCGGGCACCTGCGGACCACAGCCGAGTACCTGCCCGACGGCAGTCCGCTCACCGTGGAGCGGTTCCAGATGACGGGTGCCTTCCTGGGCGGCAACACCAGGGTCGACAGCCTGCACTACCTGCTGGAGGACGCCTTCACGCCAACCCCCGCCGGCCCCCGGCTCTCCGATCCGTTCCTGGACCAGGTGCAGGGCATTGTGTCGCGCAGGTCCAACCCGCTGTACGCCCTGATGCATGAGTCCATTTACGGTCAGGGCCAGGCCACCGACTGGTCCGCCTGGCGGGTACTGGAGGAATATCCGGAGTTCCGCCCCGATGCCGAACCCCTCCTGCTTACCGGCGAGATGGTGTATCCCTGGTATTTCGACCAGGACCCCGCACTGCAGCCCCTGCGCGACGTGGCGGAGCTCCTGGCGGCCAAGCAGGACTGGCCGCCGTTGTACGATGTCCACCAGCTTGCTGCCAACCTGGTTCCGGCGGCCGCGGCCGTGTATTCCGACGACATCTACGTGGACCGGAAACTGTCCCTGGAGACCGCCGCTGCCGTCCGGGGTCTTCAGGTCTGGGAAACCGGCGACTTCCACCATGACGGCATCGCCGACGACGGGGAGGGCATCTTCGGCCGGCTCCTGGGCATGGCCAGGTCAGGCCGCCGCTGACTCCCGCCGCGTGGTAACGCGGGCCAGGAACGCCGCGGTGAGGATACAGGCGCCCACCACCCCGCCCAGCAGGTTCAGGCCAAGGTAGCCCGTCCAGCTGAGCACAAGGCCGGAAACGGCGCCGCCAACGGCCCCCGCCGCCCCCATGAGCATGTCCGACACGCCCTGCACCACAACCCGGGCCTCCTGGCCCACGCTCTCCGCCAGGAGCGTGGACCCGGACACGGTGGCGGCGGACCAGCCCATGCCAAGCAGGACCAGCCCCACTGCCACCGCGGTGGTGGAACCCTGCCCGAACCCGGCCACCAGAACCGCGGTAATCAGGAGGGCAAACCCGATCATGATCGTCTCTGTCCGGCCGGCCTTGTCCGTCAGCCAGCCCATGACCGGAGACAGTGCGAACATGCCGGCAATGTGGAGCGAGATCGTGAAGCCGATGATCACCAGCACGTCGCCGGAGGCTGCGTGTACGGCGTGGGCGGACGGACCCTCCACCAGCTGCTGCAGGTGCAGCGGCGTCATGGACATAACACCCACCATCACCGCATGGGCGGCGACGACGGCCGCCACGGCGAGCAGCGCGGTCCGCGAGGCGCGGATCGCCTGCATCCCGCGGGCAAGGGAACGGCGGGCGGCAGGCTGGCCCTTCCCCGCGGCGGCCTGTTGCCCAGGGGCCAGTTCCCGGGCCAGTGACCGGGCCAGCAGGAGCGGGTCCGGCCGGAGGCCTGCGAACACCAGGACGGTCGCCACGAGCAGGCCGGCGCCGGAGATGACAAACGGTCCTGCCACGGGCGGAAGCCCGAGCGCCGCGCCCACCACAGTGCCGGGCTGGATCAGGTTGGGGCCTGCGACGGCACCCACCGTTACCGCCCACACCACTGTGGACAGCGCGCGGCCCCGGTGTTCAGGGTCGGCAAGGTCGACGGCGGCGAACCTCGCCTGCAGGCCCGCCGCGGTTCCCACGCCAATGCCTGCGGCACCAAGAACGAGCAGGACAAAGACGCCGGTGACAACGGCCAGCACCATCAGGACCGTGCCGGCAAGGGCGGCCACCAGGCCTGCGACCTGGCCTGTCCGCCGGCCGCGGCGCTCCGCCAGCGAAGCCAGCGGCAGCGCGGCCAGTGCAGCGCCCAGGGTCATGAGCGTTGCCACCGACCCGGCCCAGGCGCTGGAACCGGAGAGCTCGACCGCGAGGATCGAACCGATGGACACGGTGGCGCCGGTGCCGATTCCGCCGAACATCTGGGCCGCGGCGAGCAGGGCGACGGTACGCCGCTGTACCCGCCGCACGTCCTCTTCAGTGGTTACTGTGGGGGCCATGGACGAAGCATAGTCCCCGCCACGGGGCTTCCACAGGGGCTATTTAAAACGGGAAAACCCCGGCCGCGATGCGCGGCCGGGGTGTCCGGGTCAAGCAGGATAAACCTAGTCGACGTCGCTGTGGCTCTTGCGGGCGTCTTCTTCGAGGCGGGGGTCCAGGTGGGCCTCCTTGGCCTTGGAGCTGACCAGGCTTGCGATCACCGCGACGACGATGGTGCCGACGATGACACCCAGGGACACGAAGGTCGGGATCTCCGGGGCCCATTCGATGTGCTGGCCGCCGTTGATGAACGGCAGTTCGTTCACGTGCATGGCGTGCAGGACAAGCTTGACGCCGATGAACGCGAGGATGAAGGACAGCGCGTGCTTCAGGTAGATCAGGCGGTTCATCAGCCCGCCGAGCAGGAAGTACAGCTGGCGCAGGCCCATCAGGGCGAACAGGTTGGCGGTGAACACGATAAACGGGCTCTGCGTGAGGCCGAAGATGGCGGGGATGGAGTCCACGGCGAACAGGAGGTCCGTGAGGCCGATGGTGATGAACACGATCAGCATCGGGGTGAAGACCTTCTTGCCGTTCACGGTGGTGCGCAGCTTGCCGCCGTCGAACTTCTCGGACATCGGGATGACCTTGCGGATCTTCGCGATGATCGGGTTTTCGCGGTCTTCCTCGTCCTCGCCCTCATCCTGGGCCTGCTTCCAGGCGGTCCACAGCAGGAACGCGCCGAAGATGTAGAACACCCAGCTGAACTGCTCGATGACGATGGCGCCGAGCAGGATGAATATGCCGCGCAGGATGAGCGCGATGATGATGCCCACCATCAGCACTTCCTGCTGGTACTTCCGGGGCACCGAGAACCTGGCCATGATGATGATGAAGACAAAGAGGTTGTCGATGCTGAGGCTGTATTCAGTGACCCAGCCCGCCACGAACTGGCCGCCGAACTCAGGCCCGGTAAAGACAAACATCAGTCCGGCGAACACCAGGGCGAGGGTGACGTAGAACGCCACCCACAGGCCGGCTTCCTTCATGGAAGGTTCATGCGGGCGGCGGACCACCAGGAGCAGGTCAATGAGGAGGATCAGGCCGAGGACGACAAAGGAGCCGACCTCGAACCACACGGGCAAATCGAGCACAGGGTAGCCTTTCGCAGGGTACAGAGATGCGGTGTAAGTCTCTCCGGCCTGCCTGTGCACCTGGTGCTGAAGTGGCGGCCCGCTACGCCCGGCAGGGCATCAATGCCCTGCGTGTTGACGATCGTAGCGCTTGGGATACTCCCCTACGTGACGTTAACTGTACCGCAGCCGGGCGGGCCGCCACTCCCCTTCCCTTTTGTGTCGGGCTGCCAGGCTTATGCGTGCCCGGCCGCCTGCATCTGGCGCAGCTCCTTCTTCAGCTCACTGACCTCATCCCTGATCCGCGCTGCCACCTCGAACTGCAGTTCGGCGGCGGCGCCGTGCATCTGCTCGGTCAGCTGCTCGATCAGGCCCACCAGGTCCTCGGCGGGTGCTGCGGCGAGGCCGTCCCCGCGGACGATGGCAGCGCCCTTCTTGGCCCCCTTGGCGGCCTTGGCCCCGGGCTTCGCCGCCGCGGTAATGCCGCGCTTGCCCTTGCCGTAATCGAAGCTGCCCAACAACGCATCGGTGTCGGCGTCTTCACGCGCCAGCTGGTCCGTGATGTCCGCGATCCTCTTCCGCAGGGGCTGCGGGTCCACGCCGTGTTCCTGGTTGTACGCGACCTGGATGGCGCGGCGCCGGTTGGTCTCATCAATGGCGTTGGCCATCGAGTCGGTGATCCGGTCAGCGTACATGTGCACCTGGCCGGAGACGTTACGCGCGGCACGGCCGATGGTCTGGATCAGGGAGGTAGAGGAACGCAAGAAGCCTTCCTTGTCCGCGTCCAGGATGCTCACCAGCGACACCTCCGGAAGGTCCAGGCCTTCACGGAGCAGGTTGATGCCCACCAGGACGTCGAAGCTGCCGAGCCGGAGTTCCCGGAGCAGTTCCACGCGGCGCAAGGTGTCCACGTCCGAATGCAGGTACTCCACCTTGATGCCGTGGCTTAGCAGGTAATCGGTGAGGTCCTCCGCCATGCGCTTGGTCAGGGTGGTGACGAGGACGCGCTCGTCCCGCTCGACCCTGGTCCGGATTTCGCCAAGGAGGTCGTCGATCTGGCCCTTGGTGGGCTTGACGATGACTTCCGGGTCCACCAGGCCGGTGGGGCGGATGATCTGCTGGACATAGCCGTCGGCCTTGCCGAGCTCGTACTTGCCGGGTGTGGCCGACAGGTAGACCGTCTGTCCGATGCGTTCCAGGAACTCGTCCCACTTCAGCGGACGGTTGTCCATGGCGGACGGAAGCCGGAAGCCGTGGTCCACCAGGGTCCGCTTCCGGGACATGTCGCCCTCGTACATGGCGCCGATCTGCGGGATGGTGACGTGTGATTCGTCCACCACCAGCAGGAAGTCGTCCGGGAAGTAATCCAGGAGGCAGTGCGGGGCGGATCCGCCGGGCCGGCCGTCGATGTGCCGGGAGTAGTTCTCGATGCCGTTGCAGAAGCCCATCTGCTGCATCATTTCGAGGTCGTAGGTGGTGCGCATCCGCAGGCGCTGGGCCTCCACCAGCTTGTTCTGCCCCTCCAGCACCGCAAGCCGCTCCGCGAGTTCGTCCTCGATGGACTTGATGGCGCGCGTCATCCGTTCGGGCCCGGCCACGTAGTGGGAGGCCGGGAAGACGTACATTTCGGTTTCCTCGCGGATGACCTCGCCGGTGACCGGGTGGAGGGTGTAGATGTTTTCCACCTCGTCGCCAAAGAACTCGATCCGGAGGGCCAGTTCCTCGTACATGGGAATGATCTCCACCGTGTCGCCGCGGACCCGGAAGGTTCCGCGGTGGAAGTCCATGTCATTGCGGGCGTACTGCATGGAGACGAACTTGCGCAGCAGCGCGTCCCGGTTCATTTCCTGGCCCTTGCGCAGGGTCACCATCCCGGCGATGTATTCTTCCGGGGTGCCGAGGCCGTAGATGCAGGACACGGTTGCCACCACGATGACGTCCCGCCGCGTGAGCAGTGCGTTGGTGGCGGAGTGGCGAAGCCGTTCCACTTCCTCGTTGATGGAGGAGTCCTTCTCGATGAAGGTGTCCGTCTGCGGTACGTAGGCCTCGGGCTGGTAGTAGTCGTAGTAGGAGACAAAGTATTCCACTGCGTTGTTGGGCAGCAGCTCGCGGAATTCGTTGGCCAGCTGCGCGGCGAGGGTCTTGTTCTGCACCATCACCAGCGTGGGGCGCTGCACCTGTTCGATGAGCCAGGCAGTGGTGGCGCTCTTACCGGTACCGGTGGCGCCGAGCAGCACAATGTCCTTCTCGCCGTTGTTGATCCGCTCCGTAAGTTCCTTGATGGCGGTGGGCTGGTCGCCCGCGGGCTTGAATTCGCTGACGACTTCGAAGGGCGCTACAACACGGTTGATATCCTGCGCAAGGCTCATGGATCTAATCTACAACCGGGCACCGGCAGCGGCCCGCCGAGTCCGTTACGGGCGAACAAGGCAGGGCGCCGGGCGCGCGTTCAGGACGGGTACGACGGCGGTTCCCACCCGGTTGCGCCTGCCCAGGCGGACATCCCGGGCCAGGCAACGCCGGTGAACCACGGCTCCTTGGCTTCCGCATACTGCCGGGTGGTGCCGGTGCCGGCGTAACCGGCTGCCAGGCTTGCCTTGTGCGCTTCGTACCGCCTTCGTGCCGCGTCGTCGTGCCGCAGCCAGTCGCGGAACATCAGGGCGTAGCGCCAGCCGGCCGAACCGGCCACCCGCACGTGGAGGTTCACGGGCCGGCCGGGATCGGCGTTGGCGTGGAACCGCTTTTGCCATTGGGCCGGGTCCGGCAGGTCCGGTTTCGGCGTGTCCTGCCCGGCGCCGGGCACCAGGGGGTACCCTGCCGCGGCCAGCAGTGGCGCCAGCGTGTCGGCGTCGTCCAGCCCGGACACCGCAACCTGCAGGTCGATGACGTCCTTGGCTGCCAGGCCGGGAACGGCGGTGGAGCCGATGTGGTCCACCGCGAGGATCAGCCCGGGAGCCGCCGTCGTGAGCCTGGCAGCAATCCTCGCGGCCTGCCGCGCCCAATCCTCCCGGTACGGCTCCAGCGCCGGCCCGCCGGTCCGCGGCGCCCGGATGCCGGCGGCGAGGTTGGCGGCGAAGGGAACCAGCCGGTCCGCCCAGAGCCGGTCCACCTGGTCCAGCAACTGCGGGAGCGTGCCTGAATTGTCCAGGACGACGTCAGCTGCGGCCAGGCGGTCCTCCCGTGACGCCTGCGCGGCCATCCGGGAACGCGCTGCGTCCTCCGTCATGTTCCGGTGTTCCAGCATCCGCTGCAGCCGCACCTCGTCCGGGGCGTCCACCACGATCACCAGGTGGAAGTTGCTCCCCTGCCCGGTTTCGACGAGCAGCGGAATGTCCTGGACCACCACGGCATCCGCGGGCGCTGCGGCGCTGATGGCCGCGGCGCGCGACCGGACCAGGGGATGGACAATGCCGTTCAGCGCCGCGAGGCGTTCCGGGTTGTTGAAGACCAGCGCACCGAGCCGGGGGCGGTCGAGCCTGCCGTCGGCATCCAGGACGTCGCCGAACTCCGCAGCGACGCGCTCGAGCCCTTCAGTGCCCGGCTCCACGACTTCCCGCGCCAGGGCATCCGCGTCCACCAGGACGGCACCCAGTTCACGCAGCCGCGCGGCCACCACTGACTTCCCGGACGCAATGCCGCCCGTCAACCCGATCTTCAGCACCCCCCCACCCTACCGTCGCGGCTAGACTGGGCCGGGTGCGCGATCAGGAGAGCAGGGCCACGGCCTACACGACGTTGGCTTCCGGACCGGACTTCCGCCATGAGATCGAGATCAAACGCTCCCGCTTCATCACGGTCCTGCGCCGGTCCGACACAGAGGAGGCCGCCCGGGACCTGGTGGCCGGCCTCCGCCGCGAGTTCCACGACGCCCGACACCACTGCTCCGCGTTCATCATCGGCCCGGACCGGGACATCCAGCGGTCCAGCGACGACGGCGAACCGTCCGGCACAGCCGGCGTCCCGATGCTGGAGGCCCTCGCCAAAAGGGAGACGGGTCCAGGGGTGGCCGACCTCAGCGACGTCAGTGCCGTCGTCGTCCGCTACTTCGGCGGGGTCCTGCTTGGCGCGGGCGGACTCGTGCGCGCCTACTCGGACTCCGTGTCCACCGCCTTGTCGCTGGCACCCATGGTGCGCCGCAGCAGGTTGCGCATCTGCGCCGCCGAGGTGCCGCACGCTGCAGCGGGGAGGCTTGAAAACGATCTGCGGTCCGCTGGGTTCGTTATGGCGCCAACAAGCTATAGCGCGCAGGGCGCGGTCTTGCGCGTGGCCGTGACGGACGATCCGGCCGCCATCGCGGACGCCGCCGGGCGTCTCCAGCTCCTGACCGCCGGCAGCGCTGCGCTCACGCCCGAAGGAACGGAGTGGATCGATGAACCCCTCGCCTGACGTGTCCCTCTCAGACGTGGACGAAACCGTGCTCGAGGGGCTGCTGGAGCTGGCCAAGCGCGACGCATCCCCTGACGAGGTCGCTCCCCCGGTCGGCGGGCCCGGCTGGGACCTGGAGAGGACGGGCTGGTTCCTCAGCTACCACCGCGCCGCAGCCGATGGGCTGGACGGCCCGGCAGGGGAAAAGTCCTGGGCTGTGTTCTCCGGTGCCGAACTTGCGGGGTCGGTGCGCCTGAAGCGTGACACCTCGGCGGACGTCCCGTCGGCCGAAACCGGCATCTGGCTCGGCCGCAGCTTCCGCTCGCGCGGGATCGGCGCAGCGGCGCTGCGGCTGGTCCTGGCAGAGGCACGCCGGGCCGGCATCAGGCGGGTCACCGCCCGCACGCTGGCCGGCAATGACGCCGCGCAGCACCTGCTGGCCTCGGCCGGCGGAAACTTAAGGCCCGACGACGACGGCACCGTCAGCGCCGTCGTCGATCTTTAACGCAGCAGACCCCCTGCCTATTGGCAGGGGGTCTGCTGTTGCCCGGGAGGGCCGGCGGCAATTAGTTGCCGGTCAGCTTCTCGCGCAGGGCAGCAAGAGCCTCGTCCGAAGCCAGGGTGCCGGCACCGGAATCGGTGGTGGCGGGCTCGGAGGAGTAGCTGGTGGCGCCGGAGTCGCCGTCACCGGACGTTGCGGCAGCAGCGTCGTCGGCAGCGTGCTGGGCAACCTGCTTCTTGTGTGCTTCCCAACGGGTCTGGGCGTCAGCGTACTGCTGCTCCCAGGCGGCGCGCTGTGCTTCGTAGCCCTCGAGCCATTCGTTGGACTCGGGGTCGAAGCCCTCGGGGTACTTGTAGTTGCCCTCTTCGTCGTACTCTGCGGCCATGCCGTACAGAGCGGGATCGAATTCGGTGCTGTCGGCGTCGACGCCCTCGTTGGCCTGCTTGAGGGACAGCGAGATGCGGCGGCGCTCCAGGTCGATGTCGATGACCTTGACGAACAGTTCGTCGCCAACGGAGACAACCTGCTCGGCCAGTTCGACGTGGCGGACAGCCAGCTCGGAGATGTGGACCAGGCCCTCGATGCCGTCTTCGACGCGAACGAACGCACCGAACGGAACGAGCTTGGTGACCTTACCCGGAACAACCTGGCCGAGGGCGTGGGTGCGGGCGAAGGTCTGCCACGGGTCTTCCTGCGTAGCCTTGAGCGACAGGGAAACACGCTCGCGGTCCAGGTCGACCTCGAGAACCTCGACGGTGACTTCCTGGCCAACTTCGACAACCTCGGACGGGTGGTCGATGTGCTTCCAGGACAGCTCGGAAACGTGAACCAGGCCGTCTACGCCGCCCAGGTCCACGAATGCACCGAAGTTGACGATGGAGGAAACAACGCCGGGACGGACCTGGCCCTTTTCCAGCTTGTTGAGGAAGGTGGAGCGGACCTCGGACTGGGTCTGCTCGAGCCATGCACGGCGGGACAGGACCACGTTGTTGCGGTTCTTGTCGAGCTCGATGATCTTGGCTTCGATCTGCTGGCCGATGTACGGAGCCAGGTCGCGCACGCGGCGCATCTCGACGAGGGATGCGGGCAGGAAGCCGCGCAGGCCGATGTCGAGGATAAGACCACCCTTGACAACCTCGATGACGGTACCGGTGACAACACCGTCTTCTTCCTTGACCTTCTCGATGTCGCCCCAGGCACGCTCGTACTGAGCACGCTTCTTGGAGAGGATCAGACGGCCTTCTTTGTCTTCCTTGGTGAGCACCAGGGCTTCGACCTGATCGCCGACGGAGACAACTTCTCCGGGATCAACGTCGTGCTTGATGGACAGCTCGCGGGAGGGGATGACACCTTCGGTCTTGTAACCGATGTCGAGCAGGACTTCATCGCGGTCGACCTTGACGACGGTACCTTCGACGAGGTCTCCGTCGTTGAAGTACTTGATGGTCGCGTCGACTGCTGCGAGGAAGTCCTCAGCGGTACCGATGTCGTTGATGGCGACCTGCGGGGTACCGGGCTTCTCGGTGGAGGTGATGGTCATGTAGTAGGGGCTCCGTTGTGGATAGTTAGTCGGTCAGGCAAACCGGCACGCCCGCGCTATGGAACGCAGGCGCGATTCTCGGTGGATCCAGCGGATCCTCCGGGTCATCCTGATTTTGTGGATTTAGAGAACGTGCACGTGGTACACGCCCGTTTATTCTAGTCGCAGCCGCCAAGAAGAATCAAAAACGGTACCTTGGCCGCCCTTACCGGCCCGGCCTGTGCAAGCCCGGCCTGTGGGAGGCCTGTCCCCTAGAAGTGCGTCAGGCAGTGTGTTGCCCGCTCCACCCCGAACAGCTGCTTGGCCCTGAGCGCCGAGCCGCGCGTCGCCTCCCGGATCTTTCCCGCCGCCTTCAGCGTAACCGGGCAAACACCGCCCAGGTAGATCGACGAAAGGTCGGCGATGTCGAGTTCCAGGTCCGCGGGCGTCCCGTCGGGAACGCGTTCGACGGCGGCCGGCCCGCCGGAGGCTTCGAACGCGAAGGTCCCGCCGGTAAGGCCAAGCGCGTCGTGGACGGCGAGCACAAGTCGGCCGTCTGCCGGGTAGTGGCGGGCCGCCAACGCTGCGGGGACG
This sequence comes from Arthrobacter sp. AD-310, assembly GCF_054656615.1. Classification (NCBI taxonomy): domain Bacteria; kingdom Bacillati; phylum Actinomycetota; class Actinomycetes; order Micrococcales; family Micrococcaceae; genus Arthrobacter; species Arthrobacter sp. AD-310. Next base: position 169,582 of record NZ_BAAHNO010000016.1, on the reverse strand, counting down.
TCGAGGATGCGCAGCCAGAGCATGTCGCGGCTGTCCGACGCGTCGATGCAGCGGGGGTCCGACAGCGCCCAGCCGAGGGGGTCGTCCACGGGTGCTTCGTTCCAGGAGACGCGCTCAACGAGGTCGATCGCCGCAAGGTATTGCCACAGTTCCAGGTAGGCGTGGTCCGTGGCGGCCACGAGGTCCACCACTTCCACGGTGTAGGGCTCCGTCTCCCAGCCAAGGAATTTGTACGACACATAACCGTCTATGCCGCCGTCGGGCCCGTAGTGGAGGGCGACCTTGATGGCGGGATCTTCCTTGCCGTCACGGCCAAGGGACCCGGAGGCCAGCTGCCGGTACCACTCTTGCCTTCCGATCGATCCCGGGGTATGGCGGTGGACGCGGTCGAAGACCACCGGAGCCACGTCCAGAAGTACCTTGGGATCCGCAACCTCGACGGACCCGGTGGCCTGGTGCCGGAGGCTGAACCGTGCCGTGGTGTCCACTTTCACCGAGCGTTCAAGGCTGGCCACGCCGTAACCGAAGCGGCCGTAAATGGTCCCCTCGGAGGCCGTCAGCGCTGCCACCGCGAGCCCGTCGTTCCTCGCAGCCTGCAGGTCCTCGGTCATCATGCGGCGCAGCAGGCCGCGCCGGCGGTGCGACGTGCGCACGGTCACAGCCGTGACCAGCTGGGCTTCCAGCATCCGGCCGAAGCCGACGTTCAGCGTCTTGCGGAAGGTCCCGAAGGTCGCCACCGGCACGTCGGCCGGCAGCGACGACGGTGCCACGCCGCCGGTCTGGTAGGCGCCGGTGAAGATCCTGCCGTCCACCTCGTAGGTGGCGAGTGACCGTTCGCGGTGTTCCGGTGTCCGGGTGGACTCGTGGAATCCGAATCCCACGGCCTTCGCCCACGTGTCCGCCTCCGCGTAGCCGTCCTTGCCTTTCGAAACGGCAGGAAAGCGCCGGATGTCATAGTTTCCGCTCAGATCAGCCACACGTCCGAGCCTAGCCAACACATCCGGCGCCTGACCAGCACAAACTGGCTAGTGTCCGGCGTCAAACCAGCTCGGGCCAACGCCGATCTGGACTTCCAGCGGGACGCTGAGGTCCGCGGCCGCGGCCATCTGCTCCGTCACCAGCTTCTCCACGGCTGCCCGCTCGCCGGCGGCGACCTCAAGGACCAGTTCGTCATGGACCTGCAGCAGCATGCGCGATTTCAGGCCCTGCGCCTGCAGTTCGGCATGGACGCCGAGCATGGCGCGCTTGATGATGTCCGCTGCCGAGCCCTGGATGGGGCTGTTCAAGGCGATGCGCTCCGCGTTTTCGCGCAACTGCCGGTCCGTGCTCGTGAGGTCGGGCAGGTAGCGGCGGCGCCCCTCGATGGTGGCCGTGTAGCCGTCCACCCGGGCCTGGTCCACCACGCCGCGGAGGTAATCCCGCACGGCGCCGAACCGGTCGAAGTAATCCTTCATGAGGGTCCGTGCCTCATCCACGGAGATCTCCAGCTGCTTGGACAGTCCGAAGGACGTCAGGCCGTAAGCCAGGCCGTAGGACATGGCCTTCACCTTGGAGCGCATGGCGCTGGTGACTTCGGAGGTGGGTACATGGAAGATGTTCGAGCCCACGAACCGGTGCAGGTCCTCCCCGTCCCGGTACGCCTGGATGAGGCCTTCGTCGCCGGACAGGTGCGCCATGATCCGCATTTCAATCTGCGAGTAGTCCGCGGACAGCAGGCACTCATAGCCCTCGCTGACCACAAAGATCCCGCGGACCCGGCGGCCTTCCTCGCTGCGGATCGGGATGTTCTGCAGGTTCGGGTTGTTGGACGAGATCCGTCCCGTGGCAGCCACGTTCTGGGCGTAGGTTGTGTGGATCCGGCCGTCCTCAGCCACAGACTTCTTCAGCGATTCGATCATCTGGCGGAGTTTCGCCGCCTCCCGGTGCGCCATGAGCTGGACCAGGAACTCGTGCCCGGTTTTCTCCAGGAGGTTCTTCAGGGACGCAGCATCGGTGGTGTAGCCGGATTTGATCTTCTTCGTCTTGGGCAGTTGCAGCTCGTCGAACAGGACGGCCTGCAACTGCTTGGGCGAACCGAGGTTGACCTCGTGGCCGATTGCGGCGAAGGCCTGCTCCTGGGCGTTGTCGATGACCCTGGCAAGATCGGCGAGCTGTTCGTCCATCCGGTCCATGTCGATGGCGATGCCGGCGGTTTCCATGTCCGCGAGAACACGGCTGACCGGGAGTTCAAGCGTTGACAGGAGCTCCTCCGCCTTGCGCTCCTTCAGCTCGGTTTCGAAGTACCTGCTGAGGGTGAGGACGACAGCGGCGGCCTGTACGAGTGCGTCGGCTGCGGCGGCGTCGTCGCCGTCGAAGGAGAGTTCCAGCTGGCCTGCCTTCGCCGTGGCCGCGGAGATGCCCACGTTGAGGTGGTGTTGCGCGAGTTCGGCCAGTTCATAGGTGCGGCGGTCCGGCTGGATGAGGTAGCCGGAAATGGAGGTGTCGTCCACCACTCCCTCCAGTTCCAGCCCCCGCGAGGCCAGCGCCTTTAGTGCGGCCTTGAAGCCGTGCAGGACCTTGGGGACCTCGGGGTCGCGGAGCCACGCGGCCAGGACGTTCTCGGTCTCGGCATCCAGTCCTGTGAGGTCAAGGTGGACAGCAGCACCGTCGCGGACGATGGCGAGGGCGGCCGCGTCCTCCCCGATCCGGCCCGGAACCAGGTCCACGGCGACCGCTGAGCGCCGGCCGGTACCTGCGTCCAGGAATGCTGACAGCTCTGCGGCGCCGGCGGGAGTGGTGTACTGCGGGATGTCGATGTTTTCCCGCTCGGCGGCCGGGGCCTCCTCGTCGCCGTAAAGCGCGAACAGCCTGCTGCGGATGGTCTTGAATTCGAGCTGGTCGAACAGGCCCTCGAGGGCTGCCTGGTCCGGCCGGGGCTGGTACAGGTCGTCAAGGGTGACGGGGAGTTCAAGGTCCGTGTGGAGCTGGTTGAGCATCCGGTTCCGCTTGACGTTCTCCACGTTCTCACGCAGGGCGTCGCCCACCTTGCCGCCGATCGAGTCCAGGTGTTCGAGGACACCTTCCAGCCCGCCGTACAGGTTGATCCATTTCGCGGCCGTCTTGGGGCCGACGCCGGGCACGCCGGGGAGGTTGTCCGCGGTCTCCCCCACAAGCGCTGCAAGGTCTGAGTAGCGGGACGGGCTGACGAAGTACTTGGCCTCGATGGCCGCCGCGTCCATCCGGGGGATGTCGCTGACACCCTTTTTGGGGTACAGGACAAACACATTGTCCGTGATGAGCTGGAAGGCGTCCCGGTCACCCGAGACCAGGAGCACCTCGAAGCCGGCTTTTTCGCCCATCGCGGCGAGGGTTGCCAGGATGTCGTCCGCTTCGTAGCCGGGGAGTTTGATGGTCTTGATGCCCCAGGCCTCGACCACCTGGGCGATGAGGTCGATCTGGCCGCTCATCTCGCGCGGCGTTTCGTTCCGGCCGCCCTTGTACTCGCTGTACTGGGCCTTGCGGTGGGTGGTTTCGTCGGAGACGTCGAAGGCTACGGCAATGTGGGTGGGCTGCTGTTCCTTGATGAGGTTGATCAGCATGGACGTGAAGCCGTGGATGGCGTTCGTGTGCTGCCCGTTCATCGTGGAGAACTTGTCCGCCGGGAGGGCGAAGAATGCGCGGAACGCCATCGAATGTCCGTCCAGCACAAGAAGCCGGGGCTGGCCGGTGATGGGCACGACGGGGGCTTCAGTAGCCGAAACCGACCCACCGGCGGCGGGCTGCAGAACTTGGGACGGAAAAGGGGCCGGTTTGGTTGTTTCACTCACAGATGCCAGCCTAGTTGCCATGATGGACAATTTCACGCCGGGACCTTTCTCCGAGGAGCTGGCTGCGGCCGGGATTCCGGAGCACCTGCACGGCTGGCTGGGCCGGTTCGGGATCGGTGCCCTGGTAGTGAAAATGGGCATCCACTTCCTGGAGATGAGCCCCGAAAAGACCGTGGCCACCATGCCGGTTGAAGGCAATACACAGGTGGCCGGGATCCTGCACGGGGGCGCGCACGTTGTGCTTGCCGAGACGCTCGGTTCGTTCTCGGCGGGCATCCATGCCGGTCCGGGGCGGCATGCGGTGGGCATCGAAGTCAGCGCCACGCACCACCGATCCATCGCCGGGGGGCTGGTGACCGGTACGTGCACGGCCATCCACCTGGGACGCACCCTGGTAACCCACGAGGTGGTGATGACTGACGCCGCGGGCCGTCGGCTGTCCACGGCCCGCATCACCAACATGATCAGGGACAACGCACCTGCCGGCGGCCAGTCCGCCGGGGACGGTCCTGCCTAGGCGTTGCTATTCAGGCGCTGCTGTTGAGGAGGTAGCGGAGCTCTACGACTCCCCTGCCCATGGTGCGCGAGGCAGCAAGCTCAAGTGGCGGCGTCGGGCCTGACACGGGAAGCAGCCGCTCCCCCCCGCCAAGCACCACCGGGATGACGGAGAGGATGATCTCGTCCAACAGGCCCGCGTCGGCGAACTGCGCGGCGAGGTTGCCTCCGCCCACCACCCAGACGTTCTTCCCGCCGGCATCCTTCCGGAAGTCAGCGACGAACTCACCCACGTCGCCGCGCACGAATGTGATGTCCGCTCCTGGCGCGGCGGTGTACTCGTGCCGGGTGAAGACGTAGCTGGGGGTACCCGGGTAGGGCCACTTGTCGGGTTCGTGGGCCATCAGCCAGGCGTAAGTTTCTCCGCCCATGACGATGCACCCGACGCCGGCCATAAACGACTCGTAGCTCTCGGCGCCGCCCTCGAAGCCGTCGAACTGCAGGAGCCAGCCGAGGTCGTCCGTGGCGGTGGCGATATAGCCGTCCAGGGAGGCGGCCACGAAGTATTGGATCCGGGACATGGGCACAGCCTAGCCAAGAGCCGCGCCACTGCCCAGTGGCTAGCCGGAGAAGTACGGAATGATCAGGTACAGCCCGAACAGGACGGCCAGGCCGCACAGCCCGAAGCAGACATAAGCCAGGGAGCGCTTCACGCCGGGCGATGCCTGCTGGGCATCACCGGCGATGGCCGTCAGGCGCACTCCCAGGGAGTAGAGGGTCACCACTGTCACGGCGGCAATCAGCGTGGCCCCGGCGACGGTCAGGAGTTCCAACCATTTCATCGTTGCGTCTCCTTGGAGGTGGTGGCGTCGGCATCGGCGTTCGCCTCGGCGTCGGTGGTGTTGGCGGCGGTGCTGCCGGTTGACTGGTTCGTTGACCGGGCACGTTCCTGGGCCTGGACGTGGGCCTTCGCCTTGGCGCGGGCCCGGGCCATTGCCTTCTTCTTGCGGAACTTGACGGCCTGCCCGGCTTCCTCAACTTCGATGGCGTTGTGGTGACCGACGGCGGACTTCCGCGAGTAGAAGAACATGAAGAGCACTGCGCCCGTGCCGGCGATGGCCGCGATCAGCACGCCCACCACCCCGGTCTTGACCAGCAGGGCGGTCAGCGCACCCACGATGCCTGCTGCTGGAAGCGTGAACAGCCAGCCCAAGGCGATCTTGCCCACCATGCTCCAGCGGACACTCGTTCCGCGACGGCCCATGCCGGAACCGATGACGGAGCCGGAAGCAACCTGCGTGGTGGAGAGCGCGAAGCCGAGGTGGGAGGAGGCGAGGATGGCGGAGGCGGTGCTGGTTTCCGCGGCGAAGCCTTGGGCCGGCTTGACCTCGGTGAGGCCGGCGCCCATGGTGCGGATAATGCGCCAGCCGCCGGCGTAGGTGCCGATCGCGATGGCGAAGGCGCAGGAGGCGATGACCCAGAACATGGGGCCGGAGCCGGGCTCCTGCGTGCCCGCGGCAATAAGGACAAGGGTGATGATGCCCATGGTCTTTTGGGCGTCGTTCGTGCCGTGCGCCAGGGCCACGAGGCTGGACGTGAAGATCTGGCCGGTGCGGAAACCGCCGCGCTTCTGGGTCAGCTTGCTGCCGGTCTCGGGATCGTGCCGCGAGGTCAGCGCGTAGGCCAGGCGGGTGCAGACATACGCCACCGCGCCGGCGATAAGCGGAGCAAAAATCGCGGGCAGGATGACCTTCTGCAGGAGGCCCTCCAGGTTGATGGAGTGGAACCCGATGCCGGCAATCGCGGCGCCGATGAGGCCGCCGAAGAGGGCATGCGAGGAACTCGAGGGAAGGCCCTTGAGCCAGGTGATCATGTTCCACAGGATGGCCCCCATCAGGCCGGCGAAAATAATGTCCGGCGTGATCTGGATGCCGTCGGATCCTTCACGGATGATGCCGCCGGAGACTGTCTTGGCCACCTCGGTGGACAGGAAGGCGCCCACCAGGTTCAGGATGGCAGCCAGGGTCACCGCGGTCTTCGGCTTGATGGCACCTGTTGCGATGGGCGTGGCCATGGCGTTGGCGGTGTCGTGGAAGCCGTTCGTGAAGTCGAAAAATAGTGCCAGTGCGATGACCAGCGCCACCATGAAGGTGATATCCACCTGTTGCCCAATCTGCAGAGTCGACGTTCAGCAGTTTCTAATCCCCCGGCTGCATCTGCACAGCATAATTCACCAGCTGTTCGCTTGGCATGACTTGCGGAGTTAACAGAACCGGCCAGAAACCCTATCGATCGTACGCGCCCGGACCATCAGGTCAAAACAACGGCCCGGTGAGGAAAGCCTCCACCTGCGCCACTTCCGACGGAGATACCCCCAGCCGCGGGTCGGGCGAGACCAGCAGGATCCTGCGGCCAAGCAGGCCCGCCCACGCCTGGGCTTCGGCTTCGAACGCCAGCTGGTCGTCGATCCAGGCGACCGCCTCCGGGGTGGTGGCTTCGATGTCGTCCTGGATGGCCCGGAGCTTCCACCAGCCGTTTCCGCTGCCGGCGCCGGCACCCGAGAGGTACGGCCATGTCCCGCCCCTCAGGTTGATCACGGGGCACAGGTACTGCGGGGCAAGCTCTTCCCAGCTGGTCAGCCAGACGCACCGCACGGACTCAACGCGCGCCAGCCGGTTAAGGTCCTCCACAAGTTCGGCCGCGAAGGCAACGGGCAGGAGGCCCGCGTCGGCGTGCTGCCAGGCAGTACCCCAGGGAGTGGTGCGGCCGGGGCCAAAAGGACAGATGACGCCGTCGACGTCGATGTAAAGGGTCCGCACCAGGCTGCCCTCTTAGCCGCCGGGGCGCTCCGACGGGCGCCGGCCGGCATCAAGCCGTGGCGCCATGCGTTCTTCGAGCGACGCGACAGTCACTTCCGGCAGGACGATGAGGCCGTCCAGTTCACGGCGGGCCCGCTTGTAGGCTGCCTGGCGTTCGGCCGGGGTGGCAGCCCCGTTCTCCGCGATCATCAACAATTTGCGCGCCGTTGCCAGCCGTTCGCGTTCCGGGCCGGTGAACTTGCTGTCCTTGATCCGCCGCGCTTCCCGTTCCGCAACGTCCAGGGCCACCGCGAAACCGTTCACCGCCTGCCGGTAGGCCTCCAGCCGTCCGGCAGGGGTGGCTCCGGGGTCGGCGGGGCGCTGCCCGTCTGCCTCACGCTTGGCACGGAGGAAGGCCACAGTCAAAGGTTCCCGGACATCGGTCATGAGGGGGAAGTCGATCAGTTTTCCGACATCGAGTTCGTAGTCCAGCCAGCGCCGGTTGGTGTCGTCGTGGAGTGCCATGAGGGCTTCCACCTCCGCCAGGGAGGCCTTGTCAGCCTCCCGGTGCTGGTTCTTCAGTTTGTACAGTTCCACCCGCCGCTGATGGCGGCGCTCGCTTGCCTTGCGCCATTTCCCGGCTGAATGGCCCAGGAAGGCGATGAGCGGAAAGACCAGCCACCAGCTGTCGTCAAGCAACTCGAAAAAGGACTCCACTGGTCCATCCTTGCAGGCGCCGGTGACGGCCTCAACCGGCCCCCCGGGACGCGTGCACCACCTGATAAAACGCGCGACGGCGGCCGGGATTCCCGCGCGGGGTGGCCCGCGCGGGAAGGCCATGCATCAGGATGCGCCGCCGGTGCCCTGGGCGCTGTTGACGTTAACCAGCCAGCCGATGCCGTACCGGTCGGTGCACATCCCGAAGACGTCACCCCACGGCGACTTTTCCATCGGCACCGTGACCGAACCGCCGTCGCCGCTGAGTTTGTCGTAGTAGCCCCGCAGTTCCGCCTCGTCCTCGCCGCTGAGGGAAATGGAGATGGATGAACCCTCGCGGTATTCCATGCTGTTCGGGGTGTCGGCACCCATCAGGACCAGGCCCTGGGGTGTGGTCAGCATGCCGTGCATAACCTTGTCTGCTTCCGCCGGATCATCGCTGGCCTGGTAGTCGCCGAAGGTACTGACCCTCAGATCGCCGCCGAAGACTGACTGGTAGAAGTTCATGGCCTCGCGGGCGTTGTCCCGGAAGCTGATGTAGGGGTTCAAGATGGTCGGCATGGTGCTCCTTGACTTTGGCAATGGCAGGGACGAACAACATCCTGCCGCAAAGAACGCCCTGCTGGTAGGGGGTTTGACCCCGGTAATAGTGCACTCAGCCGTCCGGGAACATAGGCTCGTGGCCATGGCCAGATACTTTGACGTCCACCCGCAGGATCCCCAGCCGCGAGCCATCGCCCAGGCGGTGCAACTGTTGCGCGACGGGGGCCTGATCGCCTACCCCACCGATTCCTGTTATGCCCTGGGAGCGCAGATGGGCAACAAGGAAGCGCTGGACAGGATCAGGAACATCCGCCGGCTCGACGACAAGCACCATTTCACCCTGGTGTGCCGGGACTTTGCCCAGCTCGGACAGTTCGTCAACATCGGCAACGACGTGTTCCGCAGCATCAAGGCGGTCACCCCGGGGAGCTACACCTTCATCCTTCCGGCCACCAGGGAGGTCCCGAAGCGGCTGCTGCACCCCAAGAAGAAAACGGTGGGCGTCAGGATTCCGGACAACCGGGTTGTGCAGGCGCTGCTTGCCGAACTGGGTGAACCCTTGCTGTCCAGCACCCTGCTGCTTCCGGACGAGGAGGATCCGCTGACCCAGGGCTGGGACATCAAGGAACGGCTGGACCACCAGGTGGACGCCGTCATTGACGCCGGCGACTGCGGTTCGGAGCCCACCACGGTGGTCGACTTCTCCAGCGGCGTCGCCGAGGTGGTCCGGCGCGGCACCGGCGATCCGTCCCGGTTTGAGTAGGCCGTAGGTCCGCTTCGAAAATTACGACGGCGGCGCCTCCTTTTGCCCCTTAGTCCGCATGCCGCGCGGGTTTTCCACATGGGCATTTTGGGTCCTCAGGAATGTCGGTGGGTGCTGGAAGACTTTGTTTATGGAGGCGTTTGAGGCGGCGGCAGTGGGGCTGGGGCACGGTGAGGTGCCTCGTTCCGGCGGTCCGTCTGTTGCGGATGCGTTGAGGGTTCTTGCCACGGTGCGGATGGCGGCTGATGGTGCGGGGATGATTGACCAGCTCCGGCAGCTGGAGGATCTGAAGTCATTTGTGGCCGCGCGGCAGGCGGAGATCAGTGTGGCTTTTGATGTGCAGCAGCGGCGGGAGCAGGCCGCCGCCGGGGTCCCTGATGAGGAGCAGGGAGCCGGGGTGGGTGCGCAGGTGGCGTTGGCGCGGCGCGAGTCCCCGGCGCGCGGCGGGAGGCTGCTGGGCCTGGCGAAGGCGTTGACGGGGATGCCGCACACGTTCGCGGCGTTCCGTTCCGGCCGGTTGAATGAGTGGCGCGCCGCCCTGATAGTCCGGGAGACGTCATGTTTGTCGGTGGAAGACCGGGCGGCGGTAGATGAGGAACTCGCCGCTAACACCGGAACCTTCGAGGGCGCCGGCGACCGGACCACCATTTCCGCGGTCAAGGCGGCCGCGTACCGGCGGGACCCGCGGTCGGTGGTGAAGCGGGCGAGCCATGCTGTGACCGAGCGGACCGTGACGCTGCGTCCTGCGCCGGACACCATGGCATACGTGACCGCTTTGCTTCCCGTCGCCCAGGGTGTGGCAGCCTACGCCGCCCTCACCCAGGAAGCCGACTCGTTGCGTTCCAGTGGTGATGACCGGTCCAAGGGCCAGATCATGGCCGACACCCTGGTCGAACGCGCTACAGGTGTTGCGGGCGGGGTGAGCAGCATCGAGGTCCAGCTCGTCATGACCGACCGCACACTGTTCCAGGGCGACAGTGAACCCGCCCGGCTCACCGGCTACGGAACCGTCCCCGCCGAATGGGCGAGACGGGCCGCCATGGGCCGCCTTCCAGAACTGAATGGGCCAGCAGGCGGGGAAGAATTCACCACGTGGCTCCGACGGCTTTACACAGCACCCGTGACCGGTGATTTGGTGGCGATGGATTCGAAGGCCAGGTTCTTCCCGCCAGGGCTGCGCCGCTTCATCCAGGTGCGGGACGATCTCTGCCGCACCCCGTACTGCGACGCGCCCATCCGCCACAATGACCACATCATCTCGTGGTTTAGCGGCGGGCCCACCACCGCAGGTAATGGCCAGGGCCTCTGCGAAGCCTGCAACCACACCAAGGAAACCCCCGGCTGGTCAGCCAAACCCGTCACACTACCTGGAGCCCGGCACAGCGTGGAACTCCAAACCCCAACCCGCCACACCTACCACTCCACCGCACCACCACTACCGGGTACGCGGCTGCGGGTGCCGGGAAAGGCCGACCGCGGCCGGGCGGGCCCAGCGTTGTGGCCCGGCTAATCCTGCTTCCGGGCCCGGCTGGGCTGCACCCGGGGCGGCTCCCCCGGCATCTTGGGGTAATCCGGGGGAAACGGCATCTCACCGAGTCCGGCTTTGGTGTCACGCTCCCACCACTCCAGCAGGGTATCGATCCTGCCGGGGTTACGGCCGAAGTCAGCCCACGGGTCTCCGATGGTTCGCAGCCGTTCAGGGACGGTGAGGATCGTGAAGTTCTTGGGATCGGCGTTTCCCAGTTCGTCCCACGTGATGGGGCACGAGACCGGGGCGTGTGGCAGGGCCCGGGGGCTGTAGGCGCCAGCGATGGTGCGGTCACGGTTGGCCTGGTTGAAATCGAGGAAGACCCTCTGGCCCCGTTCTTCCTTCCACCATGCCGTGGTGACTTTGTCCGGCATCCGCCGCTCCACCTCACGGGCCGCTGCGATCACCGCATGCCGGACGTCCAGGAATTCGTGCACCGGCTCGATCGGGGCATAGACGTGCAGGCCCCGGTTGCCCGAGGTCTTAATGAAGCAGTCGAGGCCAGCCTCCGCCAGCACCTCCTTGAGCACGAGCGCCGCCGGTACGGCGTCGTCAAAGTCCGTTCCGGGCTGGGGATCCAGGTCGATGCGCAACTGGTCCGGGTTGTCAGTGTTCTCCGCCCGCGACGGCCACGGGTGGAACACCACCGTATTCATCTGCACTGCCCACACTGCTGCAGCGGGTTCGTCCAGCACGAGCTGCGGATGGGACCGTGCGCTGGGATACACCACCTTGACGGAGCGGACGAAGTCAGGGGTCCCCCTGGGCGGGTTCTTCGAAAAGAACATTTCCCCATTGATGTTGTCCGAGTACCTCTGCAGGGACACGGGACGGTCGCCGTTCGCCGCAATAAATGCGTCGCCAACGTCAACGATGTAGCGGGCGAGGTCCAGTTTCGTCAGTCCGAGGTCCGGCCACAGCACCCGGCCCGGACTCGAAATGCGCATCTCCCGCTCCCCGTGGGGGCCCTGGACCGTGATGGTGGTCTGTTCGCTCGCCATGGGGACAACGTACACCCCCGCCATCGGCAAGCCCGCATATTTCGGCCCGCCCGGTCCGGCATGATGGATTCATGCCTGCCGTGGAAAAGAACCTTACTGTTGACGTGAACGGAACGGCGGTGCCGGCCGCCTATGCACGGCCGGACAGCCCCTGGGCCACGCTCGTCGTCGCGCACGGCGCCGGAGCCGGCATGGAGCATCCTTTCCTTCGCGGCTTCACTGGTGCCTTGAACGGCCTCGGCATCGCCACCCTGCGGTTCAACTTCCCTTACAGGGAAGCCGGGCGCAGGTTTCCGGACCGTCCCCCGGTGGCCATTGCCACCTGGCGCGCCATCATGGCTGCAGCGGCAGACCAGGCCGCATCGTACGGCGACGCGGGACCTCTGTGGGCGGCCGGAAAATCGTTCGGCGGCCGGATGGCGTCGATGGCTGTAGCCGACGGGATGCCTGCCGCGGGCCTTGTCTACCTCGGCTATCCCCTGCATCCGCCCGGAAAACCCGAGAAGCTCCGGGACGAACACCTGTACGGCGTGAGTGCACCCATGCTGTTCCTCCAGGGCACCCGCGATACGTTCGCCACTCCCGGGATCCTGAACGGTGTGGTGTCGCGCATCGGCCCGTCCGCTGTCCTGCAGTGGATTGAGGGCGGGGACCATTCCTTTGCCGTGGCCGGCAGGAAGCGGCCGGCCGGCGAGATCGGCGCGGAGTTGGCCGCCCCGGTGGCGGACTTCATCCGGGCCACCCTTTAGGCTCAGCGCTTACGCCGCCTCCTCGTGCCACCAGCCTTCCCAGGCGGCGGAGGAGAGGGTGCCTTCGGGAAACTCTGTCTTCCCGCTGCTGCCGCCGGAGGACCGGCCGTCGTCGCTGCGCCGGCCGTCGAGCAAAAGGTTCAGGCTGTTCAAGAGAAACATCGTTACGTCCTTCCGTATGTTGAATGGACTGCGCTGTCCATGTAGCAAGGAGCCTAACCAAGGCATGTTTCGGCACGTCGACGCATCGTTTCGGCTGTGTATCTTAGTTCTCACCCATCCCCCAAAAGCCCCGGTGAAGTTCGGCGGGACCAGCTACTTGCGGGGTTTTGCCCGTGCCGTGGCTGGGGCCGTCCACGGATCCTCGGGCCACGGATGCTTGGGGTAACGGCCACGCATTTCCGCCCGGACCTGTGCGTAGGGGCCGGACCAGAAGGAGGTGAGGTCGTCAGTGACAGCCAACGGGCGGCGGGCCGGTGAGAGCAGGTGGAACAGTACCGGAACGGTGCCGTTGACCAGCCGCGGGGTCTCCGCCAGGCCGAAACACTCCTGCAGTTTGACGGCGACCACCGGCCGCGCGGATTCCTCCCCGGGGTCCGGGTACTCCACCGGAACCCGGGACCCGCTGGGAACTTCCAGCGTTTCCGGAGCCAGCCGGTCCATGCCCGCAGCTTCGGGCCAGGGCAGCAGGCGGCCCAGCGGCTGGGCAAGGTCCACGGATCCAACGGCGCCTCCGGCCGCAAGAGCTTCCAGTTCCGGACCCAGCCACTCGTCGAGGCGCAAAAGGAGGGCCTCGTCGGACACATCCGGCCACGGCTCCCCTACTTCCCTTCGCAGGAAGGCAAGGCGGCGGCGCAGTGCTGAGGCCGCCGTCGACCATTCCAGCATGGCCAGCCCCTCCCGGCGGAGGGCATCCAGCAGCGCGATGCGGCCTTCTCCGGGCGACGGACGGACGGGAGTGTCAGCGAGGACGATGGCTCCGAGCCGGCGGACCTTCCGTGCGGTCACGCGGCCCTGGCTGAACTGCGCTTCCACGGACTCGGCCAGCAGGTGCGAGGCCGCGGCTTCGGCGAGTTCTGCGCTGAGCGGCGCCGCCGCCCTGATGACCGCGCCGGTACCGGCGGCATCACGGCCCTCGGCCCTCGCGACTTCGGCAACTGCCAGCCAGTCGTACCCGGACAGCGGGCTGCCTGCGGGCAGCCCTGCCCGCGTACCCGACGACAGCAAGTAGCGCACCGGCCCGTCACCCGGGACCCGCCTGGCCACGCGGTCCGGAAACGCCAGCGCGACGACGGCCCCCGCCACCTCGCTCTTCGGACAGCCTGCAGGGAGGACAGGTGCCGCGGCATTACTCCGGGCGCGGCCTGCGATCGCTTCCAGCCGCCTGGTCTCCTCCGCCCAGCGCCGTGCGTCCGGCCCCGGGGCTCCGCGGAACCCCGAGAGCAGCAGCTGGAGGTCCGCACCGGGGGCACGGGAGTCCCCGGCCACCGCTGCCACTACCTCCGCCGCTTCCCGCGGGCCCACAGCTGCGGCGCCGTCCAGCAATGCGCGGGCCAGGCGGGGATCCGCCGGTATGCCGGCCAGAATCCTGCCGGTGGCCGTAGCCTGCCCGTCCTTGCTGACGGCGCCAAGTTCCTTCAGCACCTCCATGGCGTCGTCAAGCGCCTGCCGCGGCGGCGCGTCCGGCAGGGCGAGGCCGGCACCGCCGGGTGAACCCCAGCAGGCCAGGGTCAGAGCTGCCCCGGTCAGGTCGGCCACTTTGATCTCCGGGGTGACATGGGCCGGTGCGGCGCCGAAGGCCTGCTGGCTGTAGCAGCGGACCACCTGCCCCGGTCCCTGGCGGGCCGCCCGGCCCGCGCGCTGGTCCGCGGACGCGCGGGAGCAGGACACGGTGACCAGTCCGCTCATCCCGCGCCCGGCGTCGCGGCGCGGTTCCCGCGACAGGCCGGAGTCGATGACCAGCCGGACGCCTGGTACCGTCAGGGAGGACTCTGCGAGGTCGGTGGAGACGATGATGCGCGCCTTGTCGCCCGGCCCGCGTCCGGAAACTGCCCGGTCCTGCTCGGCAGGGGCTGCCTGGCCATGCAGTTCCAGTACCTCGACGGCGTTCCCGAGCCTGCGGCGCAGGCCGGCCGCCACCTGTGAGACCTCGCGTGCACCCGGCACGAATACCAGCGAATCCGCCGATGGGTCCGCTGCCGTTGCCCGGCCCTGGGCGCGCACGGTCACCTCCACGACGTGGTCCAGGAACAGGTGCGTTACTCCCCTGCTGTCCAGCCGCGGGCAGGGCGCCGGTTCCCACTCAACGTCGAGGTGATGGAGGACGGAAGGGCAGTCCACGACCGGCGCCGGGTCCCCGCCGACGCCGAGAAGCGTCGCAAAGCGCGTGGCGTCCAGCGTGGCGGACATCGCGACCAGCACCAGATCTTCCCGCAACTCCCGCACTTCGGCCAGCATCCCTACCAGGAGGTCGGTCTCCAGGGCGCGCTCGTGGACCTCGTCGAGAACGACGGCGGCAACCGCCTCGAGGCCCGGATCCGCGAGCAGGCGGCGCAGCAGGATGCCCGGGGTGACGAACTCAACGACCGTGTCCGGGCCTGCCTTCCGTTCCCCGCGGACCGTGTAGCCCACCCGTCCACCCAGGGGGGAACCGTCCAGTCCGGAAAGACGGCGGGCAGCGGCACGCGCCGCCACCCGCCTGGGCTGGGTGACGACCACGCGTCGCCTTTCACCGCTCCCCAGTGTGGCAAGCATCGGCGGCACCAACGTCGTTTTTCCGGTACCCGGCGGAGCCTGCACCACCGCTGCCCCTGCCGTTGGCCCCTTCGCCAGGGCCTCCCTGAGGGCCGGCAGCGCCGTGGCAAAGGCGAGGCCGGCGCTCATCCTGGCGAGGTCGAAGGCTTGAGCGGGCACGGTCCGGGCCGGCCCGGGAAAAGAAGTCACCTGTCCATTCTGCCCGGACGCTCCGCCCGTTGGCCGGTCAGGGCCTGCCTTTGCCCTTGCCGTTCCCTTGTGCGCCGGCCGGCGGATCCTCGTGATGGCCGCCCGTGTCGGCAGGAGCGGGTGGAGGTACTGCAACCGGCGCGGCGGGTACGGGTTCAAGAGGTACGGTTTGCGCCTGGCCTCCGCCGGCGGCGCTTGTTGCTGCCACATCTGCCGCCGGAGCAGGTTCCACCGCCTCAGCCGCCGAAGCCAACCGCGTGTCCAGGTCCGACCGCACGGCGTCCAGCGCTTTTTCGATTCCACGCAAGCGGGAGGCGGAGATCCTACCGTCGCGCGCGGCCGCGTCCAGGTCACTCTCCAGCGCGTGCAATGCTGCCAGCGCTCCGTCCATTCTGTTGTCCGCCGCGGCTTGGCTGATGCTCAGGACCCGGATCTGGAAGCCCCGCAACGTCGCCTGGTCTGAGTCCGGCGTCCGGAAACCCGTGGCAACCGCGACGACAATTGCTGTAACGGCAAGGGCCGCCGCTACTGCCGTTCCAGCCGTCCCAAAGCGCCAAATCCCCGCCTGCCTGGACCGGCCTTCCTTCAGGGACGCTGAATGCAGGGCCAGCGTAGCCCTAGGCGGCATGCCGGCCACGGAGCGGAGGCATGCTTGCCGGCCGGACCGGGAGGACAGCCACAGCGGCAACAGCCCGGGACGGCGCCTGCACCTCGGCGGCCGAAACCTCCGCGGGCCGGGGGCGCAGAGCCTTGACGGAGCGCCTGGCGGCACCGCGCACAACCCTCGCAGCCAGCAGGCCGATGCCCAGCCCAAGGAGAACATGGCCTGCAAGGTATTGTCCGCCGAGGCCAAGGGCGCCGAACGGCGCACCTGTCGCCATGACCGCTCCTCCGGCCATCAGCATCATGGACCAGGCGACACCACATATCGTGCCCATCACTCCCGCTTCCCTCAGGTTCATCAGCAAGCTTACTAGTAATGCTCAGCAAGCTTACTACCTGCGGGCCGGGGCGCAAGGATGCGGGAGTGGCGGTCGGGCGGACGAACAGGAGGGCTACCTGGTCAGCTGGCAGCCTCGAGCAGGTGCTCCGCCGGCGACAAACCGGCAAAACGGCCCTTGAAGAAGAGCAGGGGCTCGGCATCCTGGCGTGCGCTGAGGTGACGCACGGCAGCCACCACGATGGTGTGGTCGCCGCCGTCGTATTCTGCGTGCAGTTCGCAGTCGATCCAGGCGAGGGCGTCGTCGAGGACGGGGTTGCCCAGCGGTGAGGCCTTATGGCTCACGCCGGCGAATTTGTCCGTGCCTGAGCGTGCGAACTGCCCTGCAAGGTGCTGGTGCTCCGCCGGGAGGATGTTGACCGTGAAGGAGCCGGCATCCCGCAGTACCGGCCACGTGCTGGAGGTCCGCGCCGGGCTGAAGGTGACGAGGGCGGGCTCCAGGGAAAGGGAGGCAAAGGACTGGCAGGTAAAGCCGGCCGGGCCCTCCCTGGTGGAACCGGTAATAACGGTCAGCCCGGTGGCGAAGGTTCCAAAAATGTCCCGAAGCCGGCGGGGAGCAAGGTCAGATGTGACGGTCATGGAATTGGCCTCTCGTTTGGATCGTTACCTCACCAAACCATCACCGAATTGCGCTGCACAACCGCCCCGCAATTCTCCGACGCGGACCGAAACGCAGGGTCATTCAGGGACTTGCTACGTCACGTGCACCCGCTATCCGGTCCGGTCCAGCGCTTCCAGGAGCCTGCCCGCCGAGCCGCCGAGGTTCCACTCGCTTGCCAGCCGCTCCAGCTCAGCCCGCGGGCCGCCGGTTACGGGCCGCAGCCGGGCACCAGCCTCCTCGAGGCTTGGCAGCGCCAGGTCCCTGACCAGGCGGACGACGGCGGGGGCTGCTTTCAGGTAGTCCTCCGCGGCTGACAGCTTGGCCCGGACCGGTCCCGCCAGTCCGCTGGCGGGGTCGTCCGCCGCCTCCAGCAGGCCTTCCAGGGTGCCGAATTTCAGGAGGAGGGATGCCGCCGTCTTTTCGCCGATCCCGGAAACGCCGGGCAGGCCGTCGGACGCATCTCCGCGCAGCGTCGCGTAGTCTGCATACTGCTGCGGCAGGACCCTGTATTTGGCAACCACGGTTTCTTCCGTGAACACCTCGAGGTTCCGCATGCCGCGGGCGGTGTAGATGACGCGGACCTGCCGTTCGTCGTCGCACACCTGGAACAGGTCGCGGTCGCCGGTCACGACGTCCACGGGGAAGGGCGCGTGGCTGGCGTAGGTTCCCACAACGTCGTCGGCTTCATGGTGGGCGGCGCCAACGATCGCGATGCCGGCGAGGCCCAGCACGTGGCGGATCATGGGAAGCTGCGCCTCAAGCGCGTCCGGTACCACTTCGACGTCGGGCGCATCCGTGACCGTCTCGGCGACCCGGTGCGACTTGTAGGTGGGGATCAAATCGACCCGCCACTGCGGCCGCCAGTCGTCATCCCAGCACGCGACCAGGTGCGTGGCGTGGTAGTCGGTGGCGAGCCGGGCGATCATGTCCAGGAGCCCGCGTACCGCGTTGACCGGTGTCCCGTCCGGACGGCGGATGGTGTCCGGCAGTCCGTAGAAGGCGCGGAAATACAAGGAAGCGGTGTCCAGCAGCATCAGGCGGGGCATACCCGATCCTTACACAGATTGCTGGCGCGGGTATGCGCCCATCATTGCTGCGCCGGCAATCCAGATGACCCCGACCGCGGCCACCGTGACCGCGCCGCCCCATCCTGTCGCGCTCCCTGCCAGTGCGGCCCCGGCGGCGGAGGCGCTGACGCGGAAACCGGCAGTGACCGTGAAGATCTGGGAGCGCAGGTGCGCTGGGCTGTGGAGGTTGCGGAGGAAGAGCATCGCGGCGTTGGTGGAGGCCGTGAAAACCCCGGAGAGTGTGATCGCGGCAACGGTCCACGCCGTCCCCACATCAATTGCGGCGACCACCGTGAACAGGCCCGTGGCCAGGAAGCCTGCCATCATCACAAGGTGCGGGCGGCCCCGCGCGGGGCGTGCGGTCTCCAGTACGGCACCGAGCAGGCTGCCGACGGCGAACGCGGTCACCACAGCGGCGCCCTCTCCGGGCGTCCCCATCCTCTCGATCGAGAGGGCAACGGCGGCGATGGCCAGTCCGCCCTGTCCCAGCTGGGTGAACGTTGATGAAACCGTGACAACGGCAAGCGGCCGGTGGCTGAAGATCCTCTGCAGCCCGGCCTTGATCGCCTCGCCCAACGAACCGCGGGCGCGGCCGTGCGGGCGGAGCCCCACCGTGCGGAGGGCCAAGGGGCCGAGGGCTGCGGCGCCTGCGAGGACCAGCAGCGCCGCCTGGGCGGGGAGGATCACCGCGATCAGCGCCACGATTGCCGGACCGGCAACGGCCGAGGCGTTGTAGGACAGCGAATCGACGGCGAACGCCCGCCTGATGTCCGGGATGGCACCCGCCGCGAAACTCGACAGCCCGCCAGTGTAGAAGGGTGAGACAGCACCGGCCATGACCAGCACGGCGACGACAGCGGCCAACGGAACACTGCCAACGAACGCGGTGACGGCGAAGGCGGCAGCCGTGACCATGCCTGCGGCCGCCACCCAGAGGCCAGGACGCCGGGTGCTGTCGAGGACCGCGCCGACCAGCGGCGCCGCGAGCATGCTCGGCCCCAGCGACGCGGCAACCAGCAGTCCCCCGACGGCGACATCACCCATCTGCTGCACCGCCAGGATGGGGAGGGCCACCACGGACCCCGCACTCGCCATCCGGGGCGGGACGGAAGCTGCGAGATACCGGAGCGCGCCCATATGTTGTTGTTGCCTTCCCCCTCAGCCGAATGCTTCCACTGGGCACCCTATCCGATGCCGGTCCGGTGCACGTCCGGCAGGCATACAATTCCAGCCATGAACCTCAACGATCTGGTCTTCCACCCCTGGACAGTCCAGGGACCGCGCGACGTGCCGACGATTACGGGCGGCTCGGGAAGCCATGTAGTCGACGCCGGCGGGCGGCGCTACCTGGATTTCAGTTCACAGCTGGTGTTCACCAACCTCGGCCACCAGCACCCGCGGATCGTTGCCGCAATCAAAGAACAGGCTGACCGGCTTTGCACCCTCGCGCCGGGCTCGGCATCGGATGTCCGGGGCGAAGCGGCGCGGCTGATCGTGGAAGTAGCGCCGGAGAACCTCGGACATGTCCTGTTCACAACCGGCGGAACCGAAGCCATTGAGCATGCGGTGCGGATGGCGCGGCTGTTCACAGGCCGGCCGAAGGTGCTGGCCGCCTACCGTTCCTACCACGGCTCGACGACGACCTCCATCCACCTCACCGGCGACCCGCGCCGCTGGGCCTCGGACACCGGCACAGGCGGTGCCGTGCATTTTTTCGGTCCGTTCCTGTACCGCTCAGCGTTCGGGTCCACCACGGAGGAGGAAGAGTCTGAGCGCGCACTGGCCCACCTGGAACAAGTGATCCTGCTCGAAGGGCCGTCGACCATCGCCGGCCTGGTCCTGGAATCCGTCACGGGCAGTTCAGGTGTTATCGTCCCGCCGCCGGGCTACCTGCGCGGCGTCCGGGAACTGTGCGACCGCCACGGGATTGTGTACATCGCGGACGAGGTTATGGCCGGGTTCTGCCGCACGGGCGCCTGGTTCGCCGTGGACCACGCCGGCGTGGCCCCCGACCTGATCGCCTTCGCGAAGGGCGTCAACTCCGGATACGTACCGCTCGGCGGCGTCCTCGTGGGCGACGCGGTCTACGACATGTTCACCCGGCGCCCCTATCCGGCGGGCATAACCTACAGCGGGCACCCGCTCGCCTGCGCGGCGGCCGTCGGGGCCATCACCGCCATGCACGAGGAGGACACGGTGGGAGCCGCCGCCCGCCTTGGCACGGACATCCTGGGTCCGGCGCTTCGGGAGCTTGCCGGAAAGCACCCTTCGGTGGGGGACGTCCGCGGTATCGGCGGCCTCTGGAGCCTGGAGCTGGTGCGCGACCCGCTGACCAGGGAGCCGCTGGTGCCACCGGGGGCCACCGGCGCCGCCAACGCACCGATGGCCTCCGTGGTCAAAGCCTGCCTCCAGCGGGGACTGCTGCCGCTGGTCCTCGGAAACCGGGTGCACGTCGCGCCACCGCTCAACATCAGCGACGCTGATGCTGCTGAGGGCCTGGCCATCCTTGACGAGGCCCTCGGGGCAGCCGACGCGGAAGCGGTTCCTGCCTAGGCCGGTTTGGCGTACGTGGCCGCGCTCATCAGCTCATAGCCCACAAACGGCTCATCGCCTTCCACCCAGGCGTCGTGGCCGGCCGGGATGGAATAGGCCCCGCCGGCCTGGACCGTGGCCCGGGTACCGTCCTCCATCTGCACCGTCAGCCTGCCGGCGGTGCAGAAGCCAAGGTGGTTAACCTGGCAGCTGTCGGTGTGGACAACGGTCTTGACGGTTTCGGACCAGCGCCAGCCGGGTTCGAACGTCATCCTCGCCAAAGTCGTGTCCCCGAGGGTGACCACGTCAACCTGAGTCTTGGGTGGCCGGCGCTTTTCGTCCGGCTCGTCAAAAGACTTCGCCTCAAGAGCTTTGACTGTTACTGCGGTCATTTGGTGTTCCTCCTGAACGGAAGACTTGCTGCTGTTCATCCGGACGGCCCGCAGGCTCTCCCGGGACCGCGGGGTACCGGCCTGCGACGCGCGCGCCGTTGCCCGCCACACCCAGCCACTGCAAGCGTGCGCCCCGCCGTGCGTCCTGTCAACGCACGCCACGGGCAGCTGCGGGACACGCTGGCGGGGCGCTTAGCCCCTGCCGGGTTGTCCAATGCCCGGCGGGCCGGTGAGTACCGTGGGAACATACTCGAGCAGCTGGAGGCGGCCGTCGAACGTCCTGCTCTGCACCATGTCCAGCCGGACATCCGGGTAGCCGTCGTAAATCCGCTCGCGCCCGGTTGCGCCGGTGATCACCGGAAAGACCACCAGCCGGAAGCTGTCAACCAGGCCGGCCAGCAGCAGCGACCGGGCCAGGCTGATGCTGCCCAGCGTGCTCAAGGGCCCGGTCCCGGTCCGCTTCAGCTCCCGGACCGCCTCAACCGCGTCCCCGCTGACCAGGGTCGAGTTCGGCCAGTCCAGCGGCGCCTGCAGCGAGGACGAGAAGACGATTTTCGGTACGGCGGACAGCCCGGTGAGGCTGGCGCCCTCCTCCTCGGAAAAACCGGACCGGTCCGCCGCGGCCTGGGCGGACATGCCGTACATCAGCCGGTAGGTGTTCGCGCCCAGCAGGAAGGTGTAGTTCTTCGCCGATTCCTGGTCCAGCCAGGCCAGGTATTCGGGCCCCTCCAGCCCCCACCACCCGGGCCAGCCCTCGGCCGACGCGTACCCGTCCAGGGAGATGATCAGGTCCACCATCAGGGTCGCTGGTGACGTTTCAGCAGGTGTGGCGCCCATGGCCGGCTCCTCGGACTGATCGGCGTGGATGTGCCGGCAATGGTATGCCCGGCCGGGCTGCGGTACAAGGCTTAGGTACAAGGCTCAACCCTCTTTTATCAGCCCTGCCCGAGGCGTAGCGTCTATTCCGCCGGGAACCGTCGTAGCCGTCAAAGGAGCGGACATGGCTGGATGGAATGCAGACACAGCGGCGGGGCCTGTGGGGGCGGGGACCGTCACCCTGGTGGAAGGCTCATGTTTTTGTATCTCCGCTGCTAACGGGGACATCCATTCCGACCTTCCGCACGGCGTCTTCCACGAGGACACCCGCATCCTGTCCGGGTGGAACATGACGGTGAACGGCCAGCCCCTCGAGCCGCTGACGGCGGAGACGAAGGAACCCTACCGGGCGCTGTTCATTGGCCGTGTTCCCCGTGCCGACGGATACGCGGACAGTCCCTTGATCGTGGAGCGGCTGCGCGAAGTCGCGGCCGGCGTGGTTGAGGAAATCACCATCCGCAACTACTCCGGCGACCCCGTTGGGTGCAGCATCTCCGTGGGCGTCGACTCGGACTTCGCCGACCTGTTCGAAGTGAAGGAGGCGCGGGTCCAGCGGCGCTGGGAGGTCACGCGCGGCGCCGACGGCGATTCCCTGATCATCAGCGCGGCCTGGCAGGACCTGCGGAAGGCTGTCCTGGTCCGTGGACGCGGCGCCGTCGCCTCCGCCGGTGCACTCACCTACCACGCCGTCGTGCCCGGATACGGCCAGTGGTCCACCCGGCTGAGCGTGGCGCCGGCCGGGCAGCACAACATTGCGCGCCCGGCCGGGCACGGGCTGTCACCGAGCGACCGGCGCCACCAGGAATGGGTTGCCAAAATCCCCACGCTGCAGATGACGAACCGGTCCATCGAACGGACGCTGCGGCGCAGCTATGACGACCTCGGGGCGCTCCGGATCGAGGACCCGGCCCATCCGGAACGGATCGTGGTGGCCGCCGGCGCGCCGTGGTTCATGACGCTGTTCGGCCGCGACTCCCTGTGGGCTTCGGAAATGGCGCTGCCCGTGGACCCTTCCCTGGCCCTGGGCACCCTGCAGACACTGGCGGACCGGCAGGGCAAAGAGGTGGACCCGATGAGCGAGGAGGAGCCCGGCAAGATCCTGCACGAAGTCCGCCTTGGTGTGTCCTCCGGGCTGGCCCTGGGCGGCAAGTCCGTCTACTACGGCAGTGTGGACGCCACCCCGCAGTTTGTGATGACCCTGGCATCGGTCAGCCGCTGGGGCTTCGGCAAGGACACCATTGCCGCGCTCCTGCCCAACGCCGACCGGGCCCTGGACTGGGTCCGGACCTACGGCGACAAGGACGGCGACGGGTTTGTCGAGTACCACCGGCTCAACGACCAGGGCCTCATCAACCAGGGCTGGAAGGATTCCTGGGACGGGATAAATTTCGCGGACGGAACCATCGCCGAGCCCCCCATCGCGCTGTGCGAGGTGCAGGCACTGGTCTACTCCGCGCTGTTGTCCCGGGCCTGGATGGCCTACGACGCCGGGGACGCACCGCTGGCTGCCCGGCTCACCACGGAGGCGGCGCAGCTGAAGAAAAGGTTCAACGAGGAATTCTGGCTGCCGGACCGGGGCTACTTCGCCGTCGCCCTCGACGGCCACAAACGGCCCGTTGACGCCTGCGCCTCCAACATGGGCCAGTGCCTGTGGCACGGCATCGTTGACGATGACAAGGTGCCGCTGGTCGCCGAACGGCTGATGTCGCCCGAGATGTTCAGCGGCTGGGGTGTTAGGACCCTGGCCTCAGATATGGGCGCCTACAACCCTGCCAGCTACCACAACGGTTCGGTCTGGCCACATGACAATGCCATCATCGCGGCGGGCCTGATGCGGTACGGCTTCGTTGAAGAGGCGCAGCGCATCGCCACCGCCCTGCTTGAAGCGGCGGACTTTTCCGGCGGTCGGCTGCCCGAGCTGTTCTGCGGCTTCAGCCGGGAGCAGGTGGCCGAGCCGGTGCCGTACCCGACCGCGTGTTCCCCGCAGGCCTGGGCGGCCACTACACCGATCATGCTCATCACATGCCTGATGCGGTACGACGCCCACGTCTCCCGCGGCGGTTTCTGGCTGGACCCGGCCCTGCCCAAGTCCTACGGGAACCTGCATATCACCAATGCTCCCCTGGCCGGCGGCCGGATCACCATCGACATCACGGACAGCGAGCCTGCAGTCCAAGGCCTGCCGGAAGGCCTGACGTTCCACCGCGAACACCGGCCGTGGCTGACCGAGCTCATTTCGCAGGCAGGGCTGGACGGGAAAGGCTAAAGCTCCCAGCCGGCGTCGCCGTAGGAGCTGCGGACGTGGGCGCGCAGGTACTCGCCCACCACTGCGGCTCCGAGGCCGCCGACCTCCGGTGCCACCACCCGGGCGTCGATCCGGCGGGCCATCCGCTCCACGAAACGTTCGAGGCCGGGGTCGTCGCCGAGCCGGAAGAAGGTGGCCTGCACCCCGGCGCGTCCCAGCCGGTCGAGTTCCGTGACGGTGGCCCGGATGGTCTCGTGGTCCGGCGGCCAGTTGAACCAGGAGTCGCCGTCGGCCAGCAGGTGCGCGGTGGGTTCGCCGTCGGTCACCACCAGCAGGACGTGCTGCATGGACGGGTGCCGGCGGAAGAACCGGCCGGCCAGCAGCAGGCCGTGGTGCAGGTTGGTGCCCTGTTCCCGCAGGGCCGGCAGGGCCGTCAGCGCGGCGATGTCCATGGACTGCGCGTACCGGCCGAACGTGATCAGTTCCAGGCGGTCGCCGCGGAACCGGGTGGAGATGAGGTGGTACAGGGCCAGGGCGGTGCGTTTCATGGGCACCCAGCGCCCCTCGGCCGCCATGGAGAAGGAGACGTCCACCAGCAGGACGACGGCGGCCTGGGTCCGGGCTTCGGTTTCGGCCACTTCGATGTCCCCCGCCTCCGGCCGGAACCCGCGGGCGGGATTCCCGCCGTCGGCCGCGGTCCGGCGGATCGCGTTCGTCATGGTCCGGGTGACGTCCCACGGTTCGGCGTCCCCGAACGCCCACGGCCGGCTCGAGCCGGTCAGGTCCCCTGCCGCGCCGGCGCTCCGGGTGTCCCTGCGCCCCTGCCGGCCGGACAGCTGCCTGGCCGTGTCCTGCAGCAGCGACTTCCCAAGCCGCCGCATCGCCTGCGGGGACAGCCGCAGGTCGCCGTCGGCACCCCGGCGCAGGTAACCGCCGTCGTGCATGGCCCGCTCGATCTCAGCGAGCGTGCGGGCGCTCACGGCCGCGTCCTGCCCCAATTGCCGGGCGAGGGCGTCCAGGTCGAGGTCGTCCAGGTGCGAGCCGTTGTAGGACTGGGAAAGCCGTTCGGCCAGCGCGTCGAGGTCGGCGATGTCCTGGAGGACGCCCGTGCCGTCGCCAAGCCCGAGGCCCTCCTGGCCCTCGAAGCGTTCGGAACCGCTCCAGTCCTCGCCGGGGCGGAGGGCCCTGAGGCTGTCATCAAGCTGGTCGAGCTGTTCCATCAGCGCGGGCGAGCCGAACGCCTGCGCGGAGAGCCGCATCAGCTCCTCCCGCTGCTCCGCGGACATGGACTGCAGCATCCGCTTTGCGGCGGCAGCCCGCTTGGCAAGGGCGTCGACCAACTCCTCCACGGACTTCGGGTTCTCGGGAAAAAAGTGCCCGTGCCGGGCCATGAACTCCTGGAAGTCGGCGTTGGTGTCCTCGCCGCGCCGGTGCTTGCCGAGGAGTTCGTTGAGGTCGCTGAGCATCTCGGTGACGGCTTCCCGGTCCTCATCGGTGGCACTTTCGAGTGCCTGTTTCATGCCGGCGAAGCGCTGGTCGAGGACTTCCCGGCCCAGCAGGTCCTTGATGCGGTCGTACGCTTCCCTGGCGGTGCCGGACTGCCAGTCGTAGGCGGCGAGTTCGTTGACCGCTGCCGCGGTGGAGGCTGGAAGGTTCTGCAGCTGCATCTCGCGGAACGCCCGGTCCGTGTTGTCCATCATGGCGTCCCGGGCAAGCTGCTTGCGTTCTTCCAGGACCGCCGTGTCCAGCAGCTTCTTCACCTCGTTGAGGGTGCCGTCCAGGCGGTGGCGGCCCAGCAGGTCGCTTCGCCGCTGCTGCACCCGGCGCGCAAGTTGGTCCAGGCCTTCCCGGTTTTTCCCGCCGCGGCGCAGGAACTCCTGGAGGGCGTGCCGCGGCGAGTAGCCGGCCATCACGTCCTCGGCAACGGACTCGAGTGCTTCGGCCAGGTCCACCGGCGGCGCCAGCGGGTCCGGCCCGCCCGCGTACCGGCCGTACGTGGCCCGGTTGTGCAGCGCCATGATCCCTCCTGCCCTTTCGAAGCCGTGCCCTGCGGACCGTGCTTCAGCCGTAGACCGTTGCCTCGTCGTCGGATTCCTTGGAGATCCGCCGGGCGAGGTACAGACCTTCCAAAGCAAGTTCGACGGCGGCGGCGCGCCGGCCTTCGGTGTCCGCGCCCAGGCGTTTGCTGATGTCGTCGTAAAGGCCTGAGCCGTTGAGCGGCGGCAGGTTCTGCAGGAACTCCCGGGCGGTTACCTGGTCGCCGGTGGTGACGGTGGTGTGGCCGTCGAGCGCGGCGACGAGCGGACCCAGGTCAATGCCGTGCAGGTGCGCCCGCACGGTTTCCGCGGTCGCCGTGCGCAGCAGGTGGTCCAGGACGCCCTGTTCACGGCCTTCCTCTCCCGACTCGAACTCGATCTTCCCGGTAAGGACTTCCGCCGCGGGTTCGAGGTCGACGATCCGGGCCACGGCGTGGTCCTCCCCGCGCACGCTGGCCCGCCGCAGGGCGGCGGCCGCCACAGTTTCCGCGCCGGCGATCGCGAAGCGCGCCGAGACCCCGGAGGTCTGGTTAATGGCCGGCGATTGCCGCAGCGCCCGCGTGTAGCGGGCGAGGATTTCCAGGATGACGGGCGGGACGTCGGCCACCAGGCGCCCCTCCTGCCGGATGACCGCAACTTCGTCCGCCAGCTCAATGGGGTAATGGGTGCGGATTTCGGCGCCGAAGCGGTCCTTCAGGGGCGTGATGATCCGGCCTCGGTTGGTGTAGTCCTCCGGGTTGGCGGACGCCGCCACCAGCACGTCCAGCGGCAGCCGCAGCACGTAGCCGCGGATCTGGATGTCGCGTTCCTCCATCACGTTGAGCATGGCCACCTGGATCCGTTCGGCCAGGTCCGGCAGTTCATTGATGGCGATGATGCCGCGGTTGGAGCGTGGAACCAGGCCGTAATGGATTGTTTCCGGGTCCCCGAGGCGGCGGCCCTCAGCCACCCGCATGGGATCGACGTCGCCGATCAGGTCCGCCACCGACGTGTCTGGAGTGGCGAGCTTTTCCACGTACCGTTCCGACCGGTGCCGCCACGCAACCCGCAGCCGGTCTCCCTCGGTGAGGGCACGGGCGCGCGACTGCTCGGTGATGGGCTGGAACGGGTGCTCGTTGAGCTCCGAATCCTCGATTACCGGGGACCATTCGTCCAGCAGGCCGGCCAGGGTGCGGAGCAGGCGGGTCTTGCCCTGCCCGCGCTCGCCCAGCAGGACCACGTCATGGCCCGCGATCAGTGCGCGCTCCAGCTGCGGCAGGACCGTCCGGCTGAATCCGAACAATCCCGGCCAGGGATCCTGCCCGGCGGCGAGCGCGGCCAGCAGGTTGTCCCGGATTTCGCGCCGCAGTTCCTTGTGGACATGGCCGGCGGCACGCAGTTCGCCGACGGTGAAGATAGCGGGACGATCAGTCACCCCTCTACGGTAAGCCCGCCTCCTCCGCTAATCGAGGGATTCGGGGAGATTCCCCGACGCTTCTGTGTCTGTCAAGCGGGTGAAAAGGGGGTGCGGGCATCGACGAAGTTGTCGTCTGGGGTGGCCTTGGTGTCCGGCCAGCCTCCCCTCCCCCTTTGTTGTTTTGGCTGCTGGCGAAGCTGGCGGAGCTGTGGCCGACGGAGGCCTGTCTACCTGTGCGGGCAGGGGCGGGAAATTCCCGGAGGAAATCAGCGACGAAGGAGCGCCGCAGGGAATTTCGTGCGGCGCAGGCCCCGACGAAGGAGGGGCTGGACAGGCCGGTGCGTGCACCCGCCGCGAGACGATCTACTGCGAGACGGCTCTACGGGACGCCGCGTACATGGCTATTCCGCCCGTTTGCGCGCCCGGGGTTGTCCCTCCTAAAGCCCACGCCAGTGTCTCGAAAGGCTGTTGTATTGCAACACCCTGGCACCTGTCTCATAACTATGGATGAGTACTCGTTTTCCACCAGAAGCTTATGAGACATAGTTACGAGAATGGCGCTTGCCCACAGCGTGTCCTCGATTCGCACAAAATCTTATGTCGGTGCAGGCCATGCGATTGTTCGCCGGATGCGACGTCTCGTATCGCAAGGGTTATGAGACATCCTGGAGTGTAGCGATTAGGGCACCTTCACCGGGCATTTTTGCGGGCAGGGTATACGGGACACCTCAAGGAGCACCGGTGCAAAGCAGCAGGTCAAAGACGGGTTGTCGCAGTTAGGGACCGGCTTACGGGCGGATAGGCCAAGCCGGATCCAGCAATTCATGGAGGCGTAGGATCAAGTCCACGGCTGGCTGATCGGGATGGCGAAAGAGGTTCGGCAGACCATGAACGACGATAGGAAGACCCGCCAGGGAAAGAAGTCCTGGTTTCCATCAGTGGCAGGCGTCATCGGCGGCGTTGTCCCAGGAGTTGTGGCACTGTTCAACCAAGTATCGTCACCATTCTGGATCACCTTCAACATCGTTGTAATCGTGGTGGCCCTTGGCTTCGCTGCCGCTAATGCCATCGGTCTGGCCGTCATCAAGTACCGCAGTTCATCGAACCCAGACGCTTACGATCGCTAGGGCGAGGGGTCCCTCGATGGAGCTGGATCTGCCCCTGTCCGCCATGGGATCCCCTATCGAACCGCGGAAGCGCACTTTAGGCCACCGGCATACGGACAATTCCTGCTGTGGCGCGGAAGTGTGTACTGGTTAGCGGGTTCCCTTTTCACGACTTAGCGCAACGATGCCCGCTTAGATAAAGTCGGCTCATGAAAGCACTCAGAGGTCCTAGCCGTGGCATTACATGAGCAAACGACCCGCGTATGGAGAAGGTGATTGGTTCTGCGTTCCTCTGCGGACCGGAGGGTTTGGTCTCGGACTTATCGCTCGTGCTACCTCTTCGGGAATCCTCCTGGGTTACTTCTTCGGTCCCCGCACTTGGCGGCAACCTAACGAGGACAGTTTTAGAGGCTTGACCAAGACCGATGCCGTTCTCGTCGCCAGATTTGGAGACCTGAGCCTGAAGCAAGGCGAATGGCTCATTATCGGTAAGGACACGAAATGGGATCGAGGCGAGTGGCCCGTCCCGATTTTCACACGCTCTGAACAGCTCTCAGGCAGGACTTACCAGGTCTTTTATGGTGAAAATGAGCTGGCCCGGCCTGCAGAGGAACGACTCCTTGCGGATGCATCTACAGACAGCCCTCCCGACCTTCTTTACGGCGCCGGCGCCGTAGAGAAGGCGCTGACCCGACTATTGAGCTAAGAGGATCGACCTACGGCCCCCGGATGAATGCGGTATTACTATTTGATGGTCTTTAACATCGGACGGCGCACCGCTGTATTGGGCGCGTTCAGTCTCGCAGGCTACGCAGGGCCAATAAGAACATTGCCGGTCAGCAGCGACGACGAACGCATATTTTTAGTTGATCGAACCGACCTAGGCCAGCTTCGAGATGTCCGAACATTGGAGCAGATCGTTGGCCAGGTTGCTTGGGTGCAAGGTCGCAATTATTGAATTAGGATCTGTTTCCCTTGAATCTGTTCCATTCACGTAGCGTCCGGTAAAGGATCCTTCACCGTACAGGGTTATGCGCGCTTTCATAGGCGAAGATGCTAGATATGCACGATTCGATCCTTTCCGCCCAGATGCAGCTGACCGCCAGGTTCGGGGCTGTCCCCACACCGCCGATGCAGGGCATGAAGGTGGGAGTCTCCAGGAACGTGCGGTCGCCAGATGTTCATCCCCTCAACGGGCTCAGGCATCCAGCCGCTGCTGGGACGAGTGGCTGGTTCATCTGGCGCGGTGAAGATCTCGGAATGGCGGATGACTTCTTCGATCCGTTGCACGTCGAGCATCTGACGACCTGGTGCCCTGCAGTCGTTCCCTATCTCGCTTTGCCCGCGGGGTGGCGATTCCTCTTGGCACCAGGCCACGAAGATGTCTGGTTTGACGAGTCGTTGTTGAATATTTGAGGGAAGCTGATCCGGCGGCTCAATCTCCCGTTCGGGATTCGCGTCCGGTCAGGGATCCATAAACGGACGCCAGAGCGTACGGTGGTGCACCGGCCTACGGGACTCTTGGCGGCTCAGCAGTTCGAGCCCGCTATCGCAGGGGCATGTCGGCCTTTCGTGTGAGATTGTGATCGTGATTGAGCGAGCAGTGAAGTTTGTACTCCACCTACGAAAAGAACAGGTACAGATATCCGAGGTTTAGGGCTAGGCTGGCCGCAATCTTTAGGATGGGATACCGGAATCATGGAGCTACTCATTGGAAGCCTTGTTGCGGGAATCGCCGTCCTTATCGGAGTTCTCTTGATCGTAAAGCGCAGAGCGTTCAGCAAATTGATGGAAGACTCTCAACGATCAGCGTTTGGCAAGGCGGGCACCAAGTTGATGGGGCGGCCAGAGCCTGGATACATGGTCGTTGTTGGGCTAGGTGCTGTCCTCATTGGAGTGGCGATAGCGATTGTGCTGATAACCCGCTGAATTCGTATGTCGGTCGTTCAGTCGGGAGCGGTCCAACGTGGAATTTCAGGGCTCGGCGGCATCGCGGGGCTGGGCCCGGCATTCGTGATGGTTTTGGTTCTCATGTATGCGTGGCGGGAAAGCCGGAAGCACAGCAGTGACGACGAGCAATCTCCTGGGTGATCAACGCGTCCGTTAGGGGATCCCCTTTCGGGACGGGGGCGGCTGTGCAGACGAGTGTGGACATTCCGTGCAGACGACTTCGGAAAATGACACCCAGCAGGGGTATCCCAGTTCTAAGGAAGTGGGACACAAAGGGGGCTGGACTCTTGGGTCCGCTACGCTCCAGAGTATGCCTCCCTCTTGGACTGTTCTGATCTCTCTGCATGCAATAGCTGCCAGCTATGCGCTGATCTTTGGAGCGGTGAACCTGCTGCGACGGACCAAGGGCGGCAGCTCTCATAGGATCGTCGGTCGGATCTGGGTTGTTTCCATGTACGTCGTGGTGCTGACCTCTTTCGGGATTAGAACCATAGACGGCGGTTTTAATTGGCTTCACGCACTTTCAGTCCTGACATTCTGCACGCTGACCGCAGGACTGTGGGCTGTTCGGAAGAGAAACATCAGAGCCCACCGCAGTTTCATGGCCGGCAGCTATTTCGGTCTGATCGGAGCCTTTGTGGGCGTACTCGCAGTACCTTCGCGCCGCATTCCCCAGCTGGCCATTCATGAGCTTCCCCTTCTGGGACTGCTAGTCCTGGTACTGCTTGGCACAGCTGGCCTTACGATTCTCGGTGCCGCCCAGCTTAAAGCGAGGACGTCTCCGAGGGCGCGGTAAAAGATCCTTCATCGGACACTTAGTGACCATCAAGCAACATTGATCTAAGTTCTCCTGCGCGAGAAGCCATGGCCCGACGCTGGCCTCCGGTGAACCTTCTCACCTGCAGGTCGATAACCGCCCGGCTGCCCGCAGCTCCGATGCCCAACAGCTGGCCAACACCACGGATAGCTTCATCCACTGTCTCTGAATCGTCAACCACTTGGAACACCTCATCGCGCCGATCCATTGCCTGCAAAAGGGCCTCAAGTGTTGCTAGTTCATCCCGCGCATGTCGCTCATCCTCATCCATTCCGCGATTCTTGCACGGTCAGAAGACTCTGCGCATTTTTCATCCTGTTAGGGATCCCCTTCCGGGCGGCTGAGCTTTTCCTTACTGCTGTGTGTCTCATAACCTCGATGCCTCAGATCCCTACGGTTTTTGGCTGTCACGCGTTGAAGCCGAGGTAGGGTCAGCGGATCTGCTGGTCTGGGTTTTGGCGATCGTAGATCTCCCGGGATGCTCCGATGGCGTCTTTGTGCTCCAGGGACCAGTCCGCGAGTTGTCTGACCAGCACGGTGAGGCTGTTTCCGCGTTCGGTGAGTTCGTAGGTGACTTGGGCAGGAACGGTTGGGTAGACCGTGCGGGTAACCAGCCCGTCTCGTTCAAGGCGTCGCACTGTGAGTGTGAGCATGCGCTGTGAAATGCCATCGATAGCCCGCTGAAGCTCGCGAAAGCGTCTTACGCCGGAGGCGAGCTCCACGATGACCAGTACCGACCACTTGTCACCGATCCGGTCCAGGACGTCTCGAATTCCGCAGTCCGGATGGTCGGCTTCGCCGCAAGGTTCCAGGACGGGGGTTACTTCCATGTGACTGCCTAACACCAAAGTGCCTCCTTGTGGGCCCTTGCTCGGTTACCGATGATGAGTCTAGTTACCGCAAAGTACCAGTGAAATGAGCCTGCCCATGATTCTCGTTACCGGAGCCTCCGGCCACCTCGGCACAGCTATCCTCGAACACCTCACGAAGGCGGGTGCGCCAGCAACCGGAGCGACCCGTAACCCCAACACCACCAGCCGGCTCCGGGCCCTGGACTTCGATGTCCCCGAAACGATCTCCTTCGAGGGCGTGGGGACACTGGTCTTGGTGTCTGCAGGCACTGAAGAAGACGACATCGTGATCACCAGGCACGGCAACGCCATCACGGCCGCCGAACGTGACGGCGTCAGGCACATCGTCTACACGAGCCTCACTGATGCCGGCGACCACCTGGGATTCGCACTGGCCCACCGCTGGACAGAACGCCGCCTTCGCAGTGGAACGGTACGGTGGACCATCCTAAGGAACGGTCTTTACGCTGAGCTGATCGGTCAGCTCCTAACCCCGCAGGAAGGGGTCATCTCTGCTCCATTCGGACAGGGCGGCGTCGCCGCGGTCGCCCGGGACGACCTGGCAGAAGCAGCGGCAATCATCGCGCAGAGCCCCGAGAGGCACCAAGGCAAGACTTACGACCTCGTCGGGAACACCGTCATCACGGCCAAGGAGCTCGCTGACACGTTGGGTGCAGAGTATCGGCCGGGCAAACTCAAAGAACTGCGGCGAGCTCTAAACTCCGCAGACCTGTTGCCCTCCAGCCACCTATGCTGCTCTCCATCCATTCCGCCGCAAGTCACGGATTCCTCGACGAGACAGGGACCGACATCGCCGACATCCTTGGACGGGAACCCCTAAACCCCTTGGAAACTGCGGCTGCTGCCGCGATCGCCTGACGGATAATTGGGCCTTGACTTCTCATGATCCGTCGTGCCCTGGTTTTGCGAGGCCCCGGGCCGACGACGGATCGACAAAAGGAAGGTAGTCCTCGACGGCCGACATACCCCCTAACTGTCTGTAAGGGGATCCCTAACCGGACATTTGAAGTGTCCCGATTGATCCACAGGTACTTCATCCTACGGTTCGCGATGCGGGCGGTTCTTCCCGCACGAAAAGTGCGTCTCGATCCTGTCCGTGACCTGGAGTGAGTTCCAGCTCTACGGCAGCGAACACAATGTCGAATTCCCCATGCGGCCAAGTGATGACGCTGTGAACGAAGAAGCTGTCTTGGAGCGCCAGTTCGTCCCGGAGCATTTCGAAGGCGGTGCCGGCCTCACCGAAGCCCGGCTCGACAATGTTCAGACTTGCACCCTCGTACCGGGCATAGAGCCATTCATAGCCAACCTGCAGATCACCAATCAGTGCACGGAGTTCGACCACATCCGGTTCGATCTGACGGAGTGAGTCGATGATGCCATCGTGCACGTTGATGTCTATTAGGCGGTCAGCGCCGGAATGAAGCAACGGCCGGATCGACTGGCGGGCTTCCCACCACTGCCGCCCCCTCTCATCATGCTCTTCTTCAGAGAGGCCCCCTGTGAATGTCTCTCGGATCAACCATCGCATCGGCATTCCACTAGCGTATTGCCCGTCGAGGATGGACAGGGGCGCCAGCACCCGGATGGGGCCGCCGGCGGGATGCAAGGTCATGGCGTGCTCCTACTAGCCGGTCGATCATTGATGCATAGACGTCCGCCTGAGGATCCTTCACCGGACATCTCTCACTCGTTCTTCTCAGGCTCCGCATGACTCCTAAGCGAGGGGGTCGGGCCGCCCGTCTGCTCTGGCACGTCGCTTCGGGCTTGGCCGTCCTGAATGAAAGTAATCCTAATTTGGCTCCCCCGATCAAGGACCGACCCTGCGGAAGGATCTTGGGAGGCCACCCAGAATAGCCCCGGCCACGTACGCGAACGGAGCCCCGGTCCGTCAGGATCCCCGGCCGCGAGACCAAACCCAATGTTCGCCGCCATCTCCTGTGCAATATGCACAGGCTGCCCAACAAGATCGGGAACAGTGAGCATCTGACGCTCAGCCATCTCGGCATCTCCTTCTGGCCTGAACAGCAAGTACGGTGAACCCGAACCTTATGCCCAACAGAATACTGCCGGTGCCCGGTAGAGGACTTTGCCGGACGCCGCACGCTACCGGCCCCGGTCTTGCTTGACCGCGGATTCGCGGCACCAACTCAATGAACCGGTCAGTTGCTATCGGACAGTGCGAAATCGAATCCTCATCCCTGTGGTTAGTATGAACTGGCCTATAGTCGAGTTTTCCCGACGAAAAGACGCCGGTCCAGATACCGGTTTGATGGCGAGAGCCACATCAGGATCGTGCCTGCCACGACTGCGGCATACGCTCCCAGTGCCTGCGTGGTCGGTTTCATGCAAAGCGCGGCGGTGAACAGCACGGCGATCGCTGTTAGGACAACCCTGGCCGCGCGCACCCGGTACAACATTAGGATTGGCAGGCCCAGAGCGACAATAGTGCTAAGCGCCACCAGGACCAGGATGCCGTAGTGGAAATAGCCTGAATCGCGGATCTCTGCGGGGATGACAAAGAACCGGACCAAGACCGCGAGGCCGTAGACCATCCCGGGGATAAGCCAAAGGATAACGCTGAGCGCGAGCGTGCTCGGCACGATACGTCCGCCAAAATGAACCAGCTGGGCCGCTGCCGCTACACGCGTCCAGAAAGTGCTGCCACTCAAATTCCCCACGTCTGCCATCCAACCATGAATGCATCGCGCACTTCTGGGTTCGACTTCTTATCTGTCAGCGGAACAGAAGCCTCCAGTCGGTCTGCTGCAGCCACCCAAGGGTTACGAGCGGCCGGCCGCCCGATAGCCGGTCCCTAACTGCGACAACCCGTCTTTGACGTGCTGCTTTGCAGCGGTGCACTTTCAGCTGTCCCGTATACCCTGCCCGCAAAAATGCCCGGTGAAGGTGCCCTAATCGCTACACGCCCAGGATGTCTCACAACCCTTGGATTTTGAGACGCCAAGGTTTCGAGACATCTGTTCCAAGGGGCAAGGTGATTGCCGCTCCTGGTATCTGGGTGTTTTCGAACCGAGCGTGCGAGTGTTGCTACATGACAGCTCAGGAAGCGCTCAACGTTGCGCTACGAGACGTGCTCGGTCCGCGCGCGAGGGGCCACGGCTTAAAGGGCACAGCCCCGACCTGGCGAAAGTCGACGTCTTCTGGCGACTGGGCCGTCGTGAACGTGCAGTCATCGTCTTTTAGTTCGGCGGAACATCTGAAGTGCGTAATTAACTTGGCAGTCGCCCCTGAGCCGTGGCTTCGCTGGAGCCGGATGCAGCTGGGCGCCGCAATGCCGAAGTCGGTGACCGAATCTCTTGGCCTCTATCGCGAGCGGTTACACCCGAGTGGTACGAAACCGGGCTTGGATGCTTGGTGGGAGATCAGCGATGCTGCTTCCGCTAGGTCCGCAGTCGAAGACATGCTTGTCCAGCTGGACGCCGCGGGCTGGCCAATTGTCGACCGGTTGCTGAAACGGGAAAACATGCTCGACCAGATTCGAACCGGAGTCCTTGGACACTTGAGAAAGCCAAACGCCGGGGTTCTCTTCGCCCGCGCTGAGGCTCTGCTGCTGATGGATGGTGGCTCGAGCCCAGAGTTAAACGAGCGCCTGCACTTTGCGCTCGAGAACTGCACACCGCAGCAGCGCGACAACGCCCTCGAATTTGATTGTTGGGTCAGGGAACAGGCGAAGCAGGCCGACTGAGAATCCCCAGCCTAGCTCTCAGTCGAGCACCTCCCTGCTGGGAGCGGGAGCTACTTCCAGCCTCGAAACCCTAGGGATTTGAAACACATCGGTTATGACGGTGAACCGGCCCCCCCTTGCCCGCTATAGGTCACATCGTCCATTGGGACTCTGAGCCAGACCTGAACTGTCACCATGCGACCTCATCTTGCCCCAGAGGATCCAATCTTGCATCCGATCGCATGGCATGTTGCCAAAGCATGAGAGGTACATGTGGCGTTGTCGCCCCTCGCGCTTTAACTTGCTCCATGGGGCCCGTCAACAAGTTCGGATCAGGCCACCGCTGTGGGACAGGTCAACGCCGGGCGCTCCAAACGGCGCGGACAAATCGGGGGAACGCACCCTAAGGGGGCAATTGTTCTTTGAGTAGCGCGCCAGAAAGAAATATCGGTATCAACACTGCTGCCAGTCCCAGACCAACCCCTGCAAGAATCACAGTTTTAGTGGACCCGAGCGGGTCCCCGTGCCGGGGGCAGCGGAACCCGGGGCAGCCTGTGAAGGTTAGTCTGGGTCTTGATGACTGAAAGCACCCTGATCCTTCTGGTGCGCCACGGGGAAACCCCTACCACCGGCACCGTGCTTCCGGGCCGGGCGCCGGGGCTGCACCTGTCCGACCGGGGCCGCGCCCAGGCCGAACAGGTGGCGGAGCGGCTTGCCGGGCTGCCGGTGGATGCGGTCTATTCCTCCCCGCTGGAGCGCGCATTGCAGACGGCAGAGCCCACCGCACAGCGGACCGGGCTGGCAGTGCAGCAGGACGCCGGTCTGCTCGAATGCGACTTCGGGGACTGGACCGGTGCCGCACTCTCCGGGCTTGCGCAGCTTCCGGAGTGGCACACCGTGCAGCACAACCCCTCGGCGTTCCGGTTCCCCGGCGGTGAGGGCTTCCGGCAGGTGGAGGACCGGATGGTGGGTGCACTCGAGGGGATGGCCAGTGCCCGCCCCGGAGCCGTCGTCGCCTGTTTCTCCCACGCCGACCCCATCAAGGCTGCCGTCGCACACGCCCTGGGCATGCACCTGGACCTCTTCCAGCGGATCGTCATCAGCACCGGGTCCGTCTCCGCCATTTCCTTCACCGCAGGGAAGGCACCGGTTGTGCTCACCGTGAATTCAACAGCTGAGCCCCTGAGCGGACTGCGGGTGCCCTGACATGGGACAGCAGGCGCACAGTGACCCGCTGGGACTCCTGCGGGAAGGAGCCGTTGAGCTGCTCGGCCGCATGCCCCGCAGCAGCAATGCCACGTTCCTCGTCCAGGTCACGCGCGGGGAGGACACGGCCCGGGCCATCTACAAACCGGCGGCCGGGGAGCGGCCGTTGTCCGACTTCGAGCCCGGGCTGTACCGGCGCGAACGCGCCGCCTACCTGCTCAGTGAACACCTGGGCTGGGGCCTGGTCCCCCCAACGGTGGTGCGGGCGGAGGCTCCGCTGGGAACCGGCTCGCTGCAGTGGTTCGTGGACTGCGACTTCCGCGAGCATTACTTCACCCTCCACGCGGAGGCGCCGGAGACGCACCCGTGCCTGGCGCAGATCGCGGTGTTCGACCTTGTCGCGAACAACACGGACCGCAAAAGCGGGCACGTGCTGCGCGGTGACGACGGCCGGGTGTGGGGCATTGACCACGGGTTGTGCTTTTCCGCGGTGTTCAAACTGCGCACGGTCATCTGGGACTTCGCCGGCGACCCTGTTCCGGAGGTGCTGCTGGAGGACATTGCGCCCCTGGCCGTGGACGTGCCGGAGGCCATTGCCGGGTTGCTGGACCCTGCGGAGGTCCCGGCGCTGCAGCGGAGGGTCCGGCGGCTGCTCCATGAACGGGTGCTGCCGCACGACCCCACCGGCATGCGCTACCCGTGGCCGCTGGTATAGGGGCCATCACCGCCCGAAGAATGGCATGATTTTCGCATGGCACCCATCCAGCGCATCCGCCCCGAGGGGCTCGTGTTCAGCCCGGCCTTCAGCCACGTCGCAGTAGTGCCGCCCGGCGCCACCACCATCTACGTTGGCGGCCAGAACGCCGTCGACGCGGACGGGACTCTGGTGGGGCCAGGGGATGTCGCAGCCCAATCCGGCCGCGCCCTGCAGAACGTAAAAACCGCGCTCGCCGCCGCCGGGGCGGGCGTGGCCGACGTCGTCCAATGGACGGTGCTGTTCGTCGACGGCGTGGACGTGGCAGCGGGCTACGGGGCCGTCGCCTCCGAGCTCGCATCCGATGAGCCGGGCCTCGTGACCGCTGCCCTCGTCGCGGGACTGGGTGTGCCCGGGGCGCTCGTTGAAATCAGCGCTGTTGCTGCGCTCACGCAGTGAGGCAGTGGACCCCGGCGGACGGGGTTTCCGAGCAGGCCCCTGGTGTCTTCTTCGTGGAGGGACCCGCCTCCAACTGGGTGGTGGTGCGGGATGCCACCGGGTTCATCCTCATTGACAGCGGGTACCCGGCCGACCTGCCCCTCGTCCTTGGCTCCCTCCGCTTCCTCGGCCTGGAACCGGCTGCCTGCGCAGCGCTGCTGATCACGCACGGCCACGTGGACCACACCGGGTCAGCCGCACACTTCTCCACGGCTTACGGAACCCCGGTCCTCTGCTCACCGGAGGAGCTTGCCCACGTCCGCGGCGAGGAAAAGCACCAGGTCACGTTCGGCCAGGTCATCAGCCGGGCGTGGCGGCCGAGGGTCTTCCGTTGGATGCTCCACGTCATCCGGGCAGGCGCCCTGCGGGCCGAACCCGCCGTCCACGCCAGGGCCTGGGATGCGGGCACGCTCGGCAACCTGCCGGGCACCCCCGAGCCGGTCCTGCTGCCAGGGCATACGCCGGGCAACTCCGCGGTACTGCTGCCCGGGGCAGCGGCGATAGCTGTCGGAGACTCGTTCGTCAGCGGCCACCCCATCAGCCGGCGCACCGGTTCCCAGATGCTGCACCCCATGTACCACTCGGACCCGGGGGCGGCACGTGCTGCAGCAACAAGGGGTCTGGCCGGCATCGACGCCGGAGTGATCCTTCCCGGACACGGGCCCGCGCTGCGGATGCCTCTGCCTGAAGCGCTGGCATCGCTGTAAAAATCGGTCACCTGACACGCCTCACAGGAGATTCTGTCCAGGTATGCAGGGTTCGGGGCCTTGGAAGCCTGCATATCCGGACAAAAACTTTGGGACCGAAGTGGGCAGGGCGGGCGCTGTAACGCCGGGATAACGCCCGTCGCCATACCGTCGCGGCATGGGCGGCAAGCAGGATTCCCAGAGCACCGGGTACGCTTCCGACTTCCTTGGCATTGAGCTGGGTGTCCCGTCGATGGACGCCGGCCTGCTGGAGGACGCAGTCCGTCTGGACGGTGCGGAAGTGATCCCCTATACGCATTTTTCCCTCGCCGTGAGCAAGTCGAGACGCTTCGCGCGCTGGGTGGCGTGGAACATCGACGGTGGCAGCCTGAAGAAGGTCACGCGCAAGGGGATCGCGTTCGTCAAGGATTCCCGCCTTCCGGAACAATTCCAGAACGGAGATGAGCTGTACGGGGATAACCGGCTGGACCGGGGGCACATCGCCCGCCGCGCGGACCTGGTATGGGGGCCGCTGCCCGAGGCCAACAGCGCCAACCGGGACTCGTTCTACTTCACCAACATCGCCCCGCAAATGGACGATTTCAACCAGAGCAGCAAGAACGGGGTGTG
This sequence comes from Arthrobacter sp. AD-310, assembly GCF_054656615.1. NCBI lineage: Bacteria > Bacillati > Actinomycetota > Actinomycetes > Micrococcales > Micrococcaceae > Arthrobacter > Arthrobacter sp. AD-310. The sequence continues at coordinate 129,953 of NZ_BAAHNO010000016.1, read as the reverse complement.
GGGGCGCCTTGAGGAGGCGGTCTTCGCCGACGTCGACGTTCAGGACCTGAGAGTCACCGCGTTTGGCGGTCCGGTGTTCCAGGACAACGCCCGCGAGTACCGCGGCGTCCGCATGCCCCGCGAATACTGGAAAATCCTCGCCTACGTGGAAGACGGCGCGTTCAAGAGCAGCGCCTTCCTGCTGACCCAGAACATCAACCCGCTCGAGTCCCTGGACTTCGACGAGTTCCGTGCCTTCCAGGTCAGTACGGCGGAACTCGAAGACCGCACCGGGCTCCGCTTCCCCGGCCCCCTGCACGGCAGCGGGGCTGAAACGCGGCACGGTCCCGGCACCGGCCGCGCCCCACTGGGCGGGCCGGCGGACATCCGGTGGTGACCGCCGTCGTGAAGCTTGTCCTGTTCGATCTCGGGAACACGCTGGAAAGCGGCGGTGTCCTGCTGCCCGGCGCCCGGGAAACCCTCGAGGCCATCGCCTCCCCCGGCCCGGAAGGAGAGCCCGCCCCGGTGCTGGGCCTGCTCTCCGATTTCCACATGCCCGCCGGTCCGGAGGACGTGGCCGCCATCCGGCAGCAGTACTGCGACCTTCTGGACGACCTGGGCATCCGGGAGTTCTTCGAGCCGGTGGCCGAACGGGTGACCCTGTCCACCGAGGTGGGCGTCTTCAAACCGGACCCGGCGATGTTCCGTGCAGCCGCTGCGAAGCTCAGTCCCGCCCTGGACTTCAAGGACGTCCTGTTCGTCACCGAAAACCCGGGCCACGTGCTCGCCGCCCGCCTGCTCGGGCTTGTGGCGGTACACGTGCGGGGCCCAGGCCAGGCCGGCGGCGACGTGGACACACTGCCCGCGCTCGTCCCGCTGGTCCGCGAGTTCCTCCAGGACCGGGAACCACCCGAAACTACGGTGCTGCGGGACTCCCCCGCCACCCGGAGCAGCGCCGTGGACCGGCTCCGCGGAAGCGGAGCGAGGTGGACCCGGCTGGGCGACACGCTGGTGGTCCAGTCACCCGCCCGTGCCGGACAGTCCACCGGCCGAACCGGAATACCCGGTCCACGCCCGCCGCTGCTGCCGGAGCAGCGGCTCCACCTGGTGACCCAGGTCGGCCGGACGTTCCAGGACGAGCACCCGGACGCGCGGGTGCTGGTGGACAAGGGACGCTACCTGGTGGTCGACGCCACCCCCGGCACGCTCGTCCACCGCGGGGCGGCGGCGGCCTGCTACGACATCAGGCCGCTGCCGGCCGACGGCATCGTCTTCGACGAGCATCCGCCCGGCCCGGCCGCCGGACCTGTCGGGGACGCAGGCCTCCCGATGTTGTCCCGGGCCTCGTATGAGCACGACGTCGACAGGCTGGCTTCCCTGCGGACGCGCCACTCCGGCAGCGCGGACTTCCTCGGCGCCCTTCGATGGGCGAAGGACCGGCTGGAGGACCTGGTCTTCGCAACAGCGGTCCAGGACGTCCCCTTTCCGGGCGGGAACACCCGCAACCTGGTGGCTGACCGCCCTGGCACCGGTCCCGACCCGAAGGTGGTGCTGGCTACCGGGCACCTGGACTCGGTCAACCTTCAGGATCCTGAAGCGCCGGCACCGGGAGCGGACGACAACGCCTCCGGAAGCGCCGGTGTGCTGGCCATCGGTGAGGCGCTCGCCGGCCGGGCGGGACGGCACGGCATTCGGCTCATCCTGTTCGGCGGCGAGGAGCAGGGCCTCTACGGCAGCCGGCACTATGTTGCCGGCCTGGACACCACAGAGCGGGCCCGCATCGAGGCCGTGGTGAACATGGACATGATCGCCTGCCGGAACACCGGCCACCCAACAGTGTTGCTGGAGGGAGCCCCGGTGTCCCGGCCGGTGATCGACGCCCTGGCCAGTATCGCCCGGCAACACACCACCCTGGCTGTGCAGACGAGCCTCGACCCCTTCAACAGCGACCACGTGCCCTTCCTGCAGCACGGAATACCTGCCGTGCTGACCATCGAAGGCACCGACTCGGCGAACCGCCGGGTCCATACCGGCCAGGACACGTTCGAGGCCCTCGACACCGGCCTCGCCCTGGAAATCCTGCGGATGAACATCCTGTTCATCGCGCAGGCCCTGGACATCGACTTCAGCAGCGCCGCACCTGACGGGCAAAGGAGAACAAACCATGTATGAGGTAAGCCAGCTGAACCTGATTGAGCCGCGGAGCCGCGAGCTGTGCGGGACCATGGAAGTCCACCGCCGGCTCCTGAACCACAGCATCACCTACCAGGAGCGCCGTGCCCTCATCGAGAACCGGGCGCTCGCCTACGAGGAACAGACGCGGCGCGCGGCGCGCCGCGGGGTGCTGGTAATCCCAGTGGTGGTCCACGTGGTGCACAACCCCGACGAGCCCGCCCAAAACATCAGCGCCGAACAGGTCCACAGCCAAATCGAAGTCCTCAATGAGGACTTCCGGGCCGGCAACCCCGATGTGTCCAGGGTGCCGCCGGTCTGGGCTGACCGGGTTGCCGACTGCAACATCGAGTTCCGGCTGGCGGTCCAGGACCCTGACGGCAACGCGACTGACGGCATCACCCGGACCGCCACCACGACGCCGTTCTTCACCACGGACCTGGACGACGTCAAATCGTCCAGCACCGGCGGCGCGGACCCGTGGCCCAGCGACGAATACCTGAACGTCTGGGTGTGCAGCGAAATCAAGGACACCATCGGCCGGGTAATCCTGGGGTACGCCCAGTTCCCCGGCGGCCCGCCCAGCACCGATGGCGTGGTGATCGCGAACTTCTGCTTCGGCAAGGGCGGCACGGCACAGGCACCCTTCGACCTGGGCCGCACCGCGACGCATGAAATCGGACACTGGCTGGACCTGCGGCACATCTGGGGCGACGACCGCGGCTCGTGCCGGGGCAGCGACCTGGTGGACGACACGCCCAACCAGGCCGACGCCACCTTCAACAGCCCGGCATTCCCGCAGATCAGCTGCGACAACGGGCCGGATGGAAACATGTTCATGAACTACATGGACTACACGGACGATGCCGCAATGTTCATGTTCACCAACGGCCAGTCACGCCGGATGGACGCCTGCCTGGAGGGTGCCCGGTCGACTTTCCTGGCTTCGCCCGCCTTCGCCCTTGCTTCGCCACCAGCAGTGGCTGCCCAGCCTTCGCATGGCGGAACCGGCCCGTCCTTTACAGGTCCTGTACCGGTGGCCGCCGGCCACGCGGCGCAGCAGGAAACCCAGGAGCAAGCCCCGGAACATGCCCAGGACAACAGCGAACTGCTGCAGCTCCGGCAGGAAGTGGACCGGCTCCGGCGTGAAAACCAACAAACCAGGACGATCCTGGAGGGAATCCGCGCGGCACTCAATAGTGCCACCGCACCAACGGGTGGATGATGGAGTCATGACCTTGCGGACACAACCATGAGCGGAATCCCGGCGGAAATGGCCGGCGTGTGGCTGCACGCCCATGAGGAGGACACGGCCTCGACCATGGTGTTCCGGCCCCGCGGCTACGCACTGAAGCCCGCCCGATGGCGGGATGCCATCGAAGTCCATCCGGACGGGACCTGCATCTGGCACGGCAGCAGCCCGGACGACCGCGGGCAGGCCTTCCCGGGCCGCTGGGAAGACCTGGGCGGCGGGCAGGCCCGCATCACCATCCCCGCAGCGGCCGGCGCTTCCTTTCCAGGACAGGTCCAGTCCTGGACGCCGGACAAGCTCGTTATGGGGAAGTGATCCCCACCAGCTGATACGCCTTCCGGATAGCGCCGATTTTGTCCGCCTTCTGCAGATCCCCGCCGAAGTATGTCTGCCCCACGTCCACCACGGCCTGGAGCGCTTCGGGGAAGGTGGCGAGCGGGGCCAGGCGCGCCATGCCGAGGTATGTCAGGACAGCGACATCCTCGACGCTGAAGACCCGCTTTCCGTCCCGGGCCATGGTCAGCAGGTTGTGGACGGCCTTGTTGTGGATGTTGCTGTTGAAGTGAACCCACCCCTGGTCGTTGGCACGGCCGGGCAGTTCACCTGGCCGCAGCTTCCGGAATTCGTCCATGTGCTTAGGGTGGCCCGTGCGCGCCGGGTCGGCGAAGTCGCGCAACGGCCGGCCATCGGGCCGCAGCCCGGGACCGATCTCCCAGTCCCATGTGCTCACGTCGTTGCGGTCGGGGGCCTCATACCAGTTCTTGATGATGACGCCCGCGACGTCCGCGAAGGACTCGTTCAGTGCGCCCGACTGGGTGGCGTAGACCAGGTTCGAGGTCGTCTCGATCACGCCGTGCGTGAGCTCATGCCCGATGACGTCCAGGAAGCGGGACAGGCTGACAAGCCGCCCGTTCTTCTGGATCTGCCCGTACCACATGCGGTGCCTGAACCAGAAGGCGTTGAGCAGCCCGGGGGGCGGCTGCATGCTGGCCGCGGTGACGTTGACCAGGGAGATCAGGTCCATGCCCTTATCGTCGATGCCGTTGCGCTGCAGCACCACGTTGTAGAAGTCGAGGACGCGCGAAGCATTGGCGTGGGCCGACACCGCGGCACGGTTGGTGATGCCGTAGTCGCTGCTTTCTGCTTCCACCGGGAAGTCGGGGTCCCGTGGGCTGGTGTCGATGTCGGCGAACTGCAGGTCGTAGGTGCGGACCATCCGGCGCGGGTCGTTGAGGCGGCAGGTGGTTCCCGTGGGTGAAACCAACTCGCCGAAGAACGTCTGTTCCGCTTCGTCCTCGTCAATGCCCTTGCACCGCGCCGGGATGGCCAGTGCGGTGGGGGCCGCGCTGTAGCAGAACAGGATCGCGCCGTCGTGGGCGTCCACAAGGTAGTTGTAGCCGGGCGGAACCGGCCGCCTGCCCAGGCCGTGCCCAAAGTCGGCCTCATCAGGACTGCCGCCGTCCCCGTTGTCTGCGGGCGGCTCGGCCGGCAGGCCGGTGAAGAACCACGCCAGGTGCCAGGTGCCGTCGTCGTCCTTCTTGAAGAAGTTGAGGCGTGCGCCCGCTCCGGCCTCGGCGGGAATGTCCGCGCCGGTGTAGGCCGCCACCCGGGCCAGCGCTTCCGCACGGCTCAGGGACTCCACCGGGCTGGCGTCCGGCGCCTCGCCCAGCTGGCCCGTAACGCTGACAAGTTCCCGGGCACCGGTGAGCTCCACCAGGGCAGCGGCCCCGAAAACGGGGATGTCCCGGTACGTCTGGGAGAAACGCAGTGTGTGCGTCCCCAGCGCCGGCACGTCCCGCTCGCTGCCCACCACAAGGTCCGGTACCCGTTCCGGCAGCTCGGGCTCGGCAAGCGACCGCATGGCGGGCCGGTCGTCCTGCTGCAGCAGCTGGTCGAGGTAGAAGCGGGCCGCAGCCTCGTTGCTGGTGAAGGTCAGGGCCGGCCCGTCAGCTTCCCCTGCGGGCGGCTGGCCCCGGAAGGACTCGGCCGATCGGGAGGCCGCCTCCTCCTGCCCGGCGTGGTAATGCAACCCCTGCAACTGGGACATCGTGGCCTTCTTCCATGCTTAAGGACTGGCAGGCAGGACGATAGGCGCGGCCGCGTTACTGCACCGTTACGGCCGGCTACAGCGGAAGGGTCCTGGGCGTTACGGTGATCCGGATGCCGGCGTTCTGTCCGAGCAGGGGTTTCATCAGGTCGGGGACGTCGATGCGTCCACTCCAATTGTCCGCGGCACTGTTGCGGTCCACCAGTCGGTCCTTGTCCTCGGGGTTCCAGTCCCGCAGGGCGGTGGGAATGGTGCTGTTCCAGGCGGCCCAGGCCATCGGCAGCGGCCGGTCCGCGGATGGCGGCTGGATGTCCACCACCAGGGTGTCCTGCCAGTCCTCGGTCTGCTCCATGTGGTCCGCGAAGAAGAAACGGCCTTCCTTTTCGGTGATGGACATCAGCCGCAGCCTGAGGGCGTGGCGCAGCGTGGGAACCATCCGCCCGCCTACCCGCGGGCGTGGTGCCTGTGAAGAGAGGAAGGTGGTGAGCAGCGGCTGGGGCGAATCGATAGGGTCCCCTTCCTTCCACCGCTCGATCTGTACCGGGCAAAAGTGCGCGGCGCTCTGTTCGTGGACCATCACAGGCAGCCCGCGGATCGCTAGGCTGACGTCGAGCTGGAACTCGACCTCGTCGGGCGCGTCCCGTCCCACGGTGAACCCCACCAGTTCGACCTCGACTTTCAGGTCGCCGAAGAGGAAGCGCTGCAGGTTCTGGTACCCCTCCTCGGAGTTGACGATCCCGTACCGTCCGCTGTGGCTGCGGTGGACGATGGCCAGCGGCGCGCCCCGGACGGCCGCATTGTCGATCTGGACCAGCCCGTCACTGCGTGCGCCCACGGCCTTGGACGACAGACCGAAGGCAACGTCGTAATCCTCGGGGTTGGACCCGACCAGGCAGAAGAGCTCCGCGGCCGGGAACCCGCCGTCGGGAATCTCCGTGCCCTTGAAGGCGTCCCTGCCCAGCTGCCGCCGCAGGGCCGGCGGGGTGAGGTAGTCGTACATCCGGTCCGGCCCGAAGATGTCCGCCCCCTGGATCCCGGTGGCGTCGCGCAGGCGCTCCAGCCAGCCGAACCCGATGGCGAAGTTGATGCCGCCGTGCGGGGTGGCGTAGGTGAAGACCCTGGCGACGTATCTGGCGCCGGCCGCGGGATCGATGGTGCCGGCGCCGTCCGCCAGTTCCTCGGGGATGACCCGCTGCAGCAGGGACCGGCAGATGAGCCCGCCCATCGAGTGGGCCACCAGGAAGACCTTGGGCGCCCCGGTCCGGTCCAAAACCAGTTTGATGAGTTTGAACAGGTCCCGGGCTGCCGCCTCGAAGGAGAAGGGCACCGGGCCGTCGGCGAATGTATCGGCGGAGTCGTCGTAGAAGCGGTGGATCCAGACCGATGCGGGGTTGACGCTTCCGGGATCGGCACCGTTGAGGAACGCCGACTGGTCCCCGTGGACCGGCACCTCGTAGTTGTGGTCCGTGATGAGGCGCAGCATGGGTGATTCGAACTGGTGGAACTGCGCCCTGCCGCGGCTGTCCGCCCGGACGTGGACCGAGCCCTGGCTGAATCCGTAGAACGGATCGTCCACCGCGCTGTTGATGGCCGATCCGGTGCCGGCGAAGCCACGGACATAGATGATGGGGAGCCTGCCATCGTCGCCTGCGGTGCCCATTGCCTGTCCCTCTTCCGCCAAATCTTCCCGCTCCCGCGGGCCTGCGGGCAGCGGTGGCAGTTGATCATGCATGCCGTTACGACGGCGTTACAGGCCCCAGGCGGCTTCGGTCACCGGGGCCCCGTCATGGCCGGGTAACGGAGGGGTGGTTCGCTGGAGGCGGCGGCGCGCCCGGAAAGGCTCAATTTTGCGTGAATATTTACTAAAGGTAAACCGTTGCCCCGGAGTTGTGCGGCAGGATGAGAGCCAGTTCGGTTTAGGGCCGCGGCAACGGGAAGCATCCTGGCCGGCAGGGCGCAGGGCCGGACACCGGTCTCAGCCCGGGAAAGGGTTGCGTTGCTGACTGAAAGTGGGGGCATCATGCGCAGGGATGACGGATCCGGTGGCACACCGGACGGGAGCTCCGTCCCGGACGCCGGGACGCTGGTCGTCAGCACCTGGCATGAGCGCGGCGCCCAGGGCGGCGGCTTCCGGGCCCGGATCACGTACGGCGGTACGTCCGCCGCGGAGCGGACCACCGTCTCCACCGCTGATGCGGAGCAGGCCCTACGCGTTGTGCAGCAGTGGCTGCTGGCCCAGGCCGCTGTCAAGGACGGCGACTAGCGGTTCCTGCGCAGCCAGCAGCGGGGAAGGCGCCTGCGGCCTGATGCCGGCCACCAGGTGCCTCAGCCCCTCCGACGGCGGCACCCCCATGTCACGCTGGAGTTGTTCCTGGTACTTGTCGTAGGCGAGCAGCGCCGTGGCAAGGTTGCCTTGGGCCAGTTCCGACGTGACGAGGACCCGCACCGCACTCTCGTAAAGGGGTTCGAGTTCAAGGGCCGCCACTGCCGCATCGGCAGCAGCACCGTAGTCACCGGCGTCGGTGAACCGGTGCGCCAGAAGGGTAAAGGCACGCAGCTGGTCGTGCCGGAGCCTGCTTTGCTCGAACAGCACCCAGTCCTCATACCAGCCGGGCAGGAAATCAAGGCCGCGCAGGTCCTGCAGCAGAATTTCCGCCGCGGCATAATCCGCCGTGCCGGCGGCCTTGAGGGCCGTGCGGACCCGGTGCAAATCCACAATGGTGCGCGCATCCAGGGACAGCACCGGCCCCTTTTTGATGACCAGCCCCGGAAGTTGGCGGGTAACCAGATGGACTGTGACGCGGAGGCTTTCCAAGGCTTTGGCTTCCGGATATTCGGGCCAGAGGAGACCGGCGACATAGTTGCGGAGGCTGTCACCCCGCACGGCCAGCACCGCGATGAGCCGCTGCTGGCGGGCGGCCACATGGACCACTTCCCCGCCCTGGCGCAGCTGCCAGGACTTCAAAAGATCCAATTCAAAGTTTCCATAGTCATCGTTGTCCATGGCGACCCGATCTGAGCAGGGTTTAGTGCGGTGAATTTGTAAGATTGAGCATCCTCAGGTTGACAAGGAAAGTCAATCAACAATGCCCCCTATTTGCGTAGCGAGAGGCGGCTCTCACGGCCCTTAGCCGCAGCGGACGGCGTGCCTTCCCCGCGCCGGACGTCCAGGGTTACGTTTCGCTGCCTGCGGCCGGGACGCGCAGGCTGCCGTACCTTTCCATCCGGTGCCACCGGAGGTGGACGCCCGCCAGGGCCGTCACCACCGCCTGGATAACCACCAGGTACATCAGCTGCCGGTAGACGAACTGCTGCAGTGGAAGGGTCCACAGTGGCCGCAGCCGCTCCTTGTCCAGCCGGAACGCGTAGGCGGCCATCAGGAACTGCACGGCCAGAAAAACCAGCCACAGGGCTGCAATGCGGAGCGGGTCAAGGAAGATCAGGCCGTAGATCGCGAAGACGTCAACGATGGGCGCGAACAGGGGAAGCAGCACCTGCAGGACCAGCAGGTAACCGAGTCCCCGCCGGCCCAGCTTGCCGGCAGCACCGGTCTGCAGTACGGCGCCCCGATGCTTCCACATCGCCTGCAGCGTGCCGTAGCACCAGCGGTAGCGCTGGCGCCAGAGGGCGCCGAGGCTTGCCGGCGCCTCGGTCCAGGCACGGGCGTCCTCCTGGTAGACCACCCGCCAGCCGTCACGGCACAATGCCATGGTCAGGTCCGTGTCCTCGGCCAGCGTGTCATCGCTGACGCCGCCGACCTTCAGGAGGGCGTCCCGCCGAAAGGCCCCGATGGCGCCCGGCACGGTCGGCATGCATTCCGCGACGTCGAACAGCCTGCGGTCGAGGTTGAAGCCCACCACATATTCGATATGCTGCCAGGCGCCCAGGACCCCGCCGCGGTTTGCGACTTTTGTGTTGCCGGAGACAGCGCCCACCCGCGGGTCGGTGAAGGGCTGGATGAGGGCGTGGACCGTGTCCGGTTCGAACACGGTGTCGCCGTCAACCATCACCACAAGGTCGTGGGCCGCCGCGTGCAGCCCGGCGTTCAGGGCGGAGGGTTTGCCGCCGTTCTCCTTGCGGATCACAACCACCCCCGGGAGCCCCAGGGCATCGACGATATCGGCCGTACCGTCGGTTGAGCCGTCGTCCACGACGATGATTTCCACCGGGTGCGTGGATGCGGCGATTGACCGGACCGCGGCTTCAATCCCGGCGGCCTCGTTGTAGGCGGGAACGATGACCGACACCGGTTCGGTGACCTCAGGCCGGACCAGGACGTCCGACCTGCGCCTGCCGCGCCCGCTGCCGTGCAGCCGGCGCGCCGCGCGGCTGTGCCGGGCGGCGAAAAAGATGACCAGGACGGCCCGGATGAAGGTCACCGCACCGGCCGCGACCAGCCCCCACGAGATGGCTGTGACAACGAAGTCGCTCAAGCGGATGCCCCACACAAGGGCCCAGCCGCTGGCCTGTTCAACAGTGGAGGCAGGCCGCATGCTGTTGATGCCGATGGCGTCACCCACCGAAGTGACGCGGTACCCCTGGTCCGCGTACCGGGAAAGCGAGGCGTCCAGGGCCGCAACGGTCTGGGCCCGGTCGCCCCCGCCGTCGTGCATCAGGATGACCTGGCCCTGGTCCCCCGCCGGCGTGGCGTTGCGTTCAATCTCCGCGGCGCCCGGAGTCTCCCAGTCCTTGCTGTCCAGGCTGCTCAGCACGGTGAGGTAGCCCCTGTCCGCCAGCCCCTGCATGGCGGACCAGGTGCCATCAGTGAGCTCCCCGTTGCCGGAGCTGAAAGGCGGCCGCAGCAGGGAAACGGCCTGGCCGGTCACTCCGACAATGGCGTCCTGCGCGCCCTGCACTTCGAGATCCCGGTGCCACCCCTCTGCAGCTCCAAGGTCGGTATGGGTGAGCGTGTGGACACCGATTTCGTGGCCTTCAGCGGCGATGCGCCGCACCAGTTCGGGATTGTCCACTGCAGCCGAGCCAACCACGAAGAACGTCGCGTGGACCTGGTGCTTGCGCAGCACATCCAGGATCTGCGGCGTCCAGACAGGGTCCGGGCCGTCGTCGAAGGTCAGGGCCAGCGTCCGGTCCGGCGGGCTCACCGTCCGCACGGTCCCCCCGCGGGCGTCCACCACGGGGCCGCCCTGGGATACGGAAGCCGGAACGGTATCGGCGGACGTGCCAGGAGCCGGCGATGCGTACCCGACTCCGCCCAGGTGGTGCATATATCCCTGCACGGCCAGTGCAACACCCAGGGCGAACACGACGGCCAGGAGAACGATCCAGTGAGCCTTGACGTTGGCGGGACCGGAGCCGGGGTTCGGGCGGCGCATCACGGGTGGGCGGGTGCTGTGGGCCGCGTTGCCTGCCCGGGGGCAGCGCCGCTCATGCCGGGGTCGGTGCCGCTCATGCCCGGCGCCGTTGCGTCATCCGCCGGTACCGGCACGGCTGCGGGCGCAGCAGGCTCGGCGGGCTGGGCGGGGGTGATTTCGGCCGGCGGGACGGCGGGAACGTTCCCGGGCTCGGCTCCGGGTCCCGGGGCGTAAGCCGCAACCGGGGCGGGCGCCGGTGTTTCTGCAGGCCGGTCCCCCGCACCGGACAACGGGGCCGGCGGAGGCGGGGGCAGCTCCGGCTTACCGGCCGCGGCAGGCAGGGGCAGGTAGGGTGCCGGGACGTTGGAGCCGCCAATGAAGGCAACCAGCAGCAGCGCGACGTACGCCGCCACGAGCCCCAGCGCCGCCAGGCCGCCCACCTTGGCCAGCCGCAGCCGGCGGCCTGACGTGTCTACAAATACAGGACCGCGGCGGGCGCGGCGCTGCTCGGGCTGCTGGTCAAGGGCTTTCATCGAGCATCAACCTTAGGGGAAACAGGATCTGCACCCCAAAACCGCGTGCGCCCGCATTTCCCCCGCCGCGGCCCCTTGCCTAGCCTTGTAACCATGCCGACCGTCCGCCCGCCTGCCGCCGGATCCCAGCCGCGCCCTTCCACCCCTGCCGTCCTCCTGGTCCTGGCGGCGGTGGTGTGCCAGCAGGCCGGTGCCGCCCTGGCTGTGACTGTCTTTCCCGCCGCCGGCCCGCTGGGGCTTGCCGCGCTCCGGCTGGTGTTCTCCGCCGTCGTGCTCCTTGCCGTCGCCAGGCCGCGGTTAAGGGGGCATTCCGCGCCGGCGTGGTCTGCTGCCCTGGGCCTGGGTGTGTCGCTGGCGGCGATGAACAGCCTGATCTACGAGGCCATCGCCAGGCTGCCGCTTGGCACCGCTATCACCCTGGAGGTGCTGGGTCCGCTCATTCTCTCGGTGGCGGTCAGCCGGAAGGTCCGCTCCCTGCTGTGGGCAGCAATGGCCCTGGCAGGCGTTGCGCTCCTGGGCCGGGGCGCCCCGGCCGACCTCGACCTGGCAGGCGTCTGCTTCGCACTCGGCGCGGCTGCTGCCTGGGCGGCATTCATCCTCTGCAACGCGAAGGCCGGCGCCATGTTCCGCGGATTCGACGGGTTGGCCCTGGGCATGGCCATCGGCGCTGCCGTGTCCCTTCCCGGCGCCTTATGGACCGCCGGGCCGGCCCTTTTCGAACCGGGCATCCTCGCACTGGGACTGGCTGTGGCGTTGCTGTCCTCCGCCGTCCCCTACGCCATGGAGATGGTGGCCCTGCGCCGCATTTCCGCCGCTGTCTTCTCCGTGCTGACCTGCACTTCCCCCGCCGTCGCTGCCGTCGCCGGCCTTGTCCTGCTCGGACAGCAGCTGAACTGGACGCAGGGGGCGGCCATCGCACTGGTGGTGGCAGCCGGCATCGGTGCCGTCCGCAGTGCGGCGCCGCGGCGGAAGCCGGCTGCACGTGAGGTGAAAGCCACGCGCTGAGGCCGTCTCCGAAGATACAGCCCTGCCCGGCGCCATGATGACCTTTGGCCCTACAACTCCCCCCTCCCTGGCCACCAATGTTGGAGGTGTACAGCATCTGCACCAGGAGGAAGACCGGGCCATGACATCACGTAAACCAATCGCCGTCGGCACCAATGAATCCGCGCAAAGCCAGGAGGCAGTGTTGTGGGCCGCCCGCCGCGCCGAACGCGCCGGCCTGCCGCTGGTCATCCTGCATGTGGTGGACGACCGCTGGGTGGCCGATCCCTACCCGTGGTTCGGCGTCCTCGAGGAGGCCGGCGACCAGCTCCTGAAAACCGCGGCAGGGCGGATCCGGGGCGCCTTCCCTGTCCCGGTAACCACCCGCCTCCTGAACGGAAGTGTTGGAGGCGAACTTGCACGGTATTCAGGCAAGGCGTCCATGCTGGTGGTGGGATCCGGAAGCGGACACCTGGGCGGTTCCCTGGCTGACCGGGCCCTCCAGGTAGCCGCTTCCGCCAAAGTCCCGGTTGCCGTGGTGGGGACCCAGGACCTGAACGGGCGCACCGGAATCGTGGTGGGCGTTGACGGGTCCCGGGAAGCGACCCAGGCCGTGGCGTTCGCTGCCGCCGAGGCGGACCGGGAAGGCGACGAACTCACGGTTGTGTATGCCGTCCGGACACCGGATGCCGTTACGGACATCGGCCTGTCACCGGCCAGCCTGGCGGAAATGATCGCCGAAGAGGAACGCGTTGTGCTTTCCGAGACCGTCGCCGGGCTCGAACAGGATTATCCCGACCTGAAAGTGCGCCAGGTGCTGGACACCGAACGGGATCCCGCCGATGCCCTGATCCATGCAGCCTCCGGAGCGCGGATGCTGGTCGTGGGCAGCCGCGGCAGGGGCGGCTTCAAGAGGCTCCTGCTGGGGTCGACAGCGCACGGGGTGCTCAAGCACCTGCCATGCCCTACGGTCATCACCCGGCTCCAGGCCATGCAGGACAAGATCTAGGCGCACGGTACGGGATTCCCTCCCCGTCCTCCCGCCATGGCCCCTGTTCGCAAGGTTCGACACCATGAGAAAAACTGCTGCAGTGCTCCTGCTCATCCTGGGCATCGTGTTTTCGCTGCTGGGCCTGGCAGCCCTGGCAGGCGGTGCGGTGGCCATGGCGCTGGGGTCTGCCCAGGGCGACGGGTATTTCACAACCGGCACCGCGCGGCTCTCCGTAGGATCCCATGCCCTGACCTCGCCGCCGCTTGACGCCGTCGGCGAAGGCGTTCCCCCGCAGCTCCCCTTCGATGTCGGGACCCTGCGGCTCCGCGCCACCGCCGTTGACCCTGCCAGGGAGATCTTCATCGGCATCGCGCCGCGCGACGACGTCGAAACCTACCTTGCGGGCGTCCACCATTCGGAACTGCTCGACGTGGAAATGACGCCCTTCCGCGCGGAGTACCGTGACATCCCGGGCGCTGCCGTGCCGGCACCGCCGGCCGGGCAGGCGTTCTGGACAGCCTCCGCTTCCGGTGCCGGTGAACAGGAGCTCACCTGGGACCTTGCGGCCGGCAACTGGGCCATCGTCCTCATGAACGCGGACGCAAGCCAGGGCGTGGACGCGCGGCTGGAGGCGGGCGCACGGTCCGGACTGATCAGGCCCGCAGCCACCGGACTCCTGGTGGGAGGCGCCATTGCCCTGGCCATCGGGGTTCCGCTGCTGGTGCTCGGCGCCATGGGACTGGGACGGCACGCCGGCCCGGCGCCGCATGGCCCGCAGGCGCCGCCTCCCGCGTTCCCCGGCCCTGCACCGGGCTACCCCCGCTCTGCACCCGGATATGCGGGCACGGCGGGACCGCCCGCCGCACCGCACCCCGGGTCGCCAGCAGCACCGCCCGACGGACCGCCACAGGTCCGCCCGCTGGAGGCAGCCGGGCAAGGGGAACTGGCACCGTACCCTGCCCGGCTCACCGGCTATCTCGACCCAGGGCTGTCCCGCGCCATGTGGCTGGTGAAGTGGTTCCTGGCCATCCCGCATGTCATCCTGCTGGCCTTCCTCTGGTTTGCGTTCCTGGTCGCCACGGTTGTTGCCGGGTTCGCCATCCTGTTCACCGGGCGGTATCCGCGGGCTCTCTTCGATTTCAACGTAGGTGTCCTGCGCTGGAACTGGCGGGTGGCGTTTTACGCCTTCACCGCCGCCGGCACGGATCTCTACCCGCCTTTCACCCTGGCCCGTACCAGCTACCCCGCCGACTTCGAGGTGGATTACCCGGCCCGGCTTTCCCGCGGTCTGGTGCTGGTCAAGTGGTGGCTGCTGGCCATCCCGCACCTGCTCATCGTTGCCGCGCTGGCGGGCACCAGCTGGTCGTGGCGGGCGGAAACCACCGACCTCGGCACAACCTACGAGAGGAGCACGGGATTGTCCCTGCTGGGTGTCCTGGTCCTGGTTGCGTTGGTCATCCTGCTCTTCACCGGCCGGTACCAGCGCCCGCTGTTCGACCTGATACTCGGCATCAACCGCTGGATCTATCGGGTAATCGCCTATACCGCCCTGATGCGGGACGAGTATCCGCCCTTCCGGCTCGACTCCGGACCCGCTGACCTGCCCGCGCCAGGTCCGGGTCCGGGGCCGGGGCCGGTTCCGCAGTGACTTTAGGCCCTACCTTCGCCGGCGCCGGCCGGGAGATTATGGCCGATGACCGCACCGCCCGTACAAGGAGCTGACATGGATATCGCAGAAGGACCGTTCACCCGGATCCTTGTGGGGGTGGATGGCTCGGACGCCTCCATCGAAGCACTCCGGCAGGCCCAGCGCCTTGCGCTGCCCCTGGGGGCCAAAGTCCTGGCCAATGCCTACTGGGACTACCCCCAGGTTTATGCGGGCTACGTGATGGTGGGCATCGAAGGCTTCGAAGAACGGGCCGGCCAGATCCTCAACGAAGCGCTTGTCACGGCGTTTGGCGACAGCACGCCGTCGAACGTTGTGCCCAACCTGGTCCGCGGGCATCCGCGGGAGTCCCTGATCGAGGCCAGTCGCGAGGCGGACATGATCGTGGTCGGCAGGCGCGGGCACGGCGGTTTTGGCGGCCTGCTGCTGGGTTCGGTCAGTTCGGCCCTGGTGGCCCATTCCCACTGCCCCGTGCTGGTGGTGCACACGCCCGAAAAGCACCCCCAGAAGTCCTAAGGACGATCCGGTGGGCAGGACGGCGTCAGGGCCTGGCCGTTGACGACGCCACAGCAGGGCGGACGACGGCGGGTGGTGGCCATGGGAGCCGCCCTGGCCCTTCTGCTTGTCGCCGTCATACTGGTCCTTGTGTTCCGTCCCCCGGAGGCCGGGCCGCAGCCAACGGCCGAGCCGCCGGCACCAGCCTCCCCCACCAGCCCGGCAAGCTCCACGCCGCAGCCCCTGCAATCCCCGGATGATACGCCGGAAGCAGGCCAGGCACCGGTTCAACCGCCGGCTACCGTCCCTCCGGTCGAGGTACCCCCGGAGACGCCGACAGAGCCCGGCCCCGAACCGCCACCGGCGTTCCCGGGGACCCTGCGCAACCAGGACCTGACAGTGATCCCCGGAGCCGGGCGCGTGGTGGCGCTGACGTTCGACGCCGGTGCCAATGCGGCGGGATTGCCTAAGATCCTGGCAACGCTGTCCGCCAAGCAGGTGGCAGCGACGTTTTTCCTCACGGGCAACTGGGCCGAAGCCAATCCGGCCGGAGTGGTACAAATTACCGGCGCGGGCCACCGGCTCGCCAACCACTCCATGACCCATCCCGGTTTTACCGGACTTAGCGAAGGGCAGATCAGCCAGCAGGTCCGCGGGGCAGAGCAGGTGATCCTGGCAGCGGGAGGCGATCCGCGGCCGTTGTTCCGGTTCCCCTACGGCGAACGCGACCCCCGCACCATCGCTGCCGTCAACAACCTCGGCTACGTCGCCGTCCGCTGGACAATCGACACGCTGGGATGGAAGGGCACCAGCGGCGGCATCACCGCACAGACTGTTGCCGACCGGACATTGGCGGCGCTTCAGCCCGGTGAGATCGTGCTGATGCACCTGGGTTCCAATCCCGACGACGGCACCACCCTGGATGCGGACGCCCTGCCCGTCCTCATCGACAGGATCCGTGCCGCTGGTTACGGCTTCGTCACCCTCGATGCACTGCTTGCCCCGTAAAACTGCCTGCCCGATACCGCTGTTTGAAACCAGACCAGGAGAGCCAGGACAGTGAACCAGACCCGGCAGGACCGGCGCACCGGCCGGAAGCCTGTGCCCGCCCGCAACGGAACAGCGGACGCGGCCCATCACGGCCTGCCGCTGCACGAGGTTGTCCTGCTCCTCGAAACCGACCACATGCGCGGCCTGGCCTCCGCAGAGGCGACGCGCCGGCACACCCAGTTCGGTGCGAACGTGCTGCCCCGTTCGCGCAGCGGGGGCGTCCTGCGGAAACTCGCGCGCCAGTTCAACAATCCCCTGGTCTACGTTTTGCTGGCCGCCGCGGCCGTCGCCGGACTGCTCGGTGAATATCTGGACGCCGTCGTGATCCTCGCCGTCGTCCTCGTCAACACAGTGATCGGCTTCGTCCAGGAAGTCCGGGCAGAGGCCGCGCTGGATGCGCTGCACTCCCTCGTCCGAACCCGGGCCGTGGTGGTCAGGGACGGGCGAAGGATGGAGATTCCCTCGGAGGAGCTTGTTCCGGGAGACCTTGTCCTGCTCGAAGCCGGGGACAAGGTGCCCGCGGATCTGCGCCTGGTCCGGCTTTCCGGCCTGCGCGCGGACGAGTCGGCGCTGACGGGCGAATCCGAAGCGGTGGAAAAGGACGAGGTGGTCCTGCCGCCCACCACACCTGTGGCTGACCGCCGGAACATGGTCTACAGCGGAACCCTGGTCACGGCCGGTACCGGCGCCGGCGTGGTCGTCGCCATCGGCGGTGAAACCGAACTGGGGGAAATCCACCGGCTCGTGGGCGCCGTCCGGCCTGTTGCCACGCCCCTGACGCAGAAGCTGGCCCGGTTCAGCACGACGCTGACGGTGGCCATCCTGGCCCTCGCCGCCGTCGCGTTCCTCGCCGGCGTGGCACGCGGGCAGGAGCCGGCAGAAATGTTCACTGCCGCCGTCGCGCTCGCGGTGGGAGCCATCCCGGAAGGGCTGCCTGCCGCCGTCACCGTGACCCTGGCAATCGGGGTCCGCCGGATGGCCCGGCGCCGCGCTGTGGTCCGCCGCCTGCCGGTCGTCGAAACGCTGGGCAGCACGACGGTGATTTGCTCGGACAAGACCGGCACGTTTACGGAAAACCAGATGACGGTGCGGTCCCTGTGGACCCCGTCGGGCCGGTATGGGGTAACCGGGTCCGGTTACGGCCCTGAGGGGCAGGTCCGTGCGGCCGGCGTTGAAGCGCCTGTCTGGCGAACGGAAGCGGCGACACCGGCGGCCGGCGATGCCGCACTGTATTGGTCCCTCATTGCAGGGGGTGCCTGCAATGACGCCAGGGTCGTCCGCGAAGGCAAGGTGTGGCAGGCGCAGGGCGACCCTACGGAAGCGGCGATGCTGGTGGCGGCCGGCAAAGGGGGCGTCGATATCGGCCGGTTCCTGGCTGCCAGTCCCCGTGCCGGCGCACTGCCCTTCACCTCCGAACGCCAGTACATGGCCACACTGCACGCGCCGATCTCCGCCGACGGATCAGGCGCGGCGCACTCCATCGTGCTGGTGAAGGGTGCACTGGAAAAAGTGCTGGACCTCTGCGATGCCGGTATGGACAGCCGCGGTAACAGCATGTCCCTGTCCCGGGAGGCGGTCCTTGATGCTGCCCACGATTTTGCCGGCACCGGGTTGAGGGTGCTCGCCACGGCCATGGTGCGGGTGCCTCCGGAAGCCGGACTCGAGGAAGCACTCCTGCAGGGCAAACTGGTGCTGACCGGGCTCCAGGCCATGCTCGACCCGCCCCGTGAAGCGGCGGCGGCTGCAGTGCGGGCCTGCCTTGAGGCGGGGGTGGCGGTGAAAATGATCACTGGGGACCATGTGGGCACGGCAGCCACCATCGCCAAGGCAGTGGGCCTTCGCGCCGGCCGGGCGGACGGGACGGCGCTGACCGGAACCGAACTGGACGCCATACCTGAGGAGCAACTGCCCGGGGCCGTGGAGCGGGCAACGGTTTTCGCACGGGTCACCCCGGAACAAAAGCTCCGCCTGATCGGCGCGCTGCAGTCCGGCGGCCATGTGGCGGCCATGACGGGCGACGGCGTCAACGACGCCCCGGCCCTCCGGCAGGCCAACGTTGGGATCGCCATGGGGCGCGCAGGTACGGAGGTCGCGAAGGAAGCGGCAGACATCGTCCTGACCGATGACGACTTCGCCACCATCGAGGCGGCCGTCGAGGAGGGCCGCAACGTCTTCGACAACCTGACCAAGTTCATCGTATGGACCCTGCCCACGAACATGGGTGAAGGCCTGGTGATCCTCGTTGCCATCCTCCTGGGGACAACACTGCCCGTCCTGCCCACCCAGATCCTGTGGATCAACATGACAACCGCCGTTGCCCTGGGGCTCATGCTGGCGTTCGAACCGAAGGAGCCAGGCCTGATGTCACGGCCGCCCAGGGCACCCGACCGGCCCCTGCTGACCTGGACCCTCACACTCCGGATCCTGCTGGTGTCCACGCTGCTCGTGGCGGGCACCTGGTGGATCTTCGAACTCGAACTGGCCGCCGGCGCCTCACTGGCCGAAGCACGGACCGCCGCGGTCAACCTCTTCGTGGCCGTGGAACTGTTCTACCTTTTCAGCTGCCGGTCCCTTACCCGTTCCGGCTGGCGGATCGGCCCGTTCAGCAACCGCTGGGTCATCCTGGGCGTCCTGGTGCAGGCCACCGCACAACTGACCATCACCTACACCCCGGCCATGAACGAACTCTTCCACACGGCACCGATCGGCGGTGAGGCATGGCTGCGGATCCTGGGGATCGCCCTGCTCGCCTCCCTCGTGGTGGCGGTGGACAAGCGCTTCCGGCGCCACAGGTTCTAGTCCGCACGCCATCAACCACAACACCAGGGAGGCAGCATGAAAGCACATATCGTTTACGACTCCGCCTACGGGAACACCCAATCCGTGGCCGAAGCGATTGCCGGCAAACTCCACCCGCTGCACGCGTCGGCGGTGCCGGTACCGGAGTTCGATCTCCGTGCCCTGGCGCCGGGCGACCTCCTGGTCGTTGGTTCCCCCGTGAACGGGTGGCGGCCAACCGCGAGGGTCACAGCCCTCCTGGCACAGCTCGGCAACGGCCGGCTCCAAGGCATCAATGCGGCCGCATTCGATACCCGCATCAGGTTCTTCATCCACGGCGACGCCGCCAGGAAGATGACCAGGATGCTGAAGGAAGGCGGTGCCCGCATCATCTCGGACCCGGCACTGTTTTATGTGCAGGGAACGGAAGGGCCGCTGAGGAGCGGCGAACTGGACAAGGCCCGCGCCTGGGCGGAGGCCCTGCTTTCCAACGTCTCCGAAGGCTGGGGACCAAAGCCTCTACGTCCGCATCCGCCCGGCTCCGAGGATTAATCCGTCGGGTATCCACCCGACGGTCACCAGTGCAAGGAGGCAACCGTGGCTGATCTCATGAAATGGTTTGACACCCGGCGCTCGCCGATGGACATGCTGGAAAGGCTGTTCGAAGGCGACACATCCGCATCCGGCATACGGGTGGAGGAATCGGTGGAGGGTGACACCCTTGTGGTTAAAGCCGAACTGCCAGGGGTCGACCCGGATAAGGATGTCAATATTTCCCTCGTCGACGGGGGTCTTGAAATCAAGGCTGAGCGGCGCGAGAAGTCCGAGCAGAAGGCCAAGAACAGTTACCGGTCAGAGTTCCGTTACGGTTCGTTCGTCCGCAGGCTCGCCCTCCCCGACGGCGTCAAACCGGAAGACATTACAGCGTCCTACAAGGACGGGGTGCTGGAGGTCCGGGCACCCGTTCCGACGGCGGCCCAGCAGCCGGCGCCACAGAAGATCGAAATAACCCGGGGCCAGTAACTGAGAAAGGAAAATGAAGTGAAGAAGTGGTATCGGTGGCAGGACTATGTGGCCGTCGCCGCCGGAATTTTCACCGCTGCCGCGGTTCTGTTCACCCGGCAGGAAGGCATGTCAACCACCCTGATGCTCGTTCTCGGCGGGCTCCTGGCAGTCAGCGGCCTCGTTAACCTGGCCCTGCCCGGAACACCTGCCATGGAATACGCGCAGGCGGTCCTCGCTGCCGGGCTGGTTCTCTCCCCGTGGCTGGGCTCCTACACCTCTGCAACGGGGGCGGCCTTGACCTGCTGGATAGCCGGGGCTGTAGCCCTGGTGGTCACCGCGGTGGCCATCCGGCCCAGTATTGACGTCCGCCACAACATGCGCATGTCGCATTAGCAGTGTCGTTTCGCCATGACTGAAGTACTGCGGTACGAGGTTGGTTCCGGGACGGTATTGGTCGAGGCTGACGACAACAGCTACGGCGTGAACCATCCGGCCCGGAATGAGCAGGGAATCCTTGACGTCGGCAGGCGCCTGGAAGATGCCCTCGCCAGCGTCCGCCCGGCAGCTGCTGCAGCGCTCGAGGCCATGGCGGAGCTGGCCCCGGACCAGATGGAGATCGAATTCGGGGTGAAACTGGCCGGGGACGCGGGCGCTTTGATCGCCAAGGGCACCTCCGACGCCCATTTTGTCCTGCGGATGTCCTGGACGCCGGGGACCGACTTGCACGGCGGGGAACTGCTCCACGACAGGTGAACCCGTGATGTTCGAGTTTGTTGACAGAACCGATGCCGGCCGGCGCCTGGGACAACGGCTGGCCGCGTTCCGCGGCGGGGATGTTGTGGTGCTGGCACTGCCCCGGGGCGGGGTCCCGGTGGCGTTCGAAGTGGCGAAGGCCCTTGATGCGCCGATGGACGTGATAGTGGTGCGGAAACTGGGGGTTCCGTTCCAGCCCGAGGTCGCCATGGGGGCCATCGGAGAGGACGGCGTGCGGGTTCTCGACGCGCGCGTCCTCTCGCTGGCACGCGTCACGGAGGAAGACCTGCGGACGGTCGAACGGAAGGAACGTGGGCTCCTGGAGCAGCGCCTTGCCCGCTACCGGCAGGGGCGGGAGCGCCTTGACCTCGACGGGCGCACAGCCATTATTGTCGACGACGGCATTGCCACCGGCTCCACCGCGCGGGCCGCCTGCCAGGTGGCCAGGCACCTGGGCGCGGCACGTGTCGTCCTTGCCGTTCCCGTCGCGCCCGCCCGGACGGTTGCTTCGTTCAAGGAAGCGGACGACGTCGTATGCCTGGCTTCACCCCGGGACTTCCAGGCCGTTGGCTACTACTACCACGACTTCTCGCCCACGGAGGATGACGAGGTGGTGCGGCTGCTGGACGCGGCCGCCCGCACCCTGCACCGGTCCGGCTCAGAGGGCGTTCAAAACGATGGCGCCGAAGATGAGGTGGAGATTCCCGCCGGGAACGTGCGGCTCCTCGGCAGCCTCTTCCGTCCCACAGGCTGTGAAGGCCTTGTGATCTTCGCCCATGGCAGCGGCAGCAGCAGGCACAGTCCCCGTAACCGGTTCGTGGCCTCCGTCCTGCACGAAGCGGGCCTGGGCACGCTGTTGCTTGACCTCCTGACGCCGGCCGAGGAGGTCAACCGGGCCAACGTGTTCGATATTCCGCTGCTGGCAGGGCGGCTTGGATCGGCAAACCGGTGGCTCAACATCCAGCAGGGCGGGCGCGGCCGGACCGGCTACTTCGGGGCAAGCACTGGCGCCGGGGCAGCGCTATGGGCTGCCGCCGAACCCGATGCGAACATCGCCGCCGTCGTCTCGCGGGGAGGCAGGCCGGACCTGGCCGGCTCCCGGCTTGCGGCCGTACGGGCCCCCACCTTGCTGATAGTGGGTGGTGCGGACACCCAGGTGCTGGCGCTCAACCGGCAGGCCCTGGCCCTCATGCGCGCCCCGGCACGGCTGGAAATCGTCCCGGATGCAACCCATCTTTTCGAAGAGCCTGGGACCTTGGCGCGGGCTGCCACACTCGCCGCCGGATGGTTCAGCCGGTTCCTCCTGCCGTCCCGGCAGGAGGAAAACAGCCGGGAGCTGCTGCAATGAGCGTCGGCAGCGGGCAGTCAAGCCACGGGCACGGGCCGGAACTCGAGGGGATCCGGGCCTTGGCCCGCCCGCTGGAAAGGGCGGGCAGCCTTGACGGCCTGGTTGACCTCTGCGCGCCGGCGCGGTTCGTCTGCCTCGGAGAGGCCTCGCACGGCACCCGGGAGTATTACCACTGGCGGGCAGTACTGAGCCGCAGGCTCATTGAAGAGCACGGGTTCACCTGGATCGGTGTCGAGGGTGACTGGCCGGACTGCTGGCGGATCAACCGGTGGGTGCGGGGCCAGGGCGACCAGGACCTCGATGCCCGGCAGCTCCTTGCCGGCTTCGAACGCTGGCCCACGTGGATGTGGGCCAACCATGAGATTGCCACGTTCATAGCGTGGCTTCGCGAGTGGAACCTGGGCCGGCCAGAAAACCGGAGAACAGGTTTCTACGGGCTCGATGTCTATTCACTGTGGGATTCCCTGCGGGAGATCTTCGGCTGGCTCGATGCCAACGCACCAAGTGACGTACCATCCGCCCTGCGGGCGTGGCAGTGCTTTGTTCCGTTCCGTGAGGACCCGCAGCGGTACGCATTGAGCTCCCGCCTGGTGCCCCAGTCGTGCGAAGCCGATGTCGTGGCGCTGCTGGCCGCAGTGCACCGCCACACCACCGGACACGTGGAGGACGATCCCGCAGCATTTGACGCAGTGCAGAACGCTATTGTCGCAGCCAACGCCGAACGCTACTACCGGACTATGGTGCGGGGCGACCAGCAATCCTGGAACATACGTGACCACCATATGAGCGACACCATTGACCGGCTGGCCCGCCACCACGGCGCCGGGTCCAAGGGGCTCATCTGGGCGCACAACACGCACATCGGTGATGCCCGCGCCACCGATATGGCAATGGACGGCATGGTCAACATCGGTGAGCTTATGCGCCGCCGGCATCACGGGACGGTGGCGCTGGTGGGGTTCGCGTCCTATCAGGGATCCGTCACGGCGGCCCGCGCCTGGGGATCCCCGGAACAGGTGATGGCTGTCCCTGACGCCCTGCCCGGCAGCCATGAGGACCTGCTGCACCAGGCACTGGAAGGCCCGTCCACGCTGGTATTCGGCGCGCACCGGGACGGGCACTGGCTCTCCAGCTGGCGCGGGCACCGGGCCATCGGAGTGGTTTACAACCCGCAACGGGAGAAGGGCAACTACGTGCCCACCGTGATGGGCAGACGCTACGACGCATTGTTCTGGGTCCCGCAGACCTCGGCGCTGCAGCCCCTGCACCATGAACACCTGCCCCAGGAACCGGAACTCGAAACCGAGCCGTCCGGTTTCTAGGCTCCGCCCCGCCGGACGCAAACCAACCGATCCGGTGATCACCGGAACCAACCACACTGAAGGAGCATCAGATGGAACGGGTCATTGACAAAGTAGCGCTGATCAGCGGGGGTGCGCGCGGGATTGGAGCGTCCGTGGCATCACGGCTGCATGGGGAGGGGGCGAAGGTGGTGATAGGTGACATCCTCGACGACGAGGGAAAGGACACTGCAGAACGCATGGGCTCCGGGGCACTCTACGTTCACCTTGATGTGACCAGTCCGCTGGACTGGGAGGCAGCCGTGGGTGCAGCGGTAGAGACGTTCGGGGGCCTGCATATCCTGGTGAACAATGCGGGAATCGTGAACTTCGCCTCGATAGAGGAATACACCCTGGAACAGTGGAACGCTGTTATCGGCGTGAACCTGACAGGTACATTCCTTGGCATCAAGGCTGCAATCCCGGCCCTGAAGCAGTCCAAAGCGGGGTCAATAATCAACATCTCCTCCATCGCCGGCATTCGCGGCTATGAGCAGATCCCAGGTTATACGGCGTCGAAATTTGGCGTGCGTGGACTCACCAAGAGCGTTGCACTGGACCTGGGACGGCGCGGCATCAGGGTCAATTCCGTCCATCCCGGAGTCATTGCCACCCCGATGACTGCCGACCTTGCCATGGACATGAGCCGCGTTGCACTCGGCCGCATAGGCCATCCCGGGGAAGTCGCCGACCTCGTTCTCTACCTGGCTTCCAGCGAATCCTCGTTCGTCACCGGGGCCGAGTTCGTCATCGACGGCGGTGACACCGCGGGTACAGTGACCCCGCCCGAGTCGGCATAGCCCCCAGGCACCAGGATGCTCCTCCGGCGGGACTTTCTACCCTTGCCGGTACTGCCCGGCAGGTGTCGGATGGGAGCATGACGGCAGGTACCCAAGGCTTTACCCGCTGGCCGCGGATCCCCAAAGACATCTCCCGCTTCCCTGTCCCGCCCAACCTGCCGGATTACGAATCAATGCAGCGCAGGTTCACCTGGGATGAAGCCCGCAAGGCATTGTCCGGGTTGCCGGGCGGCGGCCTCAACATCGCCCATGAAGCGGTGGACCGCCACGCTGCCGGCCCCCGCGCCCACCATCCGGCCCTGCGCTTCGTGCGCGCCGACGGTTCCACCCGGTCGATGAGCTACGCCGAGCTTGCCGGGCAGACGAACCGGTTTGCCGCTGTCCTGGACCAGCTCGGGATCGGGCGTGGTGACCGGATCTTTTCGTTGACGGGCCGCAGCCCGGAGTTGTATGTCGCCGTGCTGGGAACCTTCAAGAACGCCAGCGTCTTCTGCCCGCTGTTTCCGGCCTTTGGACCGGAGCCCGTGCGGCAGCGCCTGCAGCTGGGATCCGGGCGTGCCCTCATCACCACCACGACCCTCTACCGCAGGAAAGTCCGCCAGATTCGCGATACCCTGCCCGACCTTAAATACGTGTTACTGACCGACGCCAACGGTGCCGCCGAACCGGGAACACTCGATCTGGCGGAACTGATGAAGGCCGCACCGCACACCGGCCCCACCGCTGCGACGCGGGGCGACGACGTGGCCCTGCTGCACTTCACCAGCGGGACCACCGGCACGCCCAAAGGTGCCCTCCACGTCCACGACGCGGTGGCAGCCCACTATGCCACGGGCCTCTTCGCACTGGACTTGCACCCGGACGATGTCTACTGGTGCACCGCCGATCCCGGATGGGTCACGGGGATGTCCTACGGCGTGATCGCTCCGCTGGTCCACGGGGTCACCACAATCGTTGACGAAGAGGAAATGGAGGCCGACCGCTGGTACCGCATCCTTGCCGGCCAGCACGTCACCGTCTGGTACACGGCCCCTACAGCCCTGAGGATGCTTATGAAGGCCGGCGCGGACCGGGCCGCAGGCCACGACCTGTCAGCGCTCCGGTTTGTGGCGAGTGTTGGCGAACCGCTCAACCCCGAGGTGGTGCTTTGGGGCCAGGAGGCTCTCGGCCAGCCGGTCCACGACAACTGGTGGCAAACCGAGACCGGTGGCATCATGATCGCCAATTTCGCGGCCACCGAGATCCGGCCCGGGTCGATGGGCAGGCCGCTGCCCGGTGTGGAAGCGGCACTGGTGGCGCGGGATGACAACGGCAAGCCGGTGATCGTGGATGGGCAGCCGACACTCGTCACGGAACCGGACACCATGGGAGAACTGGCCTTGCGGGCGGGCTGGCCCTCGATGTTCAGGGGTTACCTCAATGAGGAGGAACGCTACCGGCGCTGTTTCGCCGGGAACTGGTACCTCACAGGGGATCTCGCCAGCCGGGATACGGACGGTTACTACTGGTTCGTGGGCAGAAGCGACGACGTCATCAAGTCTTCAGGCCACCTTATAGGCCCTTTCGAAGTGGAAAGTTCGCTGATGGAACACGAGGCGGTGGCCCAGGCGGGCGTCATCGGTGTACCCGACCCCGTGGCCGGCGAAGTGGTTAAGGCGTTTGTCGAGCTGCGGGACGGGTGGGAGCCGTCCGAGGAGCTGCGCCTGGACATCATCGGCTTCGCCCGCAAGCGGCTTGGAGCCGCGGTGGCTCCGCGCCTGCTTGATTTCACCAGCATGTTGCCGAAAACCCGCAGCGGTAAGATCCTCCGCCGCCTCCTGAAAGCCAGGGAACTGGGACTTCCGGAAGGCGACACGTCAACAATCGAATCCCCCTCGGAAGCACGATGACCGGCAAACCTGAGCGGGTCGGCGCGGACCAGGCCGGCCTCGCCCGGCACCTCCTGCACCAGATGCTGCGCGTGCGGCGGCTGGAGGAGAAGTGCGTCGAGCTCTACAGTGCGGCGAAGATCCGCGGATTCCTGCACGTGTACATCGGTGAGGAGGCCGTTGCCGCGGGCGTGCTGGGCCCCCTGGACCCGGGCGACGCCGTGGTCGCCACCTACAGGGAACACGGCCACGCCCTGCTGCGGGGTGTCTCCGCCGGTGCCATCTTTGCCGAGATGTACGGATACATCCAGGGGTGCTGCCGGGGCCGCGGCGGCTCGATGCACCTCTTTGACGCCCACACCCGCTTTTTCGGAGGCAACGCCATCGTGGCCGGCGGGCTGCCCCTCGCCGTGGGGCTTGCCCTCGCGGACAAGATGGCCGGGCGGCCGCGGGTGACGGTGTGCTTCTTCGGGGAAGGGGCCGCGGCGGAGGGTGAATTCCACGAGAGCCTGAACCTGGCCGCGTTGTGGCAACTGCCGGTACTCTTCTGCTGCGAAAACAACCTGTACGCGATGGGCACGGCCTTGGGCCGGTCCCAATCCCAGACGGACATCGCACTGAAGGCCGCCGGATACCAGCTGCCCGCCTGGTCAGTCGACGGGATGGACGTGCTCGCCGTCCATGAGGCCGCGCGCCGCGCAGTGGACGCCGTCCGTTCCGGCGCAGGCCCGCACTTCCTGGAACTGCGCACGTACCGTTTCCGCGCACACTCTATGTTCGATCCCGAACGCTACCGCGAGAAGGCGGAAGTTGCGCACTGGCAGGAACGGGATCCAATCAACCTGCTCCGTACCGCGCTGGAAAAGACGGGACACCTGAGCGAAGAACAGTGGACAGGCCTGCAGCGGGACGCCGAGGCTGAGGTGGAAGCGGCCATCGAATTCGCCGAGGCCGGCACTCCGGAACCAGTGGAGGAACTCACCCGCTTCGTCCACAGTGAGCGTGATGCCGAATGAAAACCACTTACCGGGAAGCCGTCAGGGCCGCAATCCGGGACGCCATGAAACGCGACGAAAGGGTCTTTCTCATGGGAGAGGACGTCGGAGCGTACGGCGGCTGCTTTGCTGTCAGCCTGGGCCTGTTCGAGGAATTCGGTCCGGAACGGATCCGCGACACTCCCCTGTCCGAGTCCGGTTTCGTCGGTGCCGGCATCGGTGCCGCCCTGGGCGGCATGCGGCCGATCGTGGAGATCATGACCGTCAACTTCAGCCTGCTTGCCCTGGACCAGATCATGAACAACGCCGCCACGCTCCTGCATATGTCCGGGGGACAGTTCAACGTCCCTGTGGTGATCAGGATGACCACAGGAGCCGGACGCCAGCTGGGTGCCCAGCATTCCCACAGCCTGGAAGGCTGGTACGCGCACATCCCTGGCCTGCGCATCCTCGCGCCCGCGACCCTTGAGGACGCCCGCGGCATGCTCTGGACCGCCCTGCAGGACCCGGATCCTGTGCTCATTTTCGAACACGGAACGCTCTACAACATGCAAGGCGAGCTTGAGGACGACGCCGGGCCGGTAGACATCGACACGGCGGCTGTCCGGCGGCCGGGACAGGACGTCTCCCTCATCACCTACGGCGGGACGCTTCCGGCGGTTCTGGACGCCGCGGAACAGCTCGCCGGGGACGGCATTGACGCGGAAGTCCTGGACCTGCGCAGCCTGCGCCCGCTTGACGACGCGGCGATCCTGGCCTCGGTAGGCCGGACGCACCGGGCGGTGGTCGTGGACGAAGGGTGGCGCAGCGGCAGCATCTCAGCCGAAATCAGTGCCCGGATCACCGAATCGGCCTTCTACGACCTCGATGCCCCGGTGGCCCGGGTCTGCAGTGCTGAGGTGCCGTTGCCCTACGCAAAGCACCTGGAACTCGCGGCGCTGCCCTCCGCCGAGCGGATTGTAGCGGCTGCACAGGAGGCGGTGGGTCGCCATGGCTGACTTCCGCATGCCGTCCCTCGGCGCAGACATGGATCACGGCAAAATGGTGGAGTGGCTCGTCAAACCGGGTGACTTCGTTCACCGCGGCGACGTGGTGGCCGTGGTGGACACGGACAAGACGATGATGGACGTGGAGACCTTCGAGGAAGGGGTTGTCGCCGAACTGCTGGTGGACGTGGGGACCACTGTTCCCATCGGTACTCCCCTGGCCAGGATCACCGCCACACCGGACGGCGAACATCCCGCGGCGGCGCCATCCTTGGCCGCGTCCCCGGAAGCAGGGCCTGCAAAAGCCGGAACCGGCGGTCCGGACACGCCGTCAGTCGGCAGGCACATCTCCCCGCCTGTCCGGCACCTCGCCCGCAGGCTCGGTATCGATCCGGACACAATTCCCGGCACCGGCAGGGACGGCGCGGTGACCCGCGCCGATGTGGAACGCGCGGATGTGGAACGCGCTGCGGCGACGCCGGGCAGGCCGGCGAAGCGGGACCCGGGCGGGGCCAGGCGCCAGGAGGACAGGCACCCGGAGGAAAGGCGCCCGGAAGCCGCGCCGACGCGGGCCGCGGCCGGCGAAGCGTTCCGGTTCCGTTCATCGCCGCGGGCACGGCGGCTTGCAGCAGAGCGGGGACTGGACCTCGCCTCCGTGACCGGAACAGGGCCAGGCGGCGCAATCACCGAAGCTGACATTCTTTCGGGTGCCGGCAGTTTCGGCGTCGTGGACCGGACCGAACCCGTGGAAGCGGCGGTTGCGCGGCCCCCGGCAGCCGCGGTGCCCGCCGCCGGACCGCCTGTGGCAGCGGTACAACGGGAGTCCAGTCTCCGACGGGCCGTGGGCGCCCTGATGTCCCGTTCCAAAAAGAACATCCCGCATTACTACCTCAGTACCACGTTGGACATGGCCGCCACGGTGGCATGGATGGAGAAGGCAAACCTCGGGCGCCCCGTTTCCGCGCGGCTGGTGGTTTCCGCACTCCTTTTGAAAGCAGCCGCCCTGGCTGCCAAAGACGTCCCGGAAGTCAACGGGTTCTACGTCGACGACGAATTCCGGCCCAGCCAGTCCATACATCTGGGTGTCGCGGTGGCGCTGCGGAAGGGCGGAATCGTGGCACCCGCCATCCACGACGCGGACACGCTGACCCTGGATGCCCTCATGGAACAGCTTCGGGACGTCGTAGCGCGGGCGAGGGCGGGCCGGCTGCAGCGGGCGGAGATGGCCGATCCGACCATCACCGTCACCAACCTGGGCGACCTGGGGGTGGAGAGCGTGTTTGGCGTGATTTATCCGCCCCAGGTCGCCATGGTGGGCCTGGGCCGGCTGATGGAACGGCCGTGGGCCCAGGACGGGATGCTGGGCGTCCGCCCCATGGTGACTGCCACCCTCTCGGCGGACCACAGGGTCAGCGACGGCTTGCGCGGAGCACGCTACCTGGCCCGGCTGGATGAACTCGTGCAGAGACCGGAGGAGTTGTGAACGGAGACAGTGCCATGGTTGCGGTCCATTGGGCCATAGGGCAGGTGGCCCCGGATCTTGGGCCGGAGGACCTGTCCGGTGATGCCCGGTTGCGGCAGGACCTTGAGCTTGACTCGCTGGACTTCCTGCGGCTCGTGGAGGTCATACATGAGGCAACCGGCGTGGACATCCCGGAACAGGACTATCCGCAGGTGTCCACCGTCAAGGGTCTGGCCGCCTACGTCGCGGCCCACAGCTGAGCCGGCGGCGGCCATGAACACGGACCTGTCGGTTCTCCCCGCGGGCGTGCTGGCGGTGCTGGGCATCCTGTTGGCCGCGGCGCTGTCGCTGGACGCCGTCGCGCTGGTGGACCTGTACCGGCGGCCCGCCGAAGGGATTGCACTCGGCAGGAAATGGATCTGGGTGGCGGTGATACTGCTCCTCAACCTGCTTGGCCCGGTCCTTTATTTCCTGGCAGGCAGAAAACCTTCAGCAGCGGAGGCCACGGCTGACCGCCATGCCCCTCACAGGCACATCGGCGGGGCAGAGACCGCCAATGAGCTGTACGGCCCCCCGGACCAGCCCTTGCAGCAATGAAACCGGCAATCGAAGCCACCGGGCTCACCAAGACCTTCGGAATCCACCCTGCCCTCGACAGAGTGGACCTTTCCGTCCCGGAAGGCTCAATCTTCGGCTTCCTGGGCCCGAACGGCGCGGGGAAAACCACGATGTTGCGGCTCCTTGCCGGACTTGCCAGGCCCACATCCGGGTCCCTGCGCGTGCTGGGACACCCGCTGCCTGGCTCCGGGACAGCACTGCGCTCAAAAATTGGCTACCTGCCGGATGTCCCGGCGTTCTACAACTGGATGACCGCCACCGAAATTATGCGGCTAGCGGGCGGGTTGCATGGGATGACAGGACGACTACTCGACAACCGGGTACGGATTTTGTTGGACATGGCGGGCCTGGCGGGCACGGAGACAAAAGTCGGCGGCTACTCCCGCGGGATGCGCCAGCGCCTGGGCATTGCCCAGGCCCTTGTCAGCGCGCCGCAACTCCTGCTCCTTGACGAACCAACAGGCGCCCTCGATCCCATGGGACGCAAGGATGTCCTGGAACTGGTGTCTTCCCTGCGGGGCCGGACCACCGTGTTCTTCTCGACCCACATCCTTGGGGACGCCGAACGGGTCTGTGACACGCTGGCAGTCCTGAACCGGGGCCGGGTCGTGGCGCAGGGCCCCATAGGGGAATTAAAGGACCGCTACCCTAAACAGAAGATCCTCCTTGAGGTAACGGGCGGCGCCGGCATCCTCTCCGAGGCAATTTCCAGGTGCGCCTGGGCGAGATCTGCAGCAATCCGGCCGGACGGGGTCCTGGAGGTCGTGGTCGGGGACCTCGAAGCCGCCCGACGGGCGATCCCCGGCCTGGTCAGCCGCCAAGGTACAGGGCTGTCACGCCTGGAAACGCAGGAGATGGACCTTGAAGAGGTGTTCGTTCACCTCGTCGAGGCGGACAAGCCATGAACACGTCCCTGGTCTTCGCCCGGAAGGAAGCGTTGGAACTGGTCCGCACCTGGCGCGTCTGGGTACTGCCGGGCATCATCATGTTTTTCGCTCTGACCGGGCCGCCGCTCGCCCGTTTCACCCCGGAGCTGCTCTCCGCTGTTGCCGGCGGGCAGCTGGGGCAGATCAGTATCCCGCCACCAACGTATCTCAACGCATACGGGCAATGGATCAAGAACCTGTCCCAAATCGTGCTCTTCGCGCTCATCATCGTTTACGGCGGGCTGATCTCCTCGGAGGTTCGAAGCGGCACCGCTGCCTTCGTCCTCGCCAAACCGTTGTCCCGTACGGCCTTCGTGGTCACAAAAGCCGTGATCCACGCGGTGTTTATTGCAGTAACGCTGGCGGCCGGGACATGTGCCACCTGGCTCATGACCGCGGTAATGTTCGGGGCGGCGCCCGCTGCCGTATTGTGGGAGGCCGCCCTGCTGTGGCTGACGCTTGGCGCCTTCTTCATCGCACTGATGACGGCGTTGTCGGTGATGGTGCCCGCCGCTGCCGGCGCTGCCGGAATCGGCCTGGGCGTCTATGCGCTGCTCTCCGCAGCAGCCATCTGGAAGCCGCTGGCAACCTATTCGCCTGCCGGCATCATGGGCCAGGCTGCTGCCCTGGCAGCCGGGTCGGATGTTCCGCTGCCCCTCTGGCCTGTTGTCACGTCCCTTGCCCTTGCCGTCCTCCTTGTGTGGTTCGCCGCAGTTCTCTTCCGGCGCAAGGAGTTGTGAGTACTCCGCCACCGTCGCTGGGCCCGGACCAGCACCGTAGTCAGGCACAGGACGTTTGCCCCTACCCGGGGCAGCACACGTGCCGGACACTGAAACCGGTATTGGATTCACGTCGACCAATACGCGTTTACAGGAGGCACCGATGTCACTATCCAGGCGGGAACGCAGCCTGCTCAATGACATAGCGCGCCGGCTGCTCGAAGATGACCCGCAACTCGCCGCCCACCTGGGCCGGCCGCCACGGCCGAAATCAAGTGGCTGGCGGCTGGCAGGGTCCCTCCTCCTGGCCGCCGCAGGCTTCCTCCTGCTCATGCTGGGAGCCGTGCTGATGTCCACGGCACTGGGCGCCATCGGGTTCCTGGTGATGGCAGCCGGGGCGTCGTCCGCGTCACGCCTCATCGACCCGCCCCGTTTCCTCCAGCGCAAGCGGCGGCAGTACCCCGGCATCCCCAACAACACCTCGGTGGAATAGCCGGTACTTGGCTGTAGGGCCCAACGGCACATCCCTGGCGTCCCACGGCACGCCATACTGTCTGCATGAACGCTGGCGCGCACAAAACAGACCGAATCCTGATCGCCATTGTCGCCGCCATCGCCGGCCTGGTGGTCGTTGCGCTGGCGGTGGTATTTTCGCGTGGAGAGCCTGAACAACTCGATGCGTCCACCCCTGCCGGCGTTGTCCAGCGTTACAGCACGGCGGTCATCGACGGCGACACCGCCACCGCCGACTCCTACCTCACCGATGCTGCCCGTTCCGCCTGCAGCGGTTTCCGCGAAGGCGGGCCGGTCCCCGAACGGGTGGTGCTGATTTCCACGACCGAGAGGGAAACTTCGGCCCTGGTGAAAGTCTCGATTACGGAATTGGACGCGGGCGGCGGCCCCTTCGGCCCGTCGGAGTACCAGGCCGAGGACCGGTTCTCACTGCTGAAGGTCCAGGACAAGTGGCTGATCGACCAGGCACCGTACCAGCTGCTGTCCTGTGCCGGGGCAGGCGTTAAGCCGTGAACGCCCCGGCCCGGAACGCTGCCCCGGCGGCAGCCACCGCCCAGCTGACCCTCCGCCGTCTCATCCTGTACGTTCTGCTGTTCGCCCTCGTATCCATAACTGCCGTGGGACTGGGCGGACTCCTGCAGCGGCTTTTCACCTCGGGTGCGGTCCTGGCATCAACGGAGGTGGGCGGGCTGGCCCTGTCCCTGGCGTTCACGCTCATCGGCGGCCCGCTCGCAGCACTTCTGTGGTGGGTGGTCTGGCGACGGCTGGACGATGAGGCCGAACGCACCGCTCCCGGCTGGGGCCTGTACCTGGCAGCGGTCTATGCAGTCTCCCTCATCCAGGCGAGCACTTCACTGCTGGCGGCGGCGGCATCGCTGATCAGCCCGGAGGAACCATTCTGGCAGGAATCCCTGGCGACCGGCATGGCCTGGGCCGCGGTCTGGCTGTGGCACCGCTGGATGTGGAGGCACACGGCAAAGCGCCCCATCAACCTCGACGACGTTCCTGCCGTCATCGGCACGGTCTTTGGACTGCTGGTGGCAACCTTCGCCGCCATTGCCGCGCTGGGTGACCTGCTCGACACCGCAATCCGCGGCTTCACCAGCCTCACCCCCGGGCAGGGGGAATGGTGGCAGCCCGTGCTGCAGGGGCTGGTGTGGGCAGCCGGCGGCTCCGTTGTGTGGTGGTGGCATTGGATCAGGGAGGCCGGCCGGGCTGCCGGCACCGCCCTGATGCACGTGGCGGTGCTCGCCGCAGGGATTTTCGCGGCGGGGATCACGGCGCTGGGCGGAGCCGCCGTCGTGCTCTTTGTCCTCCTTCGGACCGTGTTCGTCCGGGACGTGCCCACGGATGAACTGCTGGCCCCTGCCGGCTCTGCGATTGCCTCAGCAGTCATCGGCGCGCTGGTGTGGCGGTACCACCGGGTCAGCGGAACAAGCGGTTCGGCTGCAGCCAGGCGGGCGGGACGGCTGGTGACGTCCGGCATCGCGCTGGCAGCGGCCGCTGCCGGGGTGGGCGTCATCATCAACGCCACTCTTGCCATGGCTGTCTCACCCCTGGCCGGCGGCGGCCCCCGCACGCTGCTGCTGGGAGGCATCAGCTCCCTGGCGGTGGGTGGTCCGGTGTGGTGGCGGACCTGGAAGCCGCTGAAGCAGCGGCACGGCACGGAGACCCTCACGCCCGGACGCCGCGTCTACCTGGTGGTGTTCTTCGGCATCAGTGCTGTCGTGGCACTCATCGCGCTCCTCGTCATCGGATACCGGCTCTTCGAATTCGTGCTTGGTGAAGTCTCCGGCGGAAGCCTCGTGGACCGGATCCGGGCACCGTTCGGTTTGCTGGTAGCCGCGGCCCTCGTCGCCGGATACCACTTTGTCCTGTGGCGCCACGAGAGGTCCATCCCCACCGCGGGTTCCCCGCAGGGCAGCGGCCGCACCATCGAGCAGATAACCCTCGTGGCGGGGACAGCCGGGGAGGCCCTGCCGGCGGCCATCGCCGGCGCTACCGGAGCTTCGGTCACAGTGTGGCGAAGGGCTGATGCTGCCGGGGACGCACAGTCGGCGGCAGCCCTGTCCCCGGTGAAGGAGACCACACCACGGCAGGATGGGCTCGCGGACAGAGTGGTCGCTGCACTGGCCGGGGTCACCGCCCGCAACGTCCTGGTGGTAATCGGGGCCGGGGCGCAAGGACAGGAGCGCATCGACGTTATCCCGCTTGAAAACGGCACCCTAACCAGGGGGCGGTCACGGGAACGGGCGGGAGCTAACCGCCCGGCGGGGTCCGTCCCCAACGAGGCGTGACATCACCACGCCGGTGACAACGGCCATGGACCCGGCCATGAGGACCGCCGCGGCCACGCCAATGGCGGCCACCAGCACCCAGTCCTGACCCGGCTGCCACAGCGGGGTGGCAACCGCCATGAAGACACCAAGCCCGGCAGCCCAGGCAGCGGCACTGCCCGCTATCCAGCGCCAGGCCCCAGCCACGTGCCGCCGCAGTTCAAACCATTGCGCCAGGCCGAGTGAAACCAGGAGCGCGGCCCCGCCGGCACTCCCGGCAACCACTTGTGTGGCCACCGGCCAGTCCTGCCAGGCGTCCGTGGCGGACGGCAGCAGCCCCAGGGCCCAGGCGGCGGCAGCCGCGGCAGCCGTAAGCAAGACCCACCGGTTCTTTGAAACCCCGGGAAGGCGGGTCCTGAGCACCTTTGCCTGGAACCAGCCGAGGACGGCGCCCTCAACGGCTCCCGCCGCAACGAGCAGCGGAAACACCGCTGCGGGCCAGAAGGCCGCAGCCAGCAGTTGCACAGCAGCCGGAGCCAGGAATCCCAGGCTTTCGCCCAGGCCCACCCATACCACCCACCGGGTGAGGAACGTCCGGCGCATCAGCTCCTGGCCTTCCCGGGTACCTGCGTGTCCCGCCATCCAGTGCTCCTTTGTTCCCTTCAAGGTTCCCCGTGCAGCGGGGAAAGGGGCCAGAGCCGAAAGCCCCGGCAGCGGCACTGCCGCCGGATTAGGGGACCAATGGCTCTGCCGCTGGCCCCCGCTTGCTGGTGGCATTGGAACGGAACCTGCGGCTGCCCCGGGAGCCGCTGTGCGGCAGGAAAAGGAGAAAACCATGAGCCGCATTGTCTTGCTGGTCCTGCTGGGATTCACCGCGGCGACGTCCATCATCAGTGGACTCGTGATGCTGGTGCAGACCTGGCTGGGCCCTGGCGCGGTTGCCTTGCCGCCGGAAGCGTCGCTGCCCTTGTGGCTGCTCCAGGATTCACCGTTCGAGAGCTACCTTGTCCCGGGCCTGATCCTCACAGTAGTTGTGGGCGGAACGCATCTGGCCGCCTTCGTGCTGACCCTTCGCAGGTCGCACCCGGCCCGTTTCGTCACCGCGGTGGCCGCGTTCGCAATCCTGATCTGGATCTTCGTCCAGATGGTGTTTATCCCGTTCAGCGCCCTCCAGGCACTCTACTTTGCGGTGGGCTTGGCTGAGCTTGGCTTCCTGCTGCTGTCTTTGGGCCTGCTGGCCGGACACGGCCCCGCGGACCACGTGGTGGCCGCGGTGCCACCGTTAACCACCGGCCGTGGCACACGCCCGGGAAACCGCCCAACACCAAGGAAGGCACCATGAACCAGGTAAAAGACGCTGCCGCAGAGACCCAGGCGATGCAGGCAGTGGAGAACCACCACGCGGAAATGCTCCGGCATCTCAACGGGCTTGTCGCACTGCTGCTGGAGGCAGTCGAAGCAGGTGATCCCGCCGCCGGGCAGGCGGCGCAGGCAACCCTCGTGGACTGGTGTGACGCGGAACTCATCCCGCATGCCCTGGCAGAAGAGGGACCGTTGTACAGCGGGCCGCATGGGACGCCGGAAGGGAAACTCCTGGTGGAAGGGATGCTGGCGGAGCACCGCGTGATCGTGGACCTGGTGGAGGAACTGCGCACGTCAACCGGGGTTGCCGCCGCAGTGGCGGGCGCGGCAGTCCAAAGGCTGTTCGCGGTGCACCTGGACAAAGAGAACCGTCTCCTCATGCCATTCATTGCCCAATCGCCCGATCTGTCCCTGGCAGAGGCGGTCCAGGGCCTGCATGAGCTGGTCGGCGAAGAAAACGGCGAGCACCACGACGCAGGCAGGCACCACGCGGAGAAGCACGACGACGGCACCCGTCACCCTTGAGCGGGTCACCATTGAGCGCGCCCGCCCGTCTCACCGCCCGCCGTCGCCGTCCCTGTCTTCAGGGTTCTTGTCCTCTTTTACGTCCTTGTCCTCGGCATGAACCACCAGGACAGGACAGTGGGCGTGGCTGACGCAGGCTGAACTCACCGATCCCGGCACGAACCCGCCATGGCCCCGCCGGCCAACAATGAGGAGTGCTGCGTCCCGGCTGGCTTCCACCAGCAGGTGTCCGGGCCTGCCGCGCTTCAGCCTGCCTCGCAGGCCGGCAGGCCGTTCCGCGCCAAATGCGTCGGTGAGCGAGTGCTGCAGCATTTCTTTGGCTGCAAACTTGAATCCCTCGATGCCCACCGCCAGATACACCCCGTAACCCGGAGGGACATCCCAGCACGTCCAGGCTTCCACCTGGGCTGCCAGTGGTCCTGCCAGCTGCTCTGCTGTGCGGAGAGCTGCGATGGACGCCGTGGACCCGTCAACGCCCACGATGATCACGGGTGGCTTGCTGCCGGTATCCATTGTGCGGCTCCGTCCTCTGTTGTCTGTTACAACCCTGGGGCCGACCGCCTTCCGGGCCTAGGGCCCAAAGTCATGACCGGTGCACGGCGACACGTGGCTTTAGTCCCTTCCGGCATGGTTGCGGGGACGGAAGAATGGTCTATGCCCGCCAGCCGGGCCGCCCGGGCAATCGTGCGGGCCGAGTCCCATTGAGACGGGAGCAAAGGTGTACAGGCATGAAACAGGCCCGGCAGGAGACGCCGGCCCGGGAGGGCCCCTGCGGGTGTTCATCCTCGACGACCACGAGCTTGTCCGGCAGGGACTGAAGGATTTGCTGGAAGGTGAAGGTTTCGTGGTGGTGGGCGAAAGCGGATCCGCCGCGGAAGCCACCAGGCGCATACCGGCACTGCGGCCGGATATCTCGATCCTGGACGGGCGCCTGCCCGACGGCACGGGCATCGAAGTCTGCCGTGACGTACGCTCGCTGGACCCCGGTCTGCGTTGCCTGATTCTCACCAGTTACGACGACGAGCAGGCCCTCCGCGGCGCCGTGCTGGCAGGGGCTTCGGGCTACATCCTCAAGCAGATCAGAAGCAACGACCTTCTCAACGGAATCCGAAGGGCCGCAGCCGGGGAGTCCCTGTTTGAACCCGGTGACCGGGAGCGGATCATCGCCGGGCTCCCCGACACTCCCGTCGACCCCAGGACCGAGGCGCTCAGCGCGCAGGAGAGGAAGGTTTTGACACTGATCGGGCAGGGCATGACCAACCGGCAAATCGGTGCTGAACTGTACCTGGCCGAGAAGACTGTCAAGAACTACGTGTCCTCGATCCTGGCGAAACTGGGTTTCGAGCGGCGCACCCAGGCGGCGGTCTACGTCACGCGGGCGGGCCAGGACGCGCCCTGAGCCACCGCAGGGTACGCCCTACTGGAGCTTCGCGGACCAGACGATGCGTGTACCCCGGCCCGGAGTGCTGTCGACGATGCAGGAACCACCGAGCAGTTCGGCACGGTGCCGCATGTTGGCGAGGCCGCTGACATGGGAAGGTTCGGTGAATCCACGGCCGTTGTCTGTGATCACCAGTTCCACTCCGCCGTCGCGCAGCGACACGGTGACCCGGATATCGTCGGCTCCTGAATGCCGTGCAGCGTTGCTCAGCCCCTCGGACAGGACCGAGAGCACGTGCCCCGCGATATTCTCCCCTACGGCCTCATCCACCGGCCCCACGAAAGAAACCCGTGGTGCCGTGGCGTATCCCCTGGAGTTTTCCTCCGCCACTTTCAGGATGCGGCCCGTCAACGGCCCGGTGTCCACTTCCCCGGTGCGGAGCGAATAGATTGTGTCGCGCAGGATCCGGATGGTGTCATCAAGCTCGCCGGTGACTGCCGCTATCCGGTCATGCGCGACGGGATCCTGTGAGTAGCGGCGAAGGCTCTGGATGCTGAGGCCGGACGCGAACAGGCGCTGGATCACCAGGTCGTGCAGGTCGCGCGCAATCCGCTCCCGGTCCGTGAACAGCAGGTTCTGCTCACGCAGCGCGTGGACCCGGGCAAGGTCCAGGGCCAGGCCGATCCTGCTGCCGAACATTGAACTCGATTCAACCTCCGCCTGGGTGAAGGACCCTGCACCCGGCGGCCGGGCAAGCAGCAACACACCGTTCCCGCTGCTGCCATGGCCCAGTGCACATACAAGGACGGCACCCAGCTTTTCCGCGACCTCAGCATCGAAAACCTGCCGCGGATCACCGGCCATCGCCGACTCGCCTGTTCCGGTGACACCCGAAATCAGGGCTGAACCCTTGATTTCCTGGCCCGCCTGCAGGCTCTGTGCGCCGAGGGCGGACCGGCACCGCAGGGTTCCATCACCGCCCGGGACGGCAACCACGGCGAGCGCGGACTCCGAGACCTTCAATGCCGTGTCGGCAACGAGATCCAGGTTCTCCACATTTCCCGGCTGGGGGGTGACAATGAGCCTGCTGCTCAGTTCCATCCCCGCTTCGAGCCATTTCTGGCGCCGCCGGCTGTCGTCGAACAGGCGGGCGTTCTGGATGGCCACGCCTGCTGCGGCTGCCAGCGCCACCGCAAGGTCCTCGTCCTCCGGCGTGAAGTCCTGCCCGCCGTTCTTCTCCGTAAGGTAGAGGTTCCCGAAGACTTCGTCGCGGACCCGGACTGGCACGCCCAGGAATGTCCTCATGGGGGGATGATTGGCAGGGAAACCCGAGGCTATGGGGTGTTGGCCCAGGTCGTGGAGCCGCAAAGGTTTCGGTTCGCGGATCAGCAGGCCCAGGACACCGTGGCCGGTGGGCAGGTCGCCAATGGATGTGATCCCTTCACTGTCAATTCCCACCGTGATGAAGTGGCTAAGGCTGCGGTCCTCGCCGATCACACCCAGTGCGCCGTATCTGGCGCCGACGAGCTCACATGCAGATCGGACCAGACGGTCCAGTACGGTCTCCAGGCTGAGGTCCTGGGCGAGGCCGACCACGGCGGAGAGCAGTCCGTTCATGCGCTCCTGGGTCTGCAGCAGTTCGTCCGCCCGGGCAACAAAGTCCCGCAGGAGGTCTTCAGCTCTCTCCCTCATGGGCGAGCGCCACGGCTCCGTACTCACGTCCGACCTCCTGTTGATACGCCCGCGTCCTTGCGGCCCCTCAGCAGCCCCTTAAGGCTTGGGATCACCGATCCCTCGCCGCGCTACCGTTTGCCGGGCGCACAGCATCAGCCCTGGCACCAGTCTAGGAGACGTGGCCGATGGGTGAAATGCCCGGGCAGCGGCAGTTTTGGCAGCTTGGCCCGGCCGCCGCCGTCCCAGCACGTGAAGGGACTTTTTCCCCTACACCGGGCCACGGAACCGGCCCTAAGCTGCGGTCATGGATACAGCAGCGACAGAACCGGAAGCGGAAGTACTCGGCATCCATGATTGCTGGCGGTATCTGCGCACGGTCTCCGTGGGCAGGATCGCTTTCAACCATGGGGACACGGTGGAGATCTTCCCCGTGAACTACGTCCCCGTCAACGGAACACTGCTGATCCGCAGCGGGGAAGGAACCAAACTGGAAGCCGCCGGTTCGCGGGGCGCCATGTCACTGGAAGCCGACGGCATGAACCAGTACGGCACCATCGCATGGAGCGTGGTGGTCAAAGGGCATGCCGCGGTGGTCAGCGACGCCGAGGAAGTGCAAGATGCCATGGACGCCGGACTGTCTCCCTGGCAGGCAGGGCCCAAGGACAACCTGATCAGGGTCACACCGGCGGATATCACCGGGCGGAGGTTCGTCATCGCCCCTCCCACGCACTGGTGGCCGCCGCTCGAACCGGAAGGCCCCGCCTGACCCCGCTGCCCGGGACCAGAAAAAGGTGAATCCCATGACCCAGCCCATCGCCGTCGGCATCACCGACTCCGCCGCTTCCAACGCCGCCCTGGCATGGGCGACCGCGCGCGCCCGTAGGCTGCACACTCCCCTCGTGATCGTCCACGTCCTGGACGACCGCTGGATGTCAGGCGAGGCGCTGCCGTACATCGACGTTTTGCGGGAGTCGGGCCTGGAACTCCTCGGAGAGGCCGTAAAACGCGTCAGGGACGGTGCGCCCGGCCTCCAGGTATCCAGTGAACTGCTGGAGGGCGGCATTGGCTCATCCCTCGGCTCCTATTCCGCGAATGTGTCCATGCTGGTCCTTGGCACCAGCAGCCACCCGCGCGGGGCCCTCACTGACCGGGCGCTGCAGGCGGCAGCCACCGCGCAGTGCCCGGTGGCTGTTATCGGAGCCGGGCAGGAAGCAGGCCGCGGCGTGGTAGTTGGTGTGGACGGCTCGGAAGAGGCGACGCAGGCCGTGGCTTTCGCAGCGGCCGAGGCGGACGCGCTCGGCGAGGAATTGACGGTTGCCTACGCCTTCACTGGCCCCAACCGCTGGATCAAAGCCGGCCTGCCCTCGAGCCGGTTCGCCGGCCATGTGCTGGAGGAGGAACAGATCGTCCTCTCCGAAACGGTGGCCGGGCTCCGCCAGGATCACCCTGGCCTTGTTGTCCATGGACTCCTGGAAACTGTCCTCGAACCTGCCGATGCCCTCGTGGAGGCGGCCGCAGACGCCCGGCTGCTGGTGGTCGGCAGCCGTGGCAGGGGCAGCGTCAGCCGGTTCCTCCTCGGCTCCACCGCCCACGCCGTACTGTCCCGGCCGCCGTGTCCGACGGTTATCACCCGGCTGCGGAAGGTCCGGCACGAACAATGAGGACCGGAGCCTTCCTTCAGTGCAATGGCTGAGGCAGGCGACAGCGGAGCACCGCGCCACGCGGTCGGTCCACCGGCTGTCACCCCGTTGCCCTCAGGGCTGACAACGGCCCAGGTCCTGGAACGGACCGGCCGGGGCCTGGCCAACACGGTGCCGGGAACCACCAGCCGCAGCATGTGGGAGATCATCCGCGCCAACGTCCTGACCCTCTTCAACGGCATCGTGGCAGGAAGCTTCATTCTGCTGTTTGTGCTGGACCAGTGGCGGGACGCGCTCTTCGGTTTTTCTGCCCTGGGCAACGCCCTGATCGGGATCATCCAGGAGTACCGCGCCAAGCAGTCGCTGGACCGCCTGGCCATCCTCCACGCGTCCAGGAGCAGGGTCATCCGCGACGGCGAAGCCAAGTCCGTTCCCGCCGGGGAGCTGGTGCCGGATGACATAGTCCTGCTCAGCCCCGGCGAAGAAGTCACCGCCGACGTGCGGCTCCTGGACGGCGGGTACGTTGAGGCGGACGAGTCCTTCCTCACCGGTGAATCCGCGCCCGTCGCCAAATCCTCAGGGGCAGTGTTGCTCTCCGGAACCCTGGTCATGGCAGGAAGCAGCCCGGCGGTGGTGTTCCGGGTAGGCCCGGACACGTTTGCCCACCGGCTCACGGCCGAGGCCAAACGGTTCTCCCTGGTCACATCGGAAATCCGCGCCGGCCTGGACAAGGTCCTCCGCGTCATCACGTGGCTGCTCCTGCCCACCGCGCTCCTGGTGACCCATGCCCAGGTGCAGAGCGCCGGGGGTTGGGCAGCGGCCTTTTCATCAGGCCGCTGGATACCCGCCGTGGTGGGCGTGGTGGCCAGCATCATCTCGATGATCCCGCTGGGCCTGGTCCTGCTGACCAGTGTGGCGTTCGCCGTGGGCGGCGTCCGGCTGGCCCGCCACATGGTGCTGGTACAGGAACTCGCGGCCGTTGAAGTGCTGGCCAGGGTTGACGTCCTCTGCCTCGACAAGACGGGCACCCTGTCCTCGGGAGCCATGGCCTTTGACGCCGTCCACGATGCAGGCGCACCACCGGCGCCGGGGTGGCGCCAGGCGCTTGAGTGGTTCGGTGCCAAAGCCGAAGCCAGCACCACCGCCACGGCCATCGGCGCCGCCTACCCCGCGGACACGCTGCTCCAGGAGGCCGCATCGGTACCGTTCGCCTCCGCGCGGAAGTGGAGTGCCGTGACGTTCCCGCCGGGCTCGCCGGCCGCCGGAACGTGGGTCCTTGGCGCCCCGGACGCCGTGCTTGGCAGCCACCCGGGTGACGGCCGTGCCTACCGGCTCGCCGTTGAACTCGCGTCCAGCGGGCTGCGCACCCTGGCTCTTGCCCACCTGCCCGGGAGCCTTCCGGAGCGGGGGGAAAACGGGGAGCTGCCCGCCGGGCTGGTCCCCGCGCTGCTGCTGACCTTTCGGGAAAACATCCGTAAAGAGGCGGCAGGCACCCTCGCATTCTTCCGGGAGCAGGGGGTAACCCTGAAGATCCTGTCAGGCGATGATCCCCGCACCGTTGCGGCGCTCGCCGGAGAGGTCGGCCTGGGAGGCGACGGCGGAGCCTTTGACGCCCGGGACCTCCCTGCCGACCCGCGCCGGCTGGAAGAAGTCCTGGCTGCCCATGACGTTTTTGGCAGCGTCACCCCGGAGCAAAAACGCGACATGGTCCAGGCCCTGCAGCGGCGCGGACACACGGTGGCCATGACCGGGGACGGGGTCAATGACGTGCTTGCGTTGAAGGAGGCCGACCTGGGTATTGCCATGGACACGGCGTCCCCCGCCACCAAAGCGGTGGCGCGCATGGTTCTCCTGGACGGCCGCTTCGACAGGCTGCCCTCCGTGGTCGCCGAAGGCCGCCGGGCTATCGGCAACATCGAGCGGGTATCCATGGTCTTCCTCAGCAAGGCCGTCTACATCACCGCCGTCTCGCTGGCGTTTGCACTGCTCCTGTGGCCCTTCCCGTTCCTTCCACGGCAGCTGTCCGTGCTCGATGGACTGACCATTGGCCTGCCGGGCTTCTTCCTGGCCCTGCAGCCCGGCGCCCGCCGTTATGCTCCCGGGTTCCTCGCCCGTTCCCTGGCCTTCGCTGTCCCTGCCGGGGCAGCAACAGCACTGTGCGTGCTGGCCGTGGGCACCTACGCCCGCATTGCGGGGCACAGCACGGAAGAAACGCAGTCCGCAACCGCCCTGGCGCTGGCCCTCGTGGCAGCCTGGATCCTCGTCGTCGCATCCCGGCGGCTTACGGCACCCAAGGCGCTCATCCTCGCCGGCATGTACGGCGGTTTGGCCATCCTCTTCACCCTGCCACCGGTCAAGGACTTCTTCCGGCTCGACTGGCCGCCGCCGGACCTCCTGGCTGCCGTCTTGGCGGCAGCCGTGGCCGGGTGCCTTACGGTCGAAGCCGCCGCCTGGTTCCAGCGGCACACCGCGGACCGGCGTTCATCCCGGCCGCGGATGTGACTTTCGGCTCTGGGCACGGCGCACTGACGCTGCCAGCCTTGAGCCAGACGGCAGAGGAGGAAACAGTGCGTGCATGGTGGGTGGGCCGGCCGGGCCCCATATCCGGCCATCCCCTGGTCCAGGGTGAACGCGCCGATCCACGGCCCGGGGACCATGAAGTCCTGGTCGACGTCACGGTCTGCGGCATATGCCGGACCGACCTTCACCTGACCGAAGGGGACCTCCCGCCCCGGCATCCCGCCGTCGTGCCGGGGCATGAGGCCGTGGGCACCGTGGCCGATATCGGTGCGGGCGTGTCGCGGTTCCTGCCCGGCGACAAGGTTGGTGTGGCCTGGCTCGGCGGCGTCTGCGGCGCCTGCGCCTACTGCCGCCGCGGGGACGAAAACCTGTGCACGGCGCCGGTGTTTACCGGGTGGGACAAGGACGGCGGCTAC
Source organism: Arthrobacter sp. AD-310 (assembly GCF_054656615.1). NCBI lineage: Bacteria > Bacillati > Actinomycetota > Actinomycetes > Micrococcales > Micrococcaceae > Arthrobacter > Arthrobacter sp. AD-310. The sequence continues at coordinate 85,567 of NZ_BAAHNO010000016.1, read as the reverse complement.
GCCGAGCAACTGACTGTCCACCAGGACTTCGCCTACGCCATCCCGGAAGTCTTCCCGGACGAGGAGGCCGCACCGCTGCTCTGCTCGGGCCTGATCGGGTACCGGGCACTGAAACGGGCCAATCTGCCCGCCGGCGGCCGGCTGGGCATCTATGGCTTTGGCAGTTCCGCCCACTTGACCGCGCAGATGGCGATGCACCTCGGCGCCACGGTCTACGTGATGACCCGCTCCGCTTCGGCGCGCGCCCTCGCCAGGGACCTTGGCGCGGAATTCGTCGGCGGAGCCGATGACCGCCCTCCCGTGCCGCTGGATTCCGCTATCCTGTTCGCCCCTGTCGGCGACCTGGTACCGGTGGCGCTGGGCGCCCTTGACCGGGGTGGAACGCTGGCCATCGCGGGTATACACCTCACCGACATACCGGCCCTGAACTACCAGGCCCACCTGTTCTACGAGCGCCAGGTGCGCAGCGTGACAGCGAATACGCGTGCTGACGGCCGTGAATTCCTTGCCCTGGCAGCGGACATCCCGTTGAAACCGGCCACCACTGTTTATCCCTTTGACGCTGCAGGCACAGCCCTGGCCGACCTCGCCGCGGACAGGATCACAGGGTCCGCTGTCCTGCGTGTCCGGCCGGCGTGACTTCGGTCCGGCGGTACCCGCCGGCAAGGGCGCTCAGCCGAAGAGGACTGCCGCCTCCTGGTACCGCGCTTCCGGAACCAGTTTGGGTTCTCCAAGGGCAAGTCCCAGGTCGACGCTGACAATGTCCGTGCCGCGGAGCGCCACCATGGTCCCCCACCGGCCGTTGGCGGCGGCGTCGACGGCGGCGGTCCCCAGCCTGGTGGCCAGCACCCGGTCGTAAGCGGTGGGTTCGCCGCCGCGCTGGATATGTCCGAGGATGGTGGCGCGGGTTTCGATCCCGGTCATTCGCTGCAGTTCCTCCTCCAACAGCCGGCCGATGCCGCCAAGCCGCGGCCTGCCGAAGGTGTCCAGCCCGCGGGGCGCGTAGGGTGCCGCCTGGCCGACGGGGGTGAAGGCCTCGGCGACCACGACGAGGGGTGCCCGCCCCCGGTCCCGGGCCGAGGACACCCAGGCGGCTGCCTGCTTGAGGGGCACCGGGTGCTCGGGGATCAGGATGGCGTGGGCGCCGGAGGCCAACCCGGCGTGCAAGGCAATCCAGCCGGCGTTGCGGCCCATGACCTCCGCGATCATGCAGCGGTGGTGTGACTCGCCGGTAGTGCGGAGCCTGTCGATGGCTTCCGTGGCGGTCTGGACGGCGGAGTCGAAGCCAAAGGTGTAGTCGGTGGCGCCGAGGTCGTTGTCGATGGTCTTGGGGACGCCCACCACGTTGATCCCCTGCCGGTACAACTCCCTGGCTGCCGCCAGGGTCCCCTCGCCGCCGATCGCGATCAGGCCGTCCAGGCCGTTGCGCCGGAAGCTGTCACGGACCGCCGCTGTCCCGCCGTCTTTGAGCGGGTTGGTGCGGGAGGTTCCCAGGATGGTTCCGCCCAGGCGGGAGATCCCGCGGACACTTTGGCGGGGAAGTGGAACAATGTCCTGTTCCAGCACACCGCGCCAGCCGTCGCGGAAGCCCACGAAGCCGAAGCCATGGATGATCGTGCCGGCCAGGACAGCCCCGCGGATCACCGCGTTGACCCCGGGGCAGTCACCGCCGCTCGTGAGGATGCCGAACTGCCTCACGGCACGGCCGTGCCCGGGTCGGGGCGCGGAACCCGGAACTCCCGGGTCTCCCCCGTCGAAAGTGCCGTGATGGCGCCGGCCACCTTCAACCTGACCGGCGCGGCGTCCCCCGGCGATGAAGTTATCCGTATCCGGCCGTCCTTGAGCCCGACTGTCAGGTGGTGCCCGCGGTAGTGCACTTCGAAGGCCACGGACCGGAGCCCGTTGGGCATGTTGGGTGCGAAGACCAGCGCGTCACCGCTGAGCCTCAGTCCTGCGAAGCTGCGCTGGACGACATCGACGGTTCCCGCCATGGCACCCAGATGTATTCCCGCCCGGGTAGTGCCATGCTGGGTATCGTCCAGGTCGGCGTCCAATGCCTCCCGGAAACTGTCCCAGGCGCGGTCGGCGTCCAGGGCTGCCAGGACGGAGGCGTGGGCCACCCGGCTCAGCGTCGACCCGTGGGCGGTCCGGTTGAGGTAGTACTCTACGGTCCGGTTGAACTGTTCCACGGTCAGCGTGTAGCCCAGCTCGGAGAGCAGGCTGATCAGGCCATCCCTGCCCAGCAGGTACGGCAGCATCAGGACGTCGGCCTGCTTGGCAAGTTTGTAGCCGTTGGTCCCGTCATCTTCGGCCTCCAGGATGAGGTCCAGCCGTTCAATGCTGTCGTAGGTTTCCCGGTAGCGGTCCCAGTCGAGTTCGGCCAGCTCCCCGTAACCGGCGAACTGGCTGATCACGCCGTCCGGATGGAAGGGCACGAAGAACAACCTGCCCACCCGGGTCCAGCCGGCCACTTCCCCTCCTGTGACGCCCAACCGTCCTGCAAGTTCGTCCGCCTCACCGCCCTGGAAGGTTGTGGCGATCTCGGCTGCCCGGAGGCAGCACCAGGCTGCCATGGTGTTGGTGTAGGCGTTGTCGTCCAGCCCGGGCTCGGGCCTGTTGGGGTATCCGGTGTGGTATTCGTCCGGGCCCACCACGCCCCGGAGATGGTAGCGTCGGGTGCTTTCGCTGTATTCGGCCCGGGAACAAAAGAACCTGGCAACCTCCATGATCAGTTCTGCTCCCCTGCCGAGCAGCCAGGTCTTGTCGTTGGTCGCCTGGTAGTACTGCCAGGCGTTGAAGGCCACCGCCAGGCCTGCGTGCAGCTGCAGGTGCGAGTGGTCCTTCACCCAGCGGCCGGACTTGTCGTTGTAAAGCCATTTAGGGGTTTCTTCCGTGCCGTCGCTGCCGCTCTGCCAGGGAAACATCGCGCCGCGGTACCCCAGCTGCGCCGCTGCGTGCCGGGCAGCCGGGAGGCGCCGCCACCGGTAATTGATGAGGGACCGCGCCACGTGCGGCGTCCTTGACGTCAGCAGCGGCAGCACGAACAGCTCATCCCAGAACACGTGGCCCCGGTATCCCTCGCCGTGCAGGCCCCGGGCCGTGACGCCGGCGTCGAGTTCGGCGGTGTGGCGGGTGAGGGTCTGCAGGACGTGGAAGATATGGAGGTTCAACACCAGCCGCACCTGGCCCGGCGCGTCAAGGTCGACCAGGAACGGGCGCAGCTCGCGCTGCCACGCGTCCTGGTGGGCGGCCAGGAGCGTGCCGGTATCATGGCCGGCGCGTTCGAGGACGGCCACCGCCCCGGATGCCGGGGAGGAGATGGCCCGGTCGCGGGACGTAACCACCCCCACCAACTTGCCAACCCTCGCAGGAGTGCCGTCGGCGAGGGATACCCGGTAAGTACGGAAATGGAAGGCCCCCGACTGCCCCCGCCTCCCTTCCAGGCCGCCGGGAACGCAGGTGCGGAATGCCGCAGCGATCCGGATGCGGCTCTGCGTGGTTTCTGCTTCGACGACGGAGATGCCTCCGTCCGGAGGTTCCTCCACCGCCGGCCCTGTGCCCGTGACATCGACCAGGTGGATGCCCTCGCCGGATGCCGGGCCGGGAATGTTGGCGTTGCGGACCCCGGCGTTGATGCCGCTGCGCACTTCCAGCATTCCTGACCAGCCCAGTGGCGTGATTGTGGTGTCCAGTACCAGGAGGTGCGGTTCAGCCATGGACGCGAACCGGCTTTGGACCACCTCCAGCCGCCGTCCCCCGCCCGCCTCCAGGAGCAGCCGGCGTTCCAGGACCGCACGGTGCAGGTCCAGGGACCGGTGCTCCAGGACGACGGCCATTCCGCCTTCGGACCACCAGGCCCCGTCCCCGAGCCGCAGGTCCAAGGGCAGGCAATCGGGGGCGTTGACCAGGTGTTCCTCCACCACCGGCTCACCGCCGGCTTCCGCCGCTGCGCGGTTGTAGACCCCTGCAAGATACATGCCGGCGTACGAGGACAGGCCACCGCCCTCCGGTGCAGCTCCGCGGACCGCCAGGTAGCCGTTGCCCACCGTCGTCAGAGCTTCGCGGTGCCCCTCGTGTCCGGCGTCGAAACCTTCATAGGTGAGCCGCCATGCATCACCCAGGACCAGCCCCAGGTCGAGTTCGCCGACGTCATTCAGGACGGCACCGGCACCGGCTGCCTCCAGGTCGCGCCGTGTGCCGTGGCGGTCGATACCGACCACGAGGCCGAACCCGCCCCGGCGGGCTGCCTCAACGCCCGCCACCGAATCTTCGATGACCACGGCATGGGACGGGGGTACTCCCAGCCGGAAGGCAGCGGCCAGGAACACATCCGGTGTGGGCTTGCCCCGCAGGCCGAGGCGGGCAGCGGAACCGCCGTCGACCACAACCTTGAAACGGTCCGTGACACCGGCCGCGTCCAGGACGAAGGACGCATTGCGGCTGGACGTGACCACAGCGGTGGGGACGCCGGCATCGGTCAGCCTCTCCAGCAGCTGCATTGTGCCCGGATAGGTCTGCACCCCGTCCTTCCGTAAGTGCTCCAGGAAGATTCCGTTCTTCAGAGCGCCCAGCCCATGCGCGGTCCAGGTGCCTGGTTTGTCCCGTTCGGTTCCCCGCTCGACCGTGACGCCCCTCGCGGCCAGGAACTTCAGGACCCCTTCCTCCCGGGGCAGTCCGTCAACGTACGCCGCGTAGTCCGCCTTGGACATCGGCGAGCGGTCGGCCGTTGCCGGGACCCGGGGGTCGTTCAGGATGCGCTCGAAGGCCTCGTTCCAGGCCGACCGGTGGGTCCGCGCCGTATTGGTCACAACACCGTCCAGGTCAAAGATTACGGCGTCGAACGGCGGCCTTGCGGCAGCCGCGGTGGGCGAGACGGTCATAGGTCAGTGATATCAGCCGGGACCCGGCGGTCACAGTGCCGTTAGGCCTGTCCGGCCAGGTGGCGTTCTGCCGCAGCAATCACGGGCACGGTCTTCAGGAACGTATCCGGGTTGAGCGAGATCGAGTCGATGCCCTGGCCAATGAGGAGTTCGGCAAGGTCCGGATGGTTGCTGGGGCCTTGCCCGCAGATGCCGATCTTGATCCCAGCGGCATGGGCTTTTCCGATTGCCTGGCTGATCATGGCGATGACGGCCGGATCCCTCTCATCGAACAGGCCGGCGAGCTGTTCAGAGTCCCGGTCCACGCCAAGCACCAGCTGGGTGAGGTCATTGGAACCGATCGAAAAGCCGTCGAACCGATCGGCAAACTGTTCCGCGAGGACCACGTTGGATGGGATTTCGCACATCATGTAGAGCTGCAGCCCCGCACTTCCGCGGACCAGCCCTTGGGCGGCCATCGCTTCGATCACCAGGTCGGCTTCGCGGACGGTCCGGCAGAAAGGAACCATGACCACAACGTTGGCGAAGCCGATGTCCTCGCGGACGCGTTTGAGTGCCTTACACTCCAGGGCGAAACCGTCCCGGTAGCGTTCGCTGTAGTAGCGTGAAGCGCCACGGAAGCCAAGCATGGGGTTCTCCTCCGGCTGCTCAAAAGCTGCACCGCCGATCAGGTGGCTGTACTCATTGCTTTTGAAGTCGCTCAACCTGACGATCACCGGTTTGGGATGGAAGGGCGCCGCGATCTTGGCGATTCCCGTGGCCAGTACGTCAACGAAGTACTCCTGCGGGTCCGCGTAGCCGGCGGTCAGCTTCCGGATGAGCCCGGCTTCCTCCGGGTCTGCAACCTTTTCGGGGTGGACCAGCGCCATGGGATGGATCCGGATGAGGTTGTTGATGATGAATTCCATCCGCGCCAGGCCCACGCCCGCAGCCGGCAGGCGCCACCACTTGAATGCTGCAGCGGGACTGCCGATGTTGACCATGATATCCGTGCGGGTCGCGGGGAGGCGGTCGATGTCCACGTCCTCGACGGTGTACTCCAGCAGACCTTCGTAAACCCTTCCTTCCTCGCCTTCGGCGCAGGACAGGGTGATGGGTGCGCCGTGCGGGAGCGTTTCGGTTGCGTTCCCGGTTCCGACGACGGCGGGCACCCCGAGTTCGCGGCTGACGATGGCAGCATGGCTGGTCGGTCCGCCGTGGTCGGTGACGATGCCGGCAGCACGTTTCATGACGGGAACCCAGTCAGGATCAGTCATGCGGGTGACCAGCACGGCCCCGTCCACGAAGGATTCGATGTCCTTCGCGTCCCGGATGACGCATGCCGTCCCGGCGGCGATGGCATCGCCGATCGCGGCACCTGCCGCAAGCAGCCGTCCCGGCCGGCCCAGGTGGTAGGTACGGAACCTGGAACTGCTGCGCCGGGCCTGCACCGTCTCGGGCCGGGCCTGCACCATAAACAGTTCGCCGGTAATCCCATCCTTGGCCCACTCCATGTCCATCGGCCGGCCGTAGTGCTCCTCGACGGCCACAGCCCAGCGCGCCAGCAGGATAACTTCGTCATCGCCCAGCACCAGGGAACTGCGCTCCCGGCCGGTGGTCTCCACGGTCTCCGTCCGTGCACTGCCGCCCGGGCGTATACCATTTTGCGTTCCTTGGCGCCCAATTCCCTGGCAATCACCGGGCTGTACCGGGGGTCAGCAAGCAGGGGCTTGAACACCTGGTACTTGTCCGGGTTGATGGTTCCCTGGACCACTGTTTCGCCAAGCCCCCAGGCCGCACTGATGATCACGGCCTGGGGGAACCCCGATTCGGTGTCGATCGAAAACATGACCCCGGAGGCGCCCACGTCCGAACGGACCATCTGCTGGACGCCAACGGACAACGCCACGTCCAGGTGGTCGTAGCCCTTCATCTCCCGGTAGCTGATGGCACGGTCGGTGAAAAGCGAAGCGTAACAACGCCGGCAGGCCTCCAGGACGGCCCGCTCCCCGGCCACGTTGAGGAAGGTCTCCTGTTGCCCGGCGAAACTCGCGTCGGGCAGGTCCTCCGCGGTGGCGCTGCTGCGGACCGCCACGGACACGTCGGCCTGCCCGGCCCGGCTGGACAGGAGCCGGTAATGTTCCCGGAGCTCAGCTTCGAAACTCTCCTGGAACCGTGCCGCCAGGACCAGTTCCCGGATGGCGGCGCCGGCCTCCCTGAGGGTGCTCCGCCCAGCGCGGTACTCCCCGATGGTGTCCCGGATCTGCGGTTCCAGCCCGTTGTGTTCGAGGAAGGTCCGGTAGGCGGCAGCAGTGGTGGCAAAACCTTCGGGGACCTTCACCCCGGCAGACCGCAGCGAGCGGCTGAGCTCGCCCAGGGAGGCGTTCTTTCCTCCCACGGAGGCGATGTCCCCGATCCCGGTCTCCTCGAACCACTTGATATGGGCGCCGGTCAGGGATGTGACGGAGGGAGCAGTCATGCCTCGATTCTGTGCCGCGGCGGCAGGGCCCGGCAGGGTCTTTGGTCCCGGCACCTGCCCGCCCCGAACGCTCCTCAATGCCCGCGGGTGGCGGGGACCTCACCTCCGTGCCAGTCGGCCTTTGACGGCCTTATGCACCCAGTCCGCGGCCAGGAGCGAGGGAATGGCGAGCGCAGCCACAAGCAGGCCCGCGGGGGGTGGCGGGGCCTGCCCCAGCAGCGCCGCCACCGGGGGCACGAACAGGCAGGCGCCCAGCACCGCCAGTTCGGCCAGAACGGCCCAGGCGAGGAGCGGGTTGGTTGACCAGCCGAGCCGCCAGGGCGGGACGGTGGCGCTCCGGCACGCAAAGGCATTGGCCAGCTGGCCCAGCACCACGGCGGTGAAGGCCGCGCCGGACGCGGCAAGCAGAAGCCCGGGTTCCGGGGCGCCGGCGCGCATCCAGCCGCCGGCGAACAGGACTGCGGAGAATGCGGCCATCTCGATCACGGCTTCCACCGGGCCCAGGACGCAGAACACCCGCACCATCAACTGGCGGTCCATCAGGTGCCGCCGCTCCGGGGGCCGGGACAGGATCCGCTTTCCGGGCGGTTCCGCGCCGAGTGCGAGGGCCGGCAGCAGGTCTGTACCGATGTCCAGGGCAAGGATCTGCAGGACTCCGAGGGCCAGCGGAAACTGCCCGCCGGAGAGGGCCCAGACAACAAAGGGCGTCAGCTCCGCCACATTGTCCGTCAGATGGTAGGTCAGGAAGCGGTGGATGTTCGAGTAGGTGGCACGGCCCTGCTCGATGGCATTCACGATGGTCCCGAAGTGGTCGTCCAGGAGGACCAGGTCGGCGGCCTCACGGGCCACGTCGGTGCCGGTGAGGCCCATGGCAACACCGATGTCCGCTTCCCGCAGGGCGGGGCCGTCATTGACGCCGTCACCGGTCATGGCCACCACGTGGCCGCGGGACTGCAGGGCCTTGGCGACGCGAAGCTTCTGCTCCGGCGAGACCCTGCTGATGACCACACCGTCGCGGTCCAGCAGCGCCCCGAGGAGTTGTTCATCGGCAGGAAGGCTGTGGCCCTCCAGCACGTACTCCGGCGCACCCATGAGGCCAATTTCCCGGGCGATGGCCGCCGCCGTTGCGGGATGGTCGCCGGTGATCATCGCCAGTTTCAGGCCGGCCCGGCGGGCCGTGCGTATAACGTCCGCAACATCGGGACGCGGCGGGTCATGGAGCCCGATCAGGCCCAGCAGTTCCATGCCGCGCTCAAGTTCCTCCGCGGACCCCGATTCCCTGAGGTCCGCCGGACCAGCCAGGCCCTTCCTTGCGACAGCGATGACTCGCAGGCCCCGCGACGCCATGCCGTGGACCCGTTCCGCGACGGCGGCGGAAACGTCGCGGCACAAGGGCAGCACAGCCTCCGGCGCGCCTTTGCAGAACAGTTCCCGGCCCTCGATCGCCGACTCGCGGCGTCGGCCAGGATCAAAGGCAAGGCGGCGTGCAGGCGGCGTGTCGGGAAGGTCCGGACCCGCCAGTCGCCGGGCCAGTGCGTCGATCGCCGCTTCCATCGGGTCGCCCGAGGCACGCCATTGTCCGTTGTGGAGTTCGGCGCGGCCGTGTGAGGCGGCCCGCGCCGCGAGCGCCGCCCGCGCAGCTTCCTCCCGGCCCCCGCCCTCGACGGTCGCCGCGGGCCCGTACCCCTCGCCCGCTATCCGCACCAAACCGCCGGCGGTGTAGACCTCGACGGCGTTCATCCGGTTTTGCGTGAGCGTTCCGGTTTTGTCCGTGCAGATGAAGGTGGTTGACCCGAGCGTCTCCACAGCCTCCAGGTTGCGGACCAACGCGTTCCTCGAGGCCATGCGCTGCCCGCCCATAGCCAGGGACAAGGTCACAGTGGGCAGCAGGCCCTCCGGCACGAGGGCGACAGCCACCCCAATGGCGAACAGGAAAGCGTCACGCCACTGGATCCCCACCAGCAGCGAAACCAGGAAAAACAGGGCCGCGATGGCCAGGGCCACCGACGCCACCAGCCGGACGATCCGGCGCAGTTCCCGGGACAGCGGGGTGGGCGGTGAAGCTGCCCGGCTGGTCAGTGCGGCTATTCCTGCCAGGCGTGTTCCCGCGCCGGTGGCCGTAACGGCGGCTTCGGCGTCGCCGTTGACCAGGAAGGTACCGCCCCACGCGGACTCACCGGCTGTTTTTGGCAAGGGTTCGCTTTCGCCGGTCAGCATCGACTCGTCCACCGCACAGGCTGCAGCGGTAACCAGTTGGACGTCCGCGGGAATCCGGTCCCCGGCCGCCAGGACCACGCAGTCCCCGGGAACGAGCCCGCTGGCATGCACCTTTTGGACCCGGCCGTCCCGGCGGACGAGCACGTCCGCCGGCAGCAGCGCCCGCAGTTTGGCCGCGGCATGCTGTGCACGTTCCTGCTGGATGTGCGCGAAGACCCCGTTGACGATGACGACGACGACGATCGCCACAGCCAGTTCCGGCATGTCCGCAACGAACGCCAGGGCAGCAGCGCACCACAGCATCAGGGCGAAGAAATGGGTGAGCTCGCCCCAGAGTTTCCGCCACTGCGGGATCGGTTTTTCACCGGGAAGGACGTTGGGCCCTGCCTGTTTCAGGAGCTGGGCGGCCCGTTCCGAGGTCAGGCCGGGCGACGCCATCACACGTCGTCCGCCTTCGGGCCCACCAGCAGCGTGCATACCCATTACGTTCCCGCCGGCGGCGTGCGGGGGGAAGGGCCGAAGGTCACGCCCGGGGGCCGGGCCCGCGGGCGCCGCCGTGCAGGGCCCGCAGGCCGTTCAGGATGGTGGCAAGGTCAACAGCCTCCTGCAAAAGGGCGCCTGTGATGGCGGGAATGTACCCGGTCATCGCCACGGCCATCAGTCCGACGCTCAGGCCTATGCCTGTCCAGATGCTGGCCAGGGCCACGTTGACAGTGCGCTTGCCCACCTCCACTGCCAGGGCGACCCTGGAAAGGTCGTCCAGCATAATCACGACGTCGGCTGATTCGCTCGCGGCGGTGGCACCCTTGGCGCCCATGGCGATTCCCACGTCCGCGGCGGCGAGGACGGGCGCGTCGTTCACGCCGTCGCCCACCATCATGACGGGGCGATCCTGCAGGGCGGCTACGGCGCGGACCTTGTCCTCCGGGAGGCAGTCCGCCTGCAACCGCTCGATGCCTGCTTCGCGGGCGATGTGCGCGGCCGTCCCGGCGGCATCCCCTGTCAGCAGCATGGTGTTCCTGACGCCGAGATTCTTGAGCCGGTCGAGTGTCCGGCCGGCCTCGGGGCGGAGCGGGTCTTTCATGATGAGGGCGCCGGCGTAGGCTCCGTTGACTGCGACATGGACAGCAAGCTGGCCGGTGTCGAGTTCGGCCTCGCGGAAGCCCGAGGCCGTTTTTCGGACCAGGCCTGCCTTGCCGACGACCACGCTTTCACCGCCGCAGACGGCTTCAACACCCTGCGTGGCGTGTTCGGTGGCTTCTGTCACGGGCAGGAGTTCGAGGTTCCGTACAGCGGCGGCTTCGATGACGGAACCTGCCAGGACATGGGAGGAGTACTGTTCTGTGGAGGCTGCGAGCTGGAGGATCCGCAGGGCGGAGGGGGCGGCGGCACCGCCGGCCTCCATGCCCTCCACGGGCTGGATGGTGTCGAGGACCGGACGGCCCGAGGTCAGGGTACCGGTTTTGTCGAACACCGCTGTCCGGGCCTTCGCCAGTTGTTCCAGCGTTCCGGTGTTCTTGATGATGATTCCCTTGTGGGCTGCCCTGCTGGTGCCGGCGAGGAACGCCACCGGCGCTGCGATCAGGAGGGGGCACGGGGTGGCCACCACCAGGACCTGGGCGAACCGCAACGGATCCCCCGAGAGCCACCAGCCTGTGGCTGCCATGGTGATGGCGAGTGCGGTAAAGGGGACAGCGTAGCGGTCGGCCAGGCGCACCACGGGTGCCCGGCTGGAGGACGCCTCCTCCACGAGGGCGACAATCCGGCCGTACTGCGAATCGGCTGCTGTGGCCGAGGCGCGGATCCGGATGGCCGCTTCCCCGTTGACGGAGCCGCTGAGCAGGCGGTCTCCGCGGACCCGCTCGACCGGCAGGCTTTCTCCCGTCAGGGACGACTCGTCCAGGCTCGCAGCATCGCTGAGGAGTTCGCCGTCGACGGGCACCAGTTCGGAAGGGCGCACCACCAGGATGTCCCCGGGCACGACCTCTCCCACCGGTGTGTCTTCCAGGGTCCCGCCTGCCGCTTCGCGGTGGGCAAACCGTGGTGCCCTGTCCAGCAGGGACCGCAGTTCGCGGGCTGCACGTCCCTGGGCGAAGGCCTCCAACGCCTCACCTCCGGACAGCATGAGGATCACCACCAGCGCGGCCAGGTATTCCCCGACCGCAATTGTGCTGGCGGTCGCCATGAGGGCGAGCACGTCGATCCCCCACCGGCCCTCGCGCAGTGACCGCACCATAGACCATGCACGCACCGCCGCGGCACCGACCGCGTAGCCCGATGCCAGCAGGCGGGCGGATTGTTCGAAGCCCGACAGCAGCAGCAGCGCGGTCAGGAGGAGTACCAGGCCGGTCAGTGCCACAAGCGGGTAGCGCCGCACCAGCCCGACCGCCCCGGCCGGGAACCGCGGTCGCGGTTCACCGCCCGGTACAGTGGATTCCGGCCCGGAAAGCGTGCCCGGTTGCGGGAGGGGCTGCCCCTCAGGCAAGGCCCGCCCGCGGGACATCAGTGAGGTGGTTCCACCAGGTCAGCGCAGGCGTCACCGGAAAGCGGCGGCCGCTGACCGCCGTCGGGATGATCCTTACGAAGTGGTCCTTCCGCCCTGCCTGCCACGGGAAGAGTGTCAGGCCGACTCCGGCCATGAGGTCCGGCGTCGGGTCCAGCACGGCGGCGTGGCCCTTCAGGTGGACGCTCCATGCCTTGCCGGTGGCCGGATCCGTGCCGTCCGCTTCGAAGGCGACGGGGGCCTGTCCGCCCGCAGCGGCGAGCTTTGTTCCCTCTCCGGTCCGGAAGACCACCGAGCCATGGTCAACCTTGTAGTTGACCGGGAAAATCTCCGGGTGTCCCTCCACGGTAACTGCCAGGTGCCCCACCGAAACCTGCCGCAGAAGGTCCCAGCATGTGCCGGCTTCCAGTTCCTCCACGGCTCCCGCCCCGCCGTGCCCTGGAGTGTTGTGCCCCGAAGTGCTGTGTCCCGAACTATTGCGCATACAGGTGAAACTACGTCGGCAGCAGCGGCGGCACTAGGGCACTTGGACCCGGCCTTCCACCCGGTCTCAGGCTCAGGCCTTGAGCCCACGCACAAACGGCGCTTTGCCCAAAGCTGTCCTTTCCAGCCGTTCCACCACCTGGACCTGCACTCCTGTCCGCACAACCCCTGCAGCCCGCAACGCCGACTCCACCGCAGCTCGCGCGGACTCCGGCGAATGTCCCGGGGCCAGGCCGGCAAGGAGCACCCGCAGGCTGCCTCGTTCCTGAATGACCTGCCATCCTGCGGCGCCGGCCTGATCGAGTGCATGGTGGAACACGATCGGGTGGACATCGACGTGGCCGGCCACTGCGGGCAGGTGCAGGACATCCTCGATGCGGCCTTCGATGGCGTCGAGGAGGACGAAGGAACGCCCGCAGGGGCAATCCCGGCCGTCCAGCCGCACCGTGTCCGACATCTCATACCGGATCAGAGGCAGGGTCCTGGAAAACAGGACCGTGACGAGGAGCTTTGTCCCGGTGGTCCCCGGCGCCACCGGAGTCCCCGATGCGTCCACGGGTTCGGCAATCACCAGGTCCTCGTAAACGTGCCGGTTCCGGTACGTGCACGGTGAGGCGATGCCGGCCGTCTCGGTCGCGGCGTAAACATCGAAGGGGACGCTCCCCCATGCCGCCTCGAGTTCGGCTGCCGCAAGCGGAGTGAGTACTTCTGAAGCCGACATCACGGCCTGCGGTGCAATGTGCAGCCGCCCTGCCAGCTGCTCCGCGGCGAGGGGCCTGAGCGCCGAGGCGTAACCGGCCAGGACCCTGGGCTGGAACCTGTTCAGCTCAGAGACTGTTTCCTCCATCGGGGCGGTGACGTCCAGGCGGAGGGTTGGAACAATTCCGGAGCGCAGTGATGCACCGACGACGGCGGACTGGTGGGTGGGGACGCGGGAGCTCACCAATGCCATCTTCAAGCGGCGGGTCGGGCCGGCAGGGACCCCCGCCCAGTCGTTTGCGCGGGCGTAGGAGGCCAGCACTGTCCCCCATTCAGCCCGGTTCCAGACGAAGGTTCCGCTCCGGCCCGTCGTGCCTGCCGTGGCCGCGGCCCGCCATTTGCCCTGCCAGGGCAGTCCGGGGTCTTCATGGTGCTCAACCAGGAGACGCAGATGGTTTTCCAGATCGGGCAGCCTCAGGCCCCGGGCCGTGACCGCCTCGTCGAAGTTGTCCATCAGGTCCGCTTTCGTAACGGACGGCAACTCGCTAAGGGGCGCGCCGAACAGTCCGGCATGGTGACGCCGGTAGTACGCTGACCCGGCATACGCCGCGCGGCGCAACTGCTGCAGTGCACGGTCCTGATGCCTGCCGATCCGGGCCGCGTCCCACCGGTCCCTCTTCCGCCAGGCAGCCCTGAGGTACAACACCCGCGAGATAAGGCGGAGGTCCATGGGGTGCTCGACTTCCTCGATGCGACAGCGGCCACCGTCCACTATCGTCTGTTGGTCCGGCAGCGCATCAGGGTCCTTGGTCCCCTCCCGTCGGGATTGATAAGGCAAGGGGTCTTTGTGCCCTGTTGACGGGAGGAGTGCGTTCATAGGATCTGGGCATGACAGACATGAATATGGTGCCTGAAGCGGAAATTCTCGACGCCGAGGAGTGCTGGAACCTGCTGGGACATACAAGTGTGGGACGCCTTGCCGTTGTTGTTGACGGCGAGCCTGATGTGTTTCCGGTGAGCTTCAAGCCGGACGGCCGGGAACTTCTCTTCCGCACCGGCGGCGGCACCAAACTGCAGGCTATCGAGGCGAACTCCACGGTCTGCCTGGAAGCCGACAGCGTGAGCGCGGAGTTCGGGCTGGCGTGGAGCGTCGTCGTCAAGGGCCGTGCAGTACAGGATGACGCTGCGGGCAGCGCCCTGAACGAGACGCGCCGCGGCCTGTTCCCCTGGCAGGGCGTCGGCCAGGACCATCTGGTCCGGATCATCCCGCAGTCCGTGACCGGCCGGAAGTTCACGCTGTCGGCCTCCGGCATGTGGCGGACACCGCTGGACGAGGCGACCCGGGCGGGGCTCGAATAGCCGCCACCGGGTCCCCGGAGGGCGGCGCGCCCTGGACCGTTGAACGATTCTTTGATGGTTCGGCAACCGGGCTTGCCATCTGCAAGGCGGCACAACTCATGGCCTCGCGGATCGGTCCCCTGGAGGTCCGCACCACCAAAAGCCAGGTTGCGTTCCGTCGCCGGCGGGGTTTCGCCTACCTTTGGCGGCCCGGTCTCTACGTCAAATCCGAGGTGCCGGCGGTCCTGTCACTGGCGCTTCCTGCCGAAATACCGTCGCCGCGTTTCAAGCAGGTCGCCCACCCGTCCCCAGGCATCTGGATGCACCATCTCGAGCTGACGGACAGCAGCCAGTTGGACGGCGAAGTCGAAGAATGGATGCGCCTGGCCTATGCGCATGCAGGGTAGGCTCCCGTAGATCCCTTCGGGCGTTTAGGGTCCTTGGACACTGCCATTGCCGCGGCCGCCCGGGCATGCTGGAGCCATGACTAACACTGCCCCGCACCCGAGGAAAGTCCACCTGGCTGAACAGCCCGTCGCCGTCGTCCGCGAACGTGTCCCTATGGCCGAACTGACGGACTTCTTTGGCCGTGCCTTCGGCACGGTGATGGCAGCGGTCCAGCTGCAGGGCGCGAGTCCCGCAGGACCGCCCTTCGCCCTGTACCGGGGAACCCCGGCGGAGACGGTGGACGTGGAGGCGGGGTTCCCCGTGGCGGGCGGCTTCACGGCGGCAGGCGGCGTTGAGGCCGGGACGCTGCCCGAAACCGACGCCTTCGAGGCCGTCCACGCCGGCCCGTATGACACACTCCAGCGGACTTACGGGGTGATCCAGCAACAGATCGAGGCGGAAGGATTCACTCCGGCAAACATCATGTGGGAGTACTACCTGACCGATCCGGAAAACCAGCCTGACCCGCAACAGTGGCAGACCAGGGTTATCTGGCCTTACACCTGACCGGCGGGGCAGCGCGCGGCGACCGGCAGACGGATCAGTCAGGCGCTGTCCGTCCCGGGCCGGGGCGTTCCTTCGTCCAGCGTCCTTCGCAGTTCCTTCAACAACTCCAGTTGCTGGCTGTTAATCGCCATCAGCTGCTCGATTTCCAGTTTCGACTGCACATCGGTCTCGTAATCATGCCGGGCCATTGCCGCCGCGATGGCGTCCTGCCGCTTGGCCGCGATCAGCAGGATGGCTCCCTGGAGGCCGGCCAGCATGGACAGGAAAAGGTTCAGGAGGATGAACGGGTAGGGGTCCCAGGCGTCCAGGGCCAGGACAACGGAATTAACCATGGCCCAGGCCGCCATGAAGGCGAGGAACAGGCCCACGAACGTCCAACTGCCCATTCCATTGCGCAGGACGTCGGCCGCCCGTTCGCCCCGGCTCAGGCTCTCCTTGTGCTGGGCATGCCAGGTACTTCTACGCTCGCTCATGTGCCTAGGGTATGTGCCGTCGTGCGTCGTTCGCCGGTACCCGCGACGGTCCGTTGTGCGGGTCACCGGAACCTGCCTAGAAACCGGACGAGCTGCCCGACCCTGAGAAGCTGCCTCCGCTGCTGCCGTAACCGGTGGTGCCGGTTCCCCCGCCCCGTGCGGAATCAACGCTGCTGACCCCGGTGTTGAGTCCGGAGGAGAACGTGGCGACAGAAAGGAAGTTGTAGGACGGGTAGACGGCGCCCAGGATGCTGGGTTCATAGCTGCGGCGGCGCTTGTGGTCGGGGCCGTTCTGGGTGGCCTCCATGTCCTGGCGCATCAGCTCCGCTTCGCGTTCATTCTTTGCATAGCCCGCGATGACCGTTTGCGCGTGGTTCGCCAGGAGATCGGCGAGCCGCGTCCGTGCCTCGTAGAGGCGGTCCAGGGCTTCCTCGGTACTGATATTTGCTTCCGCGAACTCTGCAGTCCAGCGCTCAACGTCCCGCACGCTCCGGTCGCGGAAGGAGCGGAGCGCGGCTGCGCTGGCCGAGTCCCCCTGGCCGTGGCGTTTGGCGAGGAGCTGTTCCAGCCCTGCGAGATCGTTGCGGAAGGGTGCGAGCTGGCGGTCCCACGCCGTGGGCCACGCGGCTGCACGGTTGAGCAGGGCGTTGGTGTCGGCGATGACGTCGTCCAGTGCATCGAGCTCGGCCGTGGCATCTGCATAGTCCCGGGCGAGCCTGAGGTTCTTCCGCTGCCCGCGTTCGTGACGGGACAACGCGTGCGCGCGGGTGGCCAGTGCGCTGGCGGCGTTATAACGGTTGAGGAACGTACGGTGCTTTTCGAGGATCTGGCTGCCGTACCGGGACAATTCCGGGATGGTGCCGGCGTTCAGTTCGGTCACGTCGAGGTCCATGCTGACACTGGAGAAGCTCTGGTCACCGCGCTCAATCTCCTTGCGGACGGCGGACCTGGTCACCGTCCGCGCAACGAGCAAGGCAGCGGCACCCAGTGCCGCCGTGCCGGCAGCCACCCAGGCCGTGACGATGAAAGCGGCGGACTGGTACCAGGGCTGGTTGATGAGTTCCGCAGCCCGCCGGACTTCGGCAATGGTTCCGTCCATCCATTGGGCATCGCGGAGGAGGTCTTTGGCTGCGTCCTGGCAACGCCCGCAGCACTGGGCAGCAACACCAGCAACGCCAACAGCACGCCGGCTATCCTGGGCATGCGTTGTCACCTTCCGTCCGGTGGGGTTAGATGGCGTTCCATCCGTTGTCCGAGGCAAGCACTGCGCCGTTGATGTTCGAGCTGTCCCGGCTGAGCAGGAAGGTGATGCAGGCGGCGAGCTCCGCGGCTTCGGCAATAGGGCCCACGTTGGCCTGCAGCAGCGGGCCAAGGACTTCGGCGCCAAGCTGGGATTTGAATTCAGCGTGGATGTTCGTCCTGGTACCTCCTGGGGCCACAGCGTTGATGCGCAGTCCGCGGCGTCCGTACATCACAGCGGAGCTGCGGGTCAGCCCGATGACGGCATGCTTGGAGACGGTGTAGGCAGTGCCGGCTGCGCCGCCGCGCAGGCCCGCCTCGGACGAGACGTTCACGACCGACCCGTAACCGGCGGCGAGCATCACCGGGATGGCGGCCCTCATCAGGCGCATCATCGAGGTGAGGTTGACCTCCAGGACGTGCTGCCAGGTGGCGTCATCCAACTCATGCACCGGCTGGAAACTGTCCATGATCCCGGCCACGTTCGCGAGTGCATCGATGCGGCCGTCGGCGGCTGCCACCACCTGCTGCACCACGTCCTCCCGGCTGATGTCTCCTCCCACGGTCGCAAACTCCAGCTCCGGGTACCCGGCCACCAGTTTCTCCAGGCCCTCGTCGCTGAGATCGCTGGCCACGACGTGCCCGCCTTCACGGGCGACGCGCAATGCCGTGGCCAGCCCGATGCCGGATGCGGCTCCGGTGACGATGACCGTCTGGCCATCAAACCGGCCGGGGGTGATCTGCTCCTGCCAAACGGACATCTGCTGCTCCTTGCCTCGTAGAATCAGGATGGAACCAAGGAATGGGATGCCACAGGGCCTAAGGTCCCGCTGATCAGGAACGCGAGGATGCGATGACGGACTCCGGATCAATCATCGCCGGCTATGACGGTTCCGATGAGGCTGCCACCGCCATCCGGTGGGCGGCGAGGCAGGCCTGGCTCCGCGGCCTGCCCCTCCAGGTGGTGCACTGTTCGCTGTGGCCGCTGCTGACCCGCAACCTGGGGCCCGTCCCGGGTGTCGCGGACAGCGGCCTGGAACGGGCCGCCGAGGCCGTCCTTGAAGAGGGCCTGCAAATAGCGCAGGCGGCCGGCCCCGGCCTGGAAATTGACGCCACCCTGCTCCATGGGCTGCCCGCTTCGCATCTCGCGGCCCTCTCGGCACGCCACGCCATGCTCGTCGTGGGGAGCCGGGGCCTCGGCGGATTCCTGGGGCTCCTCGTGGGATCCGTGAGCCTGGAACTCGCCGCGGCCGCAAGCTGCCCCGTGGCAGTGATCAGGCCGGCACCGCGCCCGGAAGGGCCCGTCGTCGTCGGAGTTGATGCATCAGGCTCCCCCGCAGCGCTGGAGGATGCGTGCGCGCTGGCCGAGGTTGAGGAGGCGGGACTCACCGTGGTTCATGTGCACCACACCCCTGCCGGATACGGGCACCGCCCCCTGGCCGGCGACGGGGCGGACCCTGAGTCCGTCCTGGCCGCCGCCGTGGCCCGTGCCCGCGCCCTTGCACCGGGGGTCCCCGTTGACGGCCGGGTCCTGCACGACACCTCGGTCCCGCACGCCATCCTCAAAGCTTCGGACGGGGCACGAATGGTGGTCGTCGGCTCCCACGGGCACGGGATGCTCAGGGAAACCATCGGCTCCACGGCCCACGCCGTCCTTCACCACGCACGGGGTCCCGTGCTTATCGCCCGCCGGGGAAGCGGTGAGGGCTTCCGTTTCCAGTAGCCACACCCGAAGGAGGCGAACGACGGCGGCCAGCACCCGCCGTCGTGCACTTGCCTCACATGCGGGGCCAGGCTCGCGGCCGGACAATGCCCGATCCGGGCTTTTGGCCCTGGCGCCGGCAGGGCTGCGGCACGACACTGTGGACCATGAGGAAAGAATCCCCGGCGGCCGCCCGGCGCCATGCGTATCGGCGCACTCCCGACGGCCACGGAGCCGGGGACGGTCTCAAACCGCGGCCGGCCAGGACACGCCTGCAGGCGCTGCGGCAGTCGATTGTTGGTGCCGTGGGCCTGGTCGTGGGCCTCCTGCCGCACGTTCTTCACCATATCGGGCTCCTCGCCGGGACGGCGCTGGTGGCCGGTTCCGGCGGGACGGCGCTGTTCGGCGCACTCGGGTTTGTGGCGTCGATTCCCATGCTGGCCGGGCTGTAACGGAAGTTCGGCAACTGGGCCGCACCGGTAATTGGCCTGCTGGTTTTCGCCGGCATGTTCAGCCTCTCCGCCTTCGTGGTCGGGCCGCTGATCAGTTCCCCGGCCGGCGGCACTGCCCCGGGCCCGGAACCGGCGGTGGAACACACCGAGCACTCCGGGGACCACTGAACTGCAGGAGGCCGGTGTCCAGCGCAGCCACGTTGCAGGGTGCCCGGGCCGTTTGACTCTACCCGCACCCCGCAGGCAGGCCGAGACTGATGCCATGGACAGACATGACGACTCACGGCCCGTGGACCCGGGGCGCCCGCTGACGCCCCTCGTCCAAGGTGTCCTCCTCATCGCCATCGGTGCCGCCGGCGTCTATCTGGTCACCAGCCATTGGCTGCACATCCTTGATGCCCTTCCGTACCTGGGTGTGGTGCTGATGATGGGCATGCACCTGTTCATGCACGGGGGTCACGGCGGGCATGGAGGTCCCCCGGCGGGAGGAGGGTCGGGCCATGCCCACTGACTACGGATACAACCTATGGTGGCTGGTGTTCCTCAACTCCGCGGTGTTCATCATCTTCGCTTTCAGTTTTGTCCGTCCCCGGAGCAAGCTTGACTGGCGGGCGCTGGGAAGCTTTTCCGCCTTCATAGTGGCGCTGTTCACCGAGATGTACGGGTTTCCGCTGACCATTTACCTGCTCTCGAGCTGGCTGGGCAGCCGGGTGCCGGGCCTTGACCTCTTGACGCACAATTCAGGCCATCTCTGGCAGGACCTCACCGGCTGGGAAGGAGACCCCCACCTGAGCCCGCTGCACCTCCTGAGCAACCTGCTGATCGCTGCCGGATTCATCCTGCTGTACAGGTCCTGGCAGGTGCTCTTTAGGGCCCAGCGTGACGGCCGGCTGGCCACGACCGGCCCCTATGGCTGGGTCCGGCATCCGCAGTACCTTGGCTTCCTGGCCATCATGGCCGGGTTCCTGCTGCAGTGGCCCACCCTGTTGACCCTGCTGATGTTTCCCGTCCTGGTTGTTGTCTACCTGCGGCTGGCCCGGAGGGAAGAGGCCCTGATGGTTGCGAAGTTTGGCGCCGCGTACAACGGGTACCGGCGCCAGGTCCCGGGATTCGTTCCCCGCAGGCGCCACCCGGCAAACGCCGGACAGAAGCCATAGGAGCGGTCATGGATGCCAACCTGTGGACATGGCCAGGAGGCACGCCGTGCTGTTCCTGGCGGTAAGGAACCTGGTCCAGGAGAAAACCCGGCTGCTGATCAGCGTCGGCGGGGTTGCGTTCAGCGTCCTGCTGATCATGAGCATCCAGGGCCTCTACCAGGGCTGGAGCCACAAGATCGGCGAATACATCCGCACCGTTCCGGCCGACTACTGGGTGACCCAAACGGGAGCCACGGACATGTTCCACACCCCGTCCGTGCTGCCGCTGAAGCTCCGGGATTTCCTGGCAGGCGTGGAGGGGGTGGCCACGGCCAAGCCCTTCAGCGGACGCCGGGTGGCTGTTGCGCACAATGGCAAGGACATCAACTTCTACGTCATCGCCGACGACACGCAAAACGGTGTCGGCGCTCCCGCCCGCGTGGTGGAAGGCAAAGCCGTACCGGAAAACGGCGAAATCATCATCGACCGCACGGTCGGGCGGAGCGAGGACATCAGGATTGGAGACACGCTGGAGGTGGCCGGCAGGCCGCTGAAAGTCGCGGGGTATTCCGACGGCGGGTACATCCTCAGCTTCTCGTTCGCCTTCGCCACCAAGAGCGACGCCGAGAATATCCTCCAGCTGCCCGGCGCCACGAATTTCTTCCTCGTCACCGTGCAGGAAGGAGCGGACGCGGCTGCGGTCGCGGAACGGATCGAAACCGAACCTGCGGTGGATGCCATCACCAAGGACCGGTTCGTGGACAACAACACAAACATCGTCCGTGACACCTTCCTGCCCATCATCCTGGTCCTGCTGCTGATCGGGATAGCCGTTGGCATGACAGTGATCGGCCTGACTATTTTCACCTCCACGATTGAAAAGGCGCGCGAATACGGCGTCCTGAAAGCCATCGGCGTGAGCAACCGCCAGCTTTACACCGTGGTGGTCCAGCAGGCGGTGACGGCGGCCGTGCTAGGTTACGCCGTCGGCGCGGCCCTGGCGTTGGCCATTAATGCCAGCGCGGGCAGTTTTGTGCCCGAATTCATCACGGAGATCCGCTGGGCAGACGCCGCCTGGATCTTCGCCGTCACCGTGGGCATGGCTGTGGTGTCCTCGCTGCTGCCCGTGCACCGGCTCGCCGGCATCGACCCGGCCGAGGTCTTCCGGTCATGAACGTCGTTTCGGTCCAGGAGGTATCAAAGACCTTCGGCGCTGGCCACACCGCGGTCACCGCCGTGGACCACGTATCCCTTGACGTTGCCGCCGGCGACATCGTCCTGGTCATGGGACCCTCGGGCTCCGGCAAAACCACGCTGTTGTCCATGATTGGCACGCTGATGTCCCCCACCGCGGGCAGGATCCTCATCTCGGGCCAGGACACCTCCGCCCTCGGCCCCGCGCAGCTGTCCCGGCTGCGCTTGAAGGAGTTCGGCTTCGTTTTCCAAACCTTCAACCTGCTGTCCGCCCTGACCGCAGAGGAAAACGTTATGCTTCCCCGTCTCATGGCCGGGGTGCCCCGGAAACAGGCCCGCGGGCAGGCCCGCGCCGCGCTAAACCAGCTTCAGCTCGGGCACCGGCTCAAAAACCTGCCCCGGGACCTGTCGGGCGGAGAAAAGCAGCGGGTGGCCATCGCCCGCTCCCTTGCCAACGACCCACGCCTGATCCTCGCCGACGAACCCACCGCAAACCTTGACGCCAAAACCGGGCAGGACGTGACCCTGCTGCTCTGCGAAACCGCCTGCCGGGAGAGTCGGGCCGTCATCATTGTCAGTCACGACCAGCGGCTTCGCACGGCCGCCAAGCGCGTCATCACCATCGAGGACGGCCGCCTGATCAGCGAAGAACCAGGAGAGCATGACCAGCACTGCAGGATGCACGCAGGAACGTTCTCCCCATGAGGATGACTGACGAGGAACTCCTGGCGGTCCTGGCCGATCCCGCCGGGGACCCGGCCAGGCTGGAAAGGATTCGGGCGGAGATCGAGGCAGGTTTCCAGCTGCTGTCCGGACGAATCGGCAAGGCTGTCGCCGTTTTCGGGTCCGCACGGCCCGGCCCGGACGATCCGCTCTACACCGCAGCCCGGTCCCTTGGTGCCAGGCTGGCCGTCGAAGGCTTCACCGTGGTGACCGGCGGCGGGCCGGGCCTGATGGAAGCCGTAAACCGCGGCGCGCTCGAAGCGGGCGGCATATCCGCCGGCCTCGGCATCGAACTGCCCCACGAACAATCCGTCAACGCCTACGTGGACATATCCATGACCTTCCGGTACTTCTTCGCACGGAAGATCATGTTTGTGCGCTACGCCTCCGCTTTTGTTGTGCTTCCTGGCGGCTTCGGCACCATGGATGAACTTTTTGAAGCGCTGACGCTCGTCCGGACCGGAAAGATCCACGAATTTCCTGTCGTCCTGATTGGCGCCCGCCACTGGTCCGGGCTGGTGTCCTGGATCCGCACGCAACTGCAGGACCAAGGCTTCATCGCCCCCGGGGACCTGCGGCTGCTGCGCTGTACCGACGATCTTGATGAAGCTGCCGACCTGATCAGCCAGTGCCACCTTCGCCAGCTCGCGCTTTGACTCCCCCCTGTTGCGACGGTGACGAAAGACCCTGTTGCCAGGGAGCAGAGCTGGGCAAAATCCATTACGCAGGCCCTCCAGGCACCACTCGGGAGTACCTACCGGCGGTATATGTTGGCGACAAGCGGAAGATGACGTCCAGGCGACCGCCCTTACGCGTTGAAGGTCCCGCAGAAGGCGAACAACGGCTCCCTTGCCCCGCCCCGCCTCCTCCAGCCGACAGCAGCACTTGAAGGAGGAACCGTGGCATCAACAATCAAGCGCACCGTGGTGGAAGTAGGTGGCCTCCACTGGGCCACCTCCAAGGCCGCCGTCGAACAGGTCCTGATGCGGAGGCCGGGCGTGGAAGCCGTTGAGGCGAATGCCGTGGCACAGACAGCGACAGTCAGCTTCGACCCTTCGGTGACCTCGGTCGGGCAGATCGCCCGCTGGGTACAGGACTGCGGCTACCACTGCAGGGGAGAAGTTGTCCCCGACCACATCTGCTACCCGGCGCAGGAGGCCCCCGCCGCCCCACGTGTACATGAGCACAGGCACGACGACGGCAGTCGCCCCGGCGGGCAGCCGGCCCCGCACGAACACATGGCCCATACCCCGCAGGACATGATGGGGCACGGCGGGCATCACGCGGGCATGTCCATGGACGACATGGTCAGGGACATGCGCAACAGGTTCCTCGTGGCGGCTTTCCTCTCCGTTGGGGTGACCCTCTGGTCACCCATG
Source organism: Arthrobacter sp. AD-310 (assembly GCF_054656615.1). Lineage (NCBI taxonomy): Bacteria > Bacillati > Actinomycetota > Actinomycetes > Micrococcales > Micrococcaceae > Arthrobacter > Arthrobacter sp. AD-310. Next base: position 61,737 of record NZ_BAAHNO010000016.1, on the reverse strand, counting down.
GGCCGGGACATGTTCGGCTTTACCGTCCCTGCTCCATTTGGCCTGCGCGACGACGTGGTGGCCCTGATCCTGTCCCTGCCGGTCATCTTCTACTCCGCGTGGATCTTCTTCGACGGCGCCTACCGGGCGCTGCGTGCCCGGACCCTGGACATGATGGTCCTGGTGGCGATCGCCATCGGCGCCGGATGGCTTTACAGCGTCTGGATCACGTTCACCGGTGGTGGTGAGGTCTTCTACGAGGCCGCCACGGTCCTGGCCTCCTTCGTGCTGCTGGGCCACTGGTTCGAAATGCGTGCCCGTGGCGGCGCGAATGAGGCCATCCGGACCCTGCTCGAACTCGCGCCGCCGGCAGCGCTGGTCATCCGCGACGGGGAAACAGTGGAAATCCCCACCTCCGAGGTCCGGACGGGAGACCTGCTGCTGATCCGGCCCGGAGCCAAAATCCCGGTCGACGCCGTCGTTGAGGACGGCCAGTCAGAAGTGGATGAATCCATGGTCACCGGCGAAAGCCTCCCCGTAACCAAGGCGCCCGGATCGGACGTCATCGGCGCGTCCATCAACACCACGGGAACCATGCGGGTCCGCGCCACCAAGGTGGGGGCGGACACCGCCCTGGCTCAGATCGTGGCGCTGGTGCAGGAGGCACAGAATTCGAAGGCTCCCGGGCAAAGGCTGGCAGACAGGGCCGCATTCTGGCTGGTGTTCGTCGCCCTGATCGGCGGAAGCGTGACGTTTATCGCATGGCTGGCCGCCGGAGCAGGAGTGCAGACTGCACTGCTGTTCGCCATCACCGTCGTAGTCATCACCTGCCCCGATGCCCTCGGCCTGGCCACCCCTACCGCCGTCATGGTGGGCACCGGCCTCGGCGCCAAACGCGGGGTGCTCTTCAAGAATGCCACTGCCCTGGAAGTTTCCGCGCGGATCAATACCGTGGTGATGGATAAAACCGGAACCCTGACCAAGGGCGAACCGGAGGTGACCGACGTCGCCGTCGAAGGCATCGACCGTTCCGCACTGCTGGCACTGGCCGCTGCGGTTGAGCAGGAATCCGAACATCCCCTCGCCTCAGCCGTGGTCCGGCATGCCCGCCAGGAAGGTATTGAACCGCTCCAGGCGACCGGTTTCAGGAACGTCCCCGGCCACGGCGCCGGAGCCATGGTGGAGGGCCACCGGGTACTGGTGGGCAACCGGAAGCTCATGTCGGACGAGGGCATCGGCCTCGGCCGCCTGTCGGCGGTGCGCGACCAACTTGCGGGCACCGGCCGCACCGCTGTCCTCGTGGCCGTGGACGGCCAGGCCGCCGGGGTCATCGCGCTGGCCGACGCCGCCCGCGCCACCGCAGCCCCGGCGGTGGCGGCGCTGCACGAGGCCGGCGTTGAAGTCGTGATGCTCACCGGCGACAACGAGGCAACCGCCCGGCGGATCGCCGGGCAGCTTGGAATCGACACCGTCATCGCCGAGGTCCTCCCCGGGGATAAGTCGGCCAAGATCGCTGAACTGCAGGCCGCCGGCAGGAAGGTCGCCATGGTTGGCGACGGCGTGAACGATGCCCCGGCGCTCGCCCAGGCAGACCTGGGCATCGCCATCGGCGCCGGCACCGACGTCGCCATCGAAACCGCCGACGTCGTCCTGATGCGCTCGGACCCCCTGGATGTTCCCATTGCCCTGCGCATCGGCAAGGGCACGCTTCGCAAGATGCGGCAGAACCTTTGCTGGGCCGTGGGGTACAACACCATCGCCCTGCCGATCGCCGCCGGCGTGTTTGCCTTCGCCGGGATTGTCCTCAGCCCTGAAATCGCAGCGCTGTCCATGTCCGGTTCCAGCTTCCTGGTGGCCGTCAACGCACTGCTGCTCAAGCGGCTCCGGCTCCCCCGGCCCGGGACGCCCGAGGCCAGCACCGCCCGCCCCGCACGGCCCCTCGCCCCTGCCGGGCAGGAAACCCTCCCAAGTCCCGGTACGTTGGAGAAGAGAACCCCCTGATACCCGCGGACAGCCGCGGCCCCAGCCCATTGGAGGCATCTTTGCCCTTTCCAGCCCCCGCCCCGCGCCGGCTTGTATTGGCCGCAGCGGCCGCCGTCGTCATCGCCTTGTCCGGATGTTCCGCATCCCCAGGCCCCGCCGGCACGGCAGACACCCACACAACCAGCGGCGAACCGCCTGGCTCCCACGCGCACGGCCTCGCCGTCGACGCCCGGACCGGTGAACTGTTCCTGGCAACACACGAAGGTCTCTTTAACGTCACCGGGTTTCCGGGTGCCAGGATAGGCACCCCCAATGACTTCATGGGATTTACCCCTGCGGCGGAGCCAGGCGTCTTCTACGCCTCCGGCCACCCTGGACCGGATTCCACCCTGCCCAACCCCATGGGCCTGCTGAGAAGCAGCGACGGCGGCAAAACCTGGGAACCACTGTCGCGCCAGGGAGAATCAGACTTCCATGCCCTGACCACCAGCAAATCAGGGGTTCTCGGTTTCGACGGAACCCTGCGCGCCAGCGCCGACGGGACAACCTGGAGTGCTGCAGATCCCGGGTTCACGCCATTCGCCCTTGCCGGACACCCCGCCGCCGACACCGTCCTCGCCACCACCACCGACGGACTCCGGCGGTCCACCGACGGCGGAAAGACCTGGACCTTGAACACCGCCGCGCCGGTGATCCAGTTCGCCGCTTTCGCCAGCGCCACCGACGTCGTGGGGATCGCGCCCGGCGGCAAAGTGCACACGTCAGCGGACGCTGGAGCCACCTGGGCCCCTGCCGGGCAGATCGAAGGCACGGTCCAGGCCCTGACAGCTCTGAAAGCTGGTGGCCCGGCGGCCGTCTGGGCCGCGACGGCCGAAGGAATTGTGCACTCCAGCGACGGCGGAGCCACGTTCAGCCGCTACGGAGGAAACTGAGGCTGTTCCTGCCGGTCGCCGGGCGGCAACGCGCGGGTGACACAGGCCCGGTCCGGGTCTAGGGTGGGCTGTGTCAGGGACCACGACGCAAGGAGCTGGTGATGACCCACCACATTGGCCGGATGATCGAAACCCACCCCGCCGGAAGCCAGGGGGTGGACAAGGAAAAGCTGGCCGAGTGCATCGCAGCCTGCCTTGAATGCGCCCAGGCCTGTACCGCCTGTGCCGATGCATGCCTCAGTGAGGACATGGTGGCAGATCTGGCCCGCTGCATTAGGACCGACCTGGACTGCGCGGATATCTGCGCAGCCACCGGGGCCATCCTGACCCGCCAAACCAGCGCCAGCGCGGAAGTCCTCAGGGCCGTCCTGGAGGCCTGCCGTACGGTATGCCGGGTATGCGCCGCGGAGTGCGAACAGCACGCACAAATGCATGAGCACTGCCGCCTTTGCGCTGAAGCCTGCCGCAAATGCGAAAACGCCTGCGCCACACTGGCCGCGTCCCTGGCGTAGACCCGGCTGCTACGCTCCCTGAGCCGCCGCGTGCCGGCGGATACCGACGATCCGGACGGCCACGCCCGCCAGGACCAGGCAGATCCCCAGGCCCATCATGATCCAGACGGGCACCGCGGCCGAGGCAATGTCCCGGTAGCACTGCGCCGCAAGACCGGTGGTGGACAGCTGCGCGTCGGACAGTTCAGCCTGACCGCTGTTCGGGAGCATCGGACTGCCGCACAACTCCCCCGCTGGTTTCAGCCCAATAACGATGCTCAGAATGTGCAGGGCGAAGCCAACGGCGACAGTCAGGATCCAGCCGCGGCGCCGGCTTAATTCCTTGTCGATATTCCGGGTGGCGTTGCCCCGGGAATCTTGAACCACCATGCTCCGAGCCTACCGGCCCGCCGGCCGGAAGCGGTTGACCGGGGCACGGATCTACTTGCAGCCGTCGAGGATACCGGCAATGGCATCGTGCTCTGCCTGGGTGACCCAGAGGCTGTACTTGGCCTTCACCGCGGTCTGGCGTGCAACGTATTCGCAGCGGAAGGACCTGTTCGGCGGCAGCCAGGTGGCGGCGTCTTTGTCGCCTTTGGCGCTGTTGGTTGGGCCGTCAGCTGCCATGAGGTTCAGCGGGTCGTTGGCAAGTTCCTTGCGCTGGTCCACGCTGAGCTGCTGTGCCCCCTTCTGCCACGCGTCGCTTAGCGCGACGATGTGGTCGATCTGGACGTCAGAGCTGGTGTCCTGGCCGCGGACAAATCTGATGGTTGTGCCGGTGTATTTGTCTGCGAGGGTTCCCGAGGTGACCACACAGTTATTCGTCCCGGCCTTGAATGTTTCCCCGGCCAGGTCGCGGGCGAGGATGTCGTTGCGGGTGTCGCAGCCATTGTGGTTGGTGTCCGCCCAAGCCGGGCCGAACGCGTCACGGGTATAGCCGGTTTTCGGGGCACGGCCTTTCACCGGGATGTTCTCCAAATGGACGATGGCGGCGGCAACGTCACTGGCTGAGGCCGTGCCCGGGCTGTTGTCGATGGATTCGAGGGCGTTGGCTGCAGCCTCACAGCCGGTCAGGGACACGGCAAGAACCAGTGCTGCGAGGGCGGTCAGGGGCGGGGTGGCGGAACGGATGATTACGGGAGTCCTTACAAGCAATATCGGGCAATACCACGCTAGCTTTTCGTGCCATGCGCAACCGGCAAGTGCGCGGCGTGTCCGCATGGCTGCGCCTACGTGACGCCCGTAACTTTCTGCCGTTTTCGTAGTGGATTGACACCATGGGTGGCAGGCGTCACACTGTTGCACATGGTGATTGATGTTGCGTCACACGCTTACGGTTATTCTCTCGGCCTCGCGGTTCTGCCGCAGGCCGATCCTCCCTGATCGCATGGCCACAAGACGTCTTCGACAACGCCGACCCGCAAACTACCCAGCCCTACCGGGAGGAAACAGATGACTACTTCAGTGAACGTGCCCCTCAATTCGCGCGGAAAACTCGCTACTTCATTGCCTGCAGAGCAGCTGGCTGAGATCACCGAGTTGTTTGCCTTCCGGCGCAAGGGGTATTCCCTCGATGCCCCCTTCTACACCGACCCCGCAATCTTCAAGGTCGACATGGAGGCAATTTTCGGCCAGCACTGGATCTTCGCCGGCAGCGTTGCCGAGCTGCCGGAGCCGGGCGACTACATCACGGTCGACTACGGCCCCTACTCCCTGATCGTCCTCCGCACGGACGAAGGCGATGTCAACGTCCTGCACAACGTCTGCCGCCACCGCGGGGCGCGTGTCCTGACCGAAGCTGCCGGCTCCACCGGCAACCTCGTCTGCGGCTACCACTCCTGGACCTACTCCCCCGAGGGCAACCTGATCCACGCTTCCGCTCCCGGCGAGGCCAAGTTCGACAAGAACTGCTTCGCCCTCAAGCGTGCCCACAGCCGCGAGGTTGCCGGACTCATCTTTGTCTGCATCGCTGACGAACCGCCTGCCGACTTCGACGAGACCTCGAAGATCTTCGAGCCCTACCTGGCCCCGCACGACCTCTCCAAGACGAAGATTGCCTACCAGCAGAACATCATCGAAGAGGGTAACTGGAAGCTCGTCATGGAGAACAACCGTGAGTGCTACCACTGCGATGGACACCCGGAACTCGCCTGCTCCCTCTTCCCGACATGGGGCCTCACGGAAGGGCTGATTCCTCCCCACCTTGAGGAAGTATGGGACCGCAACAAGAATGCCCAGTCCTCCCTGGAGGAGCGCTGCCGCCGCTACGGCCTGCCCTACGAAGTGGTCGAGGAGCTTGACACCCGCATCGCCGGCATCCGCATCTCACGCGAATCCCTGGATGGCGAAGGCGAGTCGTTCTCGGCCGACGGGCGCCGGCTCTCCAAGAAGCTGCTGGGCGACCTGCCGGACTTCCGCCTGGGACGCTGCTCGATGCACCTGCAGCCCAACAGCTGGTTCCACTTCCTGGGCGACCACGTCATCACGTTCGGCGTCTTCCCCATCAACGAGCACCAGTCGCTGGTCCGCACCACCTGGCTGGTGGCCGACGACGCCGAAGAAGGCGTCGATTACGACCTGGAGAAGCTTACCTACACCTGGAAGCAGACCAACATCCAGGACAAGGCGTTCGTCGAACTGTGCCAGCAGGGCGCTGCCAGCCCGGCCTACGAGCCTGGTCCGTACATGAAGAGCGAATACCAGGTCGAGGCATTCATCAACTGGTACACGCAGCGCGTTCAGGAGCACTTGGCATGACAGAACTCCTCACTGAAACGGTGATCCAGGAACCACAGCGCATTCGCGGTCTTGAGATGCCGTGGAACAGGGTCATGGGCAGCACCGAGGCGCCAGCCCGGGCTGCCCACGCACTGGGCCCCTGGCACCCGCAGGAGTTCATGGCCGAATGCGTGGAGACCGTTGTGGAGGCCGGCGGCCTTATGACCTTCGTGTTCCGCCGCACCGACGGCGCACCCCTGGCCTTCCGTGCCGGCCAGTATGTAAACGTCGCCTTTCCGGTCAACGGTGAGGACCAGGATCCGGTGGACCGCAGCTACTCCCTGTCCAGTTCGCCCACGCAACCGTGGACGTTCAGCATAAGCGTCAAGCGCGACCCAACCGGCCTGGTTTCCCCATGGGTGCACGAGAACGTCAAGCCCGGCACCGTCCTGGACATGCTCGGACCCGTCGGGGCGTTCCACCTGCCCGACGCCGACCGCCGGGCACGTTACCTCCTGCTGGCCGCCGGCGCCGGAATCACCCCCATCATGTCCATGGTGCGGACCATCCACTCCCTGCCCGGACACGCCGATGTGGTGGTCCTTTACCACGGGGCGGAAGCCGGGGGCTTCGCCTTCCACCAGGAGCTGGCCTACATCGCCTCCGTGGACTCGCGGATCAGGGTCTTCTACTCGCTGGGCGACCGCAGCAAGCCCGACGGATGGGAAGGGCTCACCGGAAGACTGACGGCGGCCATGCTTGATCAGGTGGCTCCCGACGCCAACGGCCGCCAGGTCTACGCCTGCGGCCCCGAGGGATATCTGAACAGCGCCACCGAGCTCCTCCAGAAGGTAGGCGTCGACGACACCTCCATCTACATGGAGTTCTTCTCGGGCGACCGCCAGACACTCCTTGAGTACCAGGCAGAGATCGCGCTTGCATCGGATATCGCCGAGGAAATTGCTGAGGAGATCGCCGAGTCCGCCGAAGATTACTACGAAGGCCAGCCCAGCGCGTTCGGACTCTACGAGCCCGGCTACGACGCCGACGGACCCCTCGAGGCCACAGGGCTGCCGCTGGAGACGGTCGACACGGAGGCGCCCGCGGCCGGGGGCCGTGCGGACGCGGAGCCCGAGGCCGTGACCCCCGATGCCTCGAGCTTTGACACCGTGGGAACGGGAAGCCTCACCCTCTCCTTCCTGCGCACAGGCGTCAACGTGCGGATTGATCCCGACCAGCACATCCTCGAGGTGGCGCAGCGCGCAGGTGTCCGCATCGGCGCCAACTGCAAGGAAGGCATGTGCGGCTCCTGCAAGGTCGTCAAGCTTTCCGGGGAAATCGAGATGAACCACCAGGGCGGTATCCGCAAACGGGAAATCGACGCAGGCAAGTTCCTGCCCTGCTGCTCCACGGCGCAGACCGACATGGTGATTGATGCCTAGCCGCACCCGTTGCCGATGACCCCACTTGCACCACCAAACTGACACCTACTGCCCTCCGGAAGGCCTGGTGCGACCAGCACCAGGCCCTCCGGGAGGTCCAATCGCCAACCATAGGAGCCATTCCATGTCAGGTAACAAAGCCGTTGCGTACAAGGCACCTGGAATTGTTGAAATCATCGACACCCCGTACCCCACCTTCGAACTTCGGGAGGGCCCGGGCGTTAACCCCATCAACGTCGGCCGGAAGGTCCCGCACGGGGTCATCCTGCGCACCGTGAGCACCAACATCTGCGGGTCGGACCAGCACATGGTCCGTGGCCGCACCACCGCCCCGGCCGGCCTCGTCCTGGGCCACGAAATCACCGGTGAAGTCATCGAGACCGGACCCGATGTCGAGTTCATCAAGGTCGGGGACATCGTCTCAGTCCCCTTCAACATCTCCTGCGGCCGCTGCCGCAACTGCAAGGAGCGCAAGACCGGGATCTGCCTCAACGTGAACCCGGACCGCCCCGGCTCCGCCTACGGTTACGTCGACATGGGTGGATGGGTGGGCGGCCAGGCCGAGTACGTCCTGGTCCCCTACGCGGACTGGAACCTGCTGCGCTTCCCTGACCGGGACCAGGCCCTGGAAAAGATCATGGACCTGACCATGCTCTCGGACATCCTCCCCACTGGTTTCCATGGTGCCGTCACGGCCGGTGTGGGCGTCGGGTCCACCGTCTACGTTGCCGGGGCCGGCCCCGTGGGGCTTGCTGCCGCCGCCAGCGCCCAGCTGCTCGGTGCCGCCGTGGTCATCGTCGGCGACCTCAACGAGGACCGCCTGGCCCAGGCCCGGTCCTTCGGCTGCGAAACTGTCAACGTGGCCAACGGCGACCCGGCGGACCAGATCGAGCAGATCCTTGGCGTCCGGGAAGTCGACGCCGGCATCGACGCCGTCGGGTTTGAAGCCCGCGGCCATGGCCACGGCGCCCAGGAGGCGCCGGCCACCGTGCTCAACTCGCTGATGGACATCACCACGGCCGGCGGATCCGTGGGCATTCCCGGCCTGTACGTCACGGGTGATCCGGGAGCAGCCGACGAGGCCGCCAAGAAGGGCAGCCTGTCCCTGTCCCTCGGCACCGGCTGGGCCAAGTCCCTGTCCTTCGCGACCGGCCAGTGCCCGGTAATGAAGTACAACCGGCAGCTGATGATGGCGATCCTGCACGACAGGATCCAGATCGCCAAGGCCGTCAACGCCACGGCTATCTCGCTCGCTGACGCTCCGCGCGGATACGCCGAATTCGACGCCGGGGCCGCCACGAAGTACGTCCTGGACCCGAACGGCTACCTCAACAGCCTGTCCTAGGCAGGGAGTTCCCTCCCGGCCGGCTGTAGCGGCCGCTGCACCACCCGCACTGTGCGGGCGCAGCGGCCGCGCTGTCTTTAAAGAAGACCGGCTAGCATCAGGGCATGCCGTCCCTTTCCGTCGTCATCCCCTGCAAGGATGACGGCCAGCTTCTGTCCCGTTGCCTCCAGGCCCTGGAGTCGCAGACGTTGGCTCCCCTGGAAGTCATTGTGGTGGACAACAACTCCGTTGATGACACTGCGCGGATCGCTGCCAGGCACGGCGCCCGGGTTCTTTATGAGGCAGCGTCCGGGATCGCGGCCGCTGCCTCCGCCGGCTACGACGCCGCCCGCGGGGACGTCATTGTGCGGTGCGACGCCGACAGCATTCCGCCTGCCGACTGGCTTGAGCAGATAGAAGCACGCTTCCGCCGCGAACCCGACCTGGCGCTCCTCACGGGCCCCGGCGTCTTTTACGGCACCGGCAGGATCCGCAGCCGCCTCGCCGGAATCGCCTACATGCAGGCCTACTTCATCCTCATGGCGGCTGCGATGGGCCACTGGCCGCCTTTCGGATCGAACTGCGCCTTCCGGGGCGAGGACTGGGCGCAGGCCAGCACCAAGGTCAACCGCCTGAACCCGAACGTGCACGACGACGTCGACCTCGGCTTTGCGCTCGACCCCGCCCGGCGCACGGCGTACGATCCCTCGCTGCGGGTTGGCATCTCCCCGCGCGCACTTGCCGGCGGCGCCGCGGCGCGGCGGCGGTTCAAACGCGCCTTCGTCACCCTGGGCATCCATTGGCGCCAGGCGCCGCCCTGGGAGCGCTGGAAAGAAACGTTGAAGGCGGGACGGGAGCGGCGCCGTCGTGCATTTCAGCGAAAGGGACGCGCGGCCGGAAGCAAGCCCTAAGTCCGGCCAAACCGCTCCGGATAAAGCAGGGGCAGTTGGAGGGTAAGCCACGGGCTGAAGGCCCACGGCGTGGCGGCCACTGCGGCGCTGATCAGGGCGGGATCGGTCCACTGCCACTCCATGACCTCGTCGGCGCGCGGTTCAAGCGGGGACGCGGCACGCGCGGTGAAGACGGGGCAAATTTCGTTTTCAACCATCCCGGAAGCGTCAGTGGCCCGGTACCGAAAGTCCGGCACCTTCAACTCCACGCCGTCCAGGCGGACACCCAGTTCGTACTCGCCCCGGCGCCGCACCGCGTCCTCAAGGCCCTCGCCGGGGGCGGGGTGCCCGCAGAAGGAGTTGGTCCAGACGCCCGGCCAGGTCAGCTTGGACAGGGCACGGCGGGTAATCAGGATGCGGCCGTCGTCGTCGTACACGTGGGCCGAAAAGGCGAGGTGCAGCGGGGTGGTGGAGGAGTGCACCCGGACCTTGTCCTCGACGCCGATGGGTGTTCCGTCATCGGCGGCCAGGACCACCTGCTCAGCTTTACCGTTCAATTGCCCTCCCATGGGTGCCCGTGTTTACTTTAGCTATGGATACGGGGACCACAACGGCGCACACTGATGATGGCCGCGTGGTCAATGACGTTTTGGCTTCCTTCTTTGCCAGGGCAAAGTCCCGGGCCGGGGCGATGCACCCGCAATACCTCGCCCTGTGGCAACACCTTGAATCGTCCCTTGACGGCGGGAAGCGTTTCCGGCCGCGGCTGGTGATGACCGTCCATGCACTGCTGGGCGGCACCGACAGGACGGCGGCGGCCACCGTGGCCGCGTCCTTCGAACTGCTGCATACCGCCCTGATTGTGCACGACGACGTAGTTGACCGGGACTTCATCCGCCGCGGCGTCCCCAACATCGCGGGCGCCTACCGCAGCCTGGCCTCAACCCAAGGCAGTGAGGACCGGGCCGTGCACACGGGGCTCTCGGCGGCCGTGATCGCGGGCGACCTGGCCCTGTCCAACGCCCACCGGCTCCTCGCCGAAGCGGACGTTGACCTGGCCACCCGGCAGAAGCTGGGCGACCTGCTGGACGATGCCATCATGGCATCGGCGGCCGGCGAACTCCTGGATGTGCTGGCCCCGCTGGACCCCTTGCCCCAGGCCGTGGATGAAGTCCTGGAGATGTCCAAGCTCAAAACGGCCGTCTACTCCTTCGACGTGCCGCTGCGCGCGGGAGCCGTCCTGGCCGGCGCCGGCCACAGCATCGTGGAGGCCCTGGGCCAGTTTGGGCGGAGCATCGGCACCGCCTACCAGGTAGCAGACGACCTGGTGGGTGCCTTCGGCGATGAGACCAGCACCGGCAAGACAGGCTGGGGCGACCTTCGGGAGGGCAAGCGCACCGCGCTGATCTCGTACGCCGCGGAGCAGCCCCAGTGGGCCCGGATCAAGGAACTGCTGTCCCAGGACCTCACGGCCAGGGATGCGGCAGAGATCCGTGACCTGCTGGTGGCCTCCGGCGCCCGGGACAAGACCCTGAAGCTCGTCGCGGAACTCACGGAGCGTGCGCTGGATGTCCTGGCCCGGCCCCTCATCCCGGAGACCCTGCGGAATGGCCTCACTCCCCTGTCCCGCCTGGTCACAGATCGCCTCGGCGCATGAAGCGGAACCGCGATGCGCTGGCCGATTACACCGCGGCCGCCCTTAAGTCCTCCGGTGTGGTGCTCCGGGCCTACTCCAGTTCCTTCGGGCTGGCATCCCGGCTGTTCGACGATAGCGTGCGCCGCCAGGTGGATTCGGTGTACGCCCTGGTGCGGGTTGCCGATGAAATCGTCGACGGCGTAGCCTCCGCCGCGGGCCTGTCACCGGAGGAAAGCCGGCGCCAGCTGGACGGGTTCGAGCGGGAAACCGAGCACGCCCTGGCAACCGGCTACAGCACCAACCTGGTGGTCCACGCCTTCGCGGACACTGCCAGGCGGACCGGAATCGGCACCGACCTCACCCAGCCCTTCTTCGCCTCCATGCGGGCGGACCTGGACCAGGCCGAACACACCCCGGAGTCCTTCGCCCGCTACGTCTACGGATCTGCGGAAGTTGTGGGCCTGATGTGCCTGAAATGCTTCCTGTATGGGCATCCGGTCAGCGCAGAGGAACGGGTGCGGCTGGAGCGGGGCGCCCGGCATCTGGGTGCAGCCTTCCAGAAGATCAACTTCCTCCGGGACCTGGCCGAGGACTTCACCTCCCTGGGCCGCAGCTACTTTCCCGGAGTCTCGCCCGCCAACTTTGACGAAGCACACAAGGCGCGGCTCCTGGCGGACGTCGAGCACGACCTGCACGAGTCGCGGGCCGTCCTGCGCGGCCTGCCGCCGTCCAGCCGGCTGGCAGTGGCCCTGGCCCAGGAACTCTTCGCCGAACTTGCCGTGCGGATCCGCCTCACCCCCGCGCCCGACCTGATCAGGACCCGGATCAGCGTCCCCACCCCCGTGAAGCTGAAGATCGCCGCCGCGGTCCTCACCGGCAGGCGCGGGCGCACACCTGCCGGCCCCGTGCCTGCCAACGTGGCCGCACAGTGAGGAATCCTGCAGTGGACGAATCCGGACGGCCGGGGCAGGCAGTCGTTGTGATTGGCGCCGGTATCAGCGGATTGGCGACGGCGGCCCTGCTCGCCACGGAGGGGCACCGCGTCACGGTGCTGGAGAAGCAGAGTGCCGTGGGCGGGCGGGCGCATACGTTCGGCGAGGCGGGGTTTTGGTTCGACGCCGGGCCCTCCTGGTACCTGATGCCGGAAGTCATCGACCACTACTTCCGGCTGTTGGGGACCAGGGCGGATGAACAGCTGGACCTGGTGAAGCTGGACCCCGGCTACCGGCTCATCTCCGAAGGATCCAGTGGGCCGGTGGACGTCCCGGCCGGGCGCTCCCGCGTGGTGGAGCTGTTTGAGCGGCTGGAACCTGGTGCCGGCGCCCGGCTGGAGAAGTACCTGGACTCCGCGGCGGAAGCCTACGCCATGGCCAAGCGCCGCTTCCTCTACCCGACCTTCCAGTCCTTCGCCCCGCTGCTGGTGCCGGACGTGCTGACCCGACTCCCCCGGCTGGCCCGCCTGCTGCTGGAGCCGCTGCACAACTACGCACGCCGGTACGTCAGAAACCCCAGCCTGCAGCAGATCCTGGAGTACCCGGCCGTATTCCTGGGCGCCTCGCCCTTCACGGCGCCGAGCATGTACCACCTGATGAGCCACCTGGACCTGGACGTGGGCGTCTACTACCCGATGGGCGGCTTCGCCCGGCTGGTGGAGGCTCTGGAAAAGCAGGCCCGGGACGCCGGAGTGGTGATCAGGACGGACGCCGAAGTCCTGGAGATCGAGACGACGCCCACAACGTCCCGCCGCCGCCCGGCGGTGGTGCGCGGGGTGAGGTACCGCACTGGTGCCGGCGCGGAAGAAAGCCTGCCGGCCGACGTCGTGGTTTCCGCCGCGGACCTGCACCACACCGAAACCGGCCTGCTCCCCCGGAGCCTGCAGACCTACCCGGAGCGGTACTGGTCGCGGCGGACCGCCGGGCCCAGCGCCCTGCTCCTGTACCTCGGTGTTCGGGGGGAACTGCCGCAGCTGCAGCACCACACGCTGCTCTTCACCGCGGACTGGGAGGAGAACTTCAGGGCGATCTTCGGCAAGGCCACGTTCCTCCCGGAGCCGGCGTCGATGTACGTATGCAAGCCCAGCGCCACCGATGCCGGCGTTGCGCCGGCCGGGCATGAGAATGTGTTCGTCCTGGTCCCCATTCCGCCGGATCCAGGGCTGGGCGGCAGCGGTGATGAGCGGCTGGAGAAAGCTGCCGACGCCGTCATCGCACAGCTCAGCGGGCGGGCGGGGATCCCGGACCTCGCCGAGCGCATTGTGCTGCGGCGGATGTACGGTCCAGCGGATTTCGAGCGGGACTACCACTCATGGAAGGGCACATCGCTGGGGCCGGCACACACGCTGAAGCAGAGCGCGTTTTTCCGCGCGGGCAACATCAGCCGCAAGGTGCAGGGGCTGTACTACACGGGGGCGTCCACCATCCCGGGGATCGGCATCCCCATGTGCCTGATCAGCGCCGAACTGGTCCTCAAGCGGCTGCGCGGCGACACCAGCACGGGCCCGCTTCCGGTGCCGCTTCGTTCGGCGCGGGCGGCACAGGCATGATCGCGGCGGCCTACCTCGTGTTCCTGCTGCTCTCGCTGGGCTGCATGGTGCTGCTGGACCAGCGCCTGCGGCTGTTTTTCTGGCAGGACGCCCGGCGTGCGGCTGTGGTGCTGGCCGCGGGACTGGTGTTTTTCCTCGCGTGGGATGTGGCCGGGATCTGGCTGGGCATTTTCTTCCGGGGCCACAACGAAACGATCGGGATTGAGCTGGCGCCGGAGCTTCCGCTGGAGGAACCGGTCTTCCTGGTCTTCCTGTGCTACCTGGTGATGAACCTGTTTCAGCTGTTCCGGCGGTTCGTACAGGAGCAGCCGGTGCCCCGCGAAAAAGTGGAGGAGCGTTCATGACTTACTGGGCACTTAACGCGGTGTTCCTGCTTGCGGCGCTTACCGTGGGGACCGCGGCGGGCATCAGGCTCAAGCACAAGGAACGCAGGGTGGCGCTGGCAGCGGCGGGTGCGGCGGCCGCCGTCGTCCTTGTCCTGACGGTGGTGTTCGACAACCTGATGATCGCCGCGGGGCTCTTCACGTATGCGCCCGGGATGATCTCGGGGATGATGCTGGGGCTTGCCCCGCTGGAGGACTTCTCCTACCCCGTTGCCGCTGTCCTGCTGCTGCCGGGGTTGTGGATCCTGCTGGACCGCAGCGCGAAGGCCCGGGCGTCCAGGAGGCGGCCATGAAAACGTTCCGAATGCTCCTGCTCTCCTCCCGCCCGTTGTCGTGGGTGAACACGGCCTACCCTTTTGCCGCGGCCTACCTCCTGGCTGCGGGAAAGATCGATCTTGCCTGGATGGTCGGGACTTTGTACTTCTTGGTGCCGTACAACCTGGCGATGTACGGCATCAATGACGTCTTCGACTATGAATCGGACCTGCGGAATCCGCGCAAGGGAGGCGTGGAAGGGGCGGTGCTGGACCGGACCATGCATGCCACCACGCTTCGGGCGGCGATTGCCACCAACCTGCCGTTCCTCGCGGCCCTGGTCCTGCTGGGCAATCCCTGGTCCTGGCTGGTGCTCGCCGTCAGCGTCTTCGCGGTGGTCGCCTACAGTGCGCCTGGGCTGAGGTTCAAGGAGCGGCCATTCCTTGATTCGGCCACGTCCAGCAGCCACTTCGTGAGCCCGGCCCTGTACGGCCTGGTGCTGGCCCAGGCGGAATTCACAGCCCCGCTGCTGGCCCTGCTCGGGGCGTTCTTCCTGTGGGGCGTTGCGAGCCACGCCTTCGGCGCGGTGCAGGATGTCGCCGCCGACCGGGCCGGCGGCATCGGATCGGTCGCAACCGTCGTCGGTGCCCGTGCCACCGTCCGCTTCGCGGTCGCCGCCTATCTGGTGAGCGGCGCGCTCCTGCTGTTCACGCCCTGGCCGGGACCGCTTGCATCCCTGCTGGCACTCCCCTATGCGCTCAACATCCTGCCCTTCGCGGCCGTGACCGACCAGACTTCAGATCAGGCGCACCGCGGATGGGAACGGTTCCTGTGGCTGAACTACGTCACCGGATTCTTCGTGACCATGCTGCTGATCTGGTACTCGGCGTCGCGCTGACCGGTGGCAGCCCGCGCGTCCAATCCTGCACTATCCTGCCGCGCGCGCCTGGCATTCCTTGTGTGGAGGGCGATGGCCAGGACAAGGAGCGGTACATGGATTGCGGGCAGGTTATGGGCGAACCAGCGGGGCAGATAAATGTCCGTGACGGAACCATGGGGATCACCCAGGCGCTCTGCAAGCGGGGTCAGCGGGCACCGGAAGCCGTTGCCCACAAACACCAGGGTCTCCCCGCCTACAACCGCCGCCGCCATGGCCACCCGCCGGTCTGTCCTTTTACGGAACCCCGCATAGAGCAGGTAGGCCATGCAGGCCTCGATGCTGAACCAGGCCAAGGTGTGGAAGGCTTTTACCGCCTGCAGGGTTGCACGCCGGCTTTCCATGGCATCAAGGCAAACACAGCATGCGGTGCCGGGTCAGAGGCTTTGGCCCTAACCGGGGAAGACGTGTCGGCAATCCCGTCCCGGCCGGGGAGTCGGGTACTACAGTTGATGCATGGCTGCCAGCCGCAACCCGCTCGAGGACCTACGCGAAACCATCGGCCACCTGGCCGATCAGCTCAAGCTGCCCGGTTCCGAGCGCGTCGACGACCTGGTCGGCGACCTCATCGGCGCGAGGCCTGGGCCGGCACGGCCGTTGTCCGAGGTGCAGGCCGAGCTGGACGCGCTGGTTGGACTGGAGACCGTGAAGGAACAGGTGCGGGCCCTCGTTGCCCTGCTCCAGGTCCAGGCACGCCGTAAAGCGCATGGCCTGCCGGAAGTGGCCACATCGCAGCACCTGGTGTTCCTGGGAAATCCGGGCACGGGCAAGACCACCGTGGCGCGCCTCCTGGCAGAGATGTACCGCGCCGTTGGCCTGCTGCAGAAAGGCCACCTGGTTGAGGTCGACCGTTCAGGCCTGGTGGGACAGTACGTCGGCCAAACCGCCATCAAGACGGACCGGGTGATCCGGCGCGCGCTGGACGGCGTCCTGTTCATCGACGAGGCGTACGCGCTGGCCCCGGAGGACAGCCGGATGGACTTCGGCCCCGAGGCGATCGAGGTCCTGCTCAAGCGGATGGAGGATCACCGCCACCGCCTGGTCGTGATCGTGGCCGGGTACCCGCGGCTAATGGAGTCCTTCCTGCTCTCGAACCCCGGACTGCGTTCCCGATTCGCCCGCGAGATCACGTTTCCCGATTATTCCGTTGACGCACTCCAGACAATCTTCCACCAGATGCTGGCCCAGCACGAGTACACCCTCGAGCCGGATGCGGACGAGATGCTGCGCCGCATTTTCACCGGGCTCCACGCGGGCGAGGACTCCGGCAACGCGCGCTTCGCCCGCACGTTGTTCGAGCAGGCGCTCAACCGGCAGGCCCTGCGGCTGTCGCGCGACGAGGAACAAAGCCTCGACGCGCTCGACCGTGAGGCCGTCATGGCACTGACCGCGGACGACGTCGTCGAGGCAGCGCGGGCCCTGGGCGAGGAGCCGGAGCCCGAACCGGCGCCGGAACCGGAGCAGCCGCGCTGGTGGCGCTGGCTCGCCTGACTATTCGACGGCCGGCAGGGAACTGCCCGAAATTGTTGCGGCCCGCTTTCCCTCGACATACATAGTAAGGGTACTTAGTATTAACTAGGGTAGCTACCTGTTTCAGCGGAGGGGCCAGCCAGCCGGGTTTTCCCGGGCAGCCGGCCACCTCATCTCCCTTAGGCCCGCCCATCCCGGGTGGACTCAGAGGTCCTTACAAATCCCACTCCCTCGCAGCTCACGCATACGTACGTGGGTACTGCGCGCCTGGATCACAGATGTGCGCAGCCTGCAGGGTGGACACAGGAAGAGAGCGAACAGTGAAGGCAGTAGTTTACAAAGGACCGAATGACGTCAGCGTCGAGGAAATACCTGACGCCAAAATCGAGCACCCCGCCGACGTGCTGGTGCGCATCACCTCAGCGAACATCTGCGGCTCGGACCTGCACATGTACGAAGGCCGCAGCAGCTTTCAACCAGGACGTTCCTTCGGGCACGAAAACCTCGGGGAGGTGGTGGAGACCGGCCCCGCGGTGAGCAAAGTAAAAGTGGGCGACCGTGTGGTGCTGCCGTTCAACGTCGCCTGCGGATTCTGCAAGAACTGCGACCGTGGCTTCACCAACTACTGCCTGACCATGCAGCCGGAACCCCAGCTCGCGGGTGCGGCCTACGGCTTCGCGGATATGGGACCCTACCAGGGCGGACAGGCTGAATACCTGCGTGTGCCGTACGGAGACTTCAACTGCCTCCGACTTGGCGAGGACTCAGTGGAGAAAGAACTCGACTACGTCATGCTCGCGGACATCTTCCCCACAGGCTGGCACGCCACGGAACTGGCCGGGGTCTACCCCGGGGACTCCGTGGTCATCTATGGTGCCGGGCCGGTCGGACTTATGGCCGCCTACTCGGCGATCATCAAAGGCGCCGGAAAAGTCATGGTGGTGGACCGCCAGAACGACCGCCTGAAGCTGGCGGAACAGATCGGCGCCATCCCTGTTAATGACTCGGAAGTGGACCCGGTCGAGTTCGTCAAGGACCAGACCATGGGATTCGGCGCAGACCGGGGCTGCGAATGCGTGGGCTACCAGGCACACGATCCCGGCGGTACCGAACATCCCAACATGACCCTGAACCGGCTTGTGGACTCCGTGCGCTTCGTCGGCGGCCTGGGCATGGTCGGAGTATTTCTGCCGCAGGATCCTGGAGGCCCCGACAAACTTGAGCAGCAGGGCCAAGTGGCCTTCGACTACGGAAACTACTGGTTCAAGGGCCAGACGATGGGCTCGGGCCAGTGCCCGGTCAAGAAGTACAACCGTGCCCTGCGCGACCTCGTCGCCGGCGGCAAGGCCAGCCCCTCCTTCATCGTGAGCCACGAGTTGACACTTGACGAGGCTCCCGAGGGCTACAGGAACTTCGACAACCGGGAAGACGGCTGGACAAAAGTCGTCCTCCACCCTGCCGGAGCCTGAGAAAGCCGGAAAGGGCAAATTTCCATGTTGAAACAAGCAATTTCCAGGAGGTGGTACTGATGCGGGCAATGGTTTACCGCGGACCCTATAAAGTAAGGGTCGAAGAAAAAGACATTCCGAAGATCGAGCACCCGAACGACGCGATTGTGCGGGTCAGCAGGGGCGCGATCTGCGGGTCCGACCTGCACCTGTATCACGGCATGATGCCGGATACACGGGTGGGGATGACGTTTGGGCACGAGTTCGTGGGCACGGTGCATGAGGTGGGTTCCTCCGTGCAGAACGTGGCGGTGGGTGACCGGGTCATGGTGCCGTTCAACGTCTACTGCGGCTCCTGCTACTTCTGCGCCCGCGGCCTGTACTCCAACTGCCATAACGTCAATCCGAACGCGACGGCGGTGGGCGGCATCTACGGCTACTCCCACACCTGTGGAGGGTACGACGGCGGCCAGGCAGAATTCGTGCGTGTTCCCTTCGCGGACGTGGGGCCTTCGAAGATTCCGGAATGGATGGACGAAGAGGACGCGGTCCTGCTGACCGACGCCTGCCCCACCGGCTACTTCGGCGCCCAGCTGGGGGACATCGCGGAGGGCGACACCGTGGTGGTGTTCGGTGCAGGCCCGGTGGGACTGTTCGCGGCCAAGTCCTCATGGCTGATGGGCGCAGGACGGGTCATTGTCGTCGACCATCTGGAGTACCGGCTGGAGAAGGCCCGCACCTTCGCGCACGCCGAGACGTATAACTTTGCCGAGTACGACGACATTGTGGTGCACCTGAAGAAGGAAACCGACTACCTGGGCGCCGACGTCGTCATTGACGCCGTCGGGGCCGAAGCGGACGGCAACTTCCTCCAGCACGTGACCAGCAGCAAGCTGAAGCTGCAGGGCGGCTCCCCCATCGCCCTCAACTGGGCCATCGATTCCGTCCGCAAAGGCGGCACCGTGTCAGTTGTGGGCGCGTACGGACCCATCTTCAGCGCCGTGAAGTTTGGCGACGCGATGAACAAGGGCCTGACATTGCGGATGAACCAGTGCCCGGTGAAGCGCCAGTGGCCGCGCCTGTTCGAGCACGTCCGCAACGGCTACCTGAAGCCCAGCGACATTGTCACGCACCGTATTCCGCTGGAGCACATCGCCGAGGGCTACCACATCTTCTCCGCCAAGCTGGACAACATCATCAAGCCGCTCGTTGTCGCCAACGCGTCCTGAAGGGAAGGCCATCATGACTGAAACACCTACCCCGTACATCGCCGAAAAGCGCAAGCCGATGGAATCGGCGGACTCGCTGCGGGCCCGGATCCCGGGATGGGGCGCTGACCTCGACCCGGCCGACCGGCCCTCCTACCCCCGGGAGCAACCCGGGATCCAGACCGGCGCCCGCTGGGACTTCCCTGAACGCCAACCCGAAAAATGGCCCCGGGAACGCTCCGTCGAGCACGCCTTCCTCCCTCCGGTCTTCGGAACCTCCACCCCTCCCGCCGGGCTCTCGGGCGCAATCCGGAAATACGCCTACAAATACAGCGAAGGCCGGGCCGCGCACTGGCTCCTGCTTGTCGCCGCTGACCGCGTGGACGCCACGGAACACCATCTGAAGTCCCTTGCAACCTTGCGGCCCGATAACCCCGTCACCGAAACCGGGGTGCTCAGCGAATTCTCGCACCACCCCATCCAATCCCGTTACGGACAAAAACGCGCCGACACCAACCACCAGTGGATGGACCCGATCATCGTGGCCGGCCCGTGGGTGCTGGCCGCCGCAGGGCTCGCAGCGGCCTATAAGACGTTGCGGAAGGAGCGCAGACAGCCTGACGCCCGTTCCGCAACGGCGGCGGAAGCCCAGCGATAACGGCACACCAACGTGCGCCGCAATTCCTGCCGCGGTGACCTATGCGATGTGGGCACCGCGGCTGGAGTCCCTGCACCGGGCAATCGTTTGAAGGGCAGCTTCTGCAATGTCACACATTGATCGCAAGGCTCTAATTTCGGCCATCATCGGTACAGTGATCGCACTTGTTCCGGTGCTTCTCGGTGCTCCCGAGCTCGCGCCCTTGATCGGATGGTCTGTCGCCGGCTGCGTCTTCCTGGCCTGGTCATGGTCTAAAGCATGGCCCGCTGGTCCGGAGGCCACGGGTGAACTCGCCCGCCATGAAGGGCGATCTCGAAGACTCGTTGACACCCTCATCATCGGCGCCACCTTCGCCAGTATCGTGGCGGTCGTCTTTGCCTTGATCCGCAGCTAACAGAAGGATTTCATTGGCGTGGCCGCGGCGATCCTGGCAGCTCTCGGCGTGGTGCTCGCCAATCGGTATGTCATACAACGCAAGCAACGTGAACGAGTCCTCCACGCCCTCCCGCAGGATCACACTGGGACACGCTCTGCTCTCCTACTTCTTCGGCACCTTTGTCGTCGCAGTGGCGATCAACCTAGTCGTCAGCCTCGGCCAGTCCAGTTGACTGGCTTTGCACCGCGCCAGAAAGAGGTTATGTGTCTTTTCGGGGACGGACCCTGGCAGATGTGGCTTGAATGGAGCTGTTGCGTACAACCAGTGTCGGTGGGATGGGTGTACGGTCTACCTCCCGCCCCTCCATTGCACCAATCAGCACTTCCATACTCATAAGCGCCAACGCGGTGAAGTCCTGCCGCACAGTGGTCAGGGGCGGCAGGAAATAGTCTGAGCCTTCGATATCGTCGAAGCCGACGACACTCACGTCCTCCGGGACGCGGACTCCATTTTCAGCGAATGCACGTATAAGCCCGAGGGCGGTATGGTCACTGGCCGCGAAGATCGCCTGGGGGATCCTGTCCTCGCGGACCAGCCGGAGGCCGGTTTCATAGGCCCAGCGGGGGCTCCAGTCCCCCTCCAGGCATAACCCGGGTCGAAGCCCGGCATCGCGCAGCGCGGCTTCCCAGCCGCGCTTGCGGACCCGTCCGTCGAACCAGTCCATGGAGCCGGCGACGTGGGCGATGTCCGTGTGGCCCAGGTCGATGAGATGTTGGGTGGCCAGCCGTGCGCCGAGCTCCTGGTTCTCGGAGTAGGTAAAAACATTCGGGGTTGACGAAGCCCCGGCGGCAATCATTTCCACCGGCACCCGGCATGACGCGTTCCACACAGCCGCCGCCATGTCCACCAGAGGTGCGATGACGATGATTCCCCCTGCGCCGATGTCATCGAGGGTGTCCAGAGCCGCTTGCACTGATTCGCTGTAGGGCTCCTCGGCACTGACCACGGTTGTGGCGTAGCCCTTTTTTCGGGCGATGTTCTCCAGGGCCATCAGCGTCCCGACAGGGCCGAAGCGGGGCGACCCATCAGTGACTATTCCGATGGAGGTCGACCGGTTGGTGACCAGCGCGGTCGCAGCCCTGTTCCGGCGATAGCCGATGTCCTGGATGACCTGCAGGACCCGTTTACGGGTTGCGGCACTGACATCCGGCGCGTTGTTGAGCACCCGTGAGACCGTCCCAAACGAAACTCCGGCGGCTTGTGCCACATCGTTGATGGTCGGCTTCCGGCGCAGCGGGGTCTCCGGGCGCCGTACCTTCGCCCCTCCCGGAATTGCAGCATCTGCCATGCTCTCTCCTGTCCCGCACCGCCCCGTGACCTGTTTGGGATCGGACTTCTACGCGTCCCCATCCTACGGCGGCCAACGGTGTCCAGGCCTTACAGACCGTCGGATGTGAAGTTTGACACTCAACATCGTAAACGCTTACGATCAAGTCCGTAAACGTTCACGGTCCTCCGTTAGCGTTTACGAAGGAACGATTTCAACGAGGAAAGGAGTGCGGATGCCTGGCACCGTTGCAGATGCACTTGCGCTCGATTCCCGTTTCAGGCGTCGCAATGTTCACTGCGACCAGTGGGCAAATCTGGCGTTGCTCCTTCCCAGCGAAGAAGCAGTCGATGATCTCGCCCTGGCCGTCCGGACATTCGTGGCCGTCGGTTCCTCGGCCGTTGTATGTGTCTTTGAGAACAACGTCCTTTGGACCAGCATGATCATCACCGTTGACGAATCGGGCGGAGCCGCATCGGTCTCGACGCTCGACAACGCGTCTGCCCGAGTGGGCGGTGAACTGACCACGGCAGCAGGCGAAGCGGTGAAGTGGGTCCAGACACATTATGGGCCGTGTTCCCTGGGCTTCTTTGTCGATCTGGAGCATGCGCAGGCACTGCTGCGCGCTTCTGACAAGGCTGGCTCTGTCCGCATGGCCTCAGCAGCGGGTGCGCTCGCCCTGTCGCCAATCCCCCCGGACCTGGCCATAGCCCTCGCCTGATCCATCCCCAACTATCCATCCACCCCAAAGCACTGGAGAACAATGATGATCCGCAGGCTTCCCTTTGTGGCCCTGGCCGCAGCCCTGTCACTTTCTATTGCTTCCTGCAGCAGTTCGACATCGGCCACCTCAAACGCTCCTGACGCAGGAGTTTCCGAGAAAGCACAACAGGCCCTGGACAAGATCACTGGCCAGGTCCTGAGTAAGGGCCCCAACGGGGAGACCCCCTCGCCGGCGTCCGTTGCAGATCTGACACCCGAAGAGATCGAGAAGGTCAAGGCGCTTAATGCCACCGCCGCCATCGTTATGCACTACGGCGGCAATGACTGGGCAACCGCCCAGACCAACGGACTCAAGAGCGAGTTCGAAAAGCTCGGTATCAAAGTTATCGCCACAACCGACGCAAACTTCAAGCCGGACAAGCAGGTGTCCGACCTGGAGACAGTGATGACTCAGATCCCGAATATCATCGTCTCCATCCCGACCGACCCTGTCGCCACCGCCGGGGCATACAAGAAGGCCGCAGCCGCCGGAGCCAAGATCGTCTTCATGGACAACATTCCCCAGGGGCTCACTGCCGGGCAGGACTACGTCTCCGTCGTCTCTGCCGACAACTACGGCAACGGCGTCGTTTCCGCCCACCAGATGGCGAAGGCCATTGGCGGCAAGGGCAAGATCGGGCTCGTCTTCCATCAGGCTGACTTCTTCGTGACCAAGCAGCGCTACGAGGGCTTCAAGGAGACGATCACCAAGGAGTACCCCGAGATCCAGATCGTGGAGGAAAAGGGCATCGCGGGCCCTGACTTCGCCGGTGACGCGCAGGCTGCCGCGAATGCAATGCTGAGCAAGTACGCGGACCTGAACGGCATTTGGGCTGTCTGGGACGTCCCCGCTGAAGGCGTCATGGCTGCTGCCCGCGCCGCCGGCCGGCAGGACCTGAAGATCGCAACCGAGGACCTTGGCAAGAACGTCGCCATCGCCCTGGCCAAAGACCAGCTCGTCGTAGGCCTCGGAGCCCAGGTTCCGTTCGACCAGGGAGTAACCGAGGCACGGCTCGCCGCAGGAGCACTGATCGGCAAGCAGGCACCGGCCTACGTGGCATTGAGTGCCCTGCCGGTCGATCACTCCAACGTCCTGGACGCCTGGAAGCAGGTCTACCACGAGGATGCTCCGAAGGACATCCAGGACTCCTACAAGAAGTAGCCAGAGCCGACGGTGCGGGGGACCCCATCCCCCGCACCGTACCGAAAGGGCAGCAATGAACACCGCAGACAATGTCGTCGAGATGCGCTCAATATCCAAGGGCTTCAACGGCGTATCGGTTCTGAGGGACGTCAGTTTCGACGTCCGGAAGGGCGAAGTCCACGCCCTCGCGGGAGGCAACGGCGCCGGCAAGTCCACCCTCATGAAAATCCTCCAAGGCGTCTACCAGGCAGACGCCGGCGAGATCATCATTGGCGGCAAACCGACTGTCATCAACTCCATCCACGATGCGAAGGCCGCCGGCATCGGCATGGTTTTCCAGGAGTTCAGCCTCGTACCGAGCCTGACGGTCGCCCAAAACATCTTCCTCTCAGCCGAACCGCTGGGCACCGGCGGCCTGATCGACGACCGGGCCGCCGTGCGGCGGGCCAGGGAGCTCTTCGCCGAAATGGAAGTTACCGTCGACCCGCAGGCTGAAGTGTCACGCCTCGGGACGGCCTACTGGCAGCTGACCGAAATCGCCAAGGCGCTCTCGCAGAACGCCCGGGTGCTGATCATGGATGAACCCACCGCAAGCCTGGCCCGGCACGAGTCCGAAGCCCTCTTTGAGCTCATTGACCGTCTCAAGCAGCGCGGTATCTCCATCATCTATATCTCGCACCGCATGGACGAGGTCTACCGCCTCGCCGACCGGATTACGATCCTGCGCGACGGCAGCCGGCTCCTCACCGAGCCGCTGACCAGCGTCACCCCCGAGCAGATCGTCGAAGGCATTGTCGGCAAGAAGATCGAGGGCGAGCTTGCCTACCGCGAGCGTGGTCGGGTGGCCCACGAAGGCGCCCCCTTGCTCGAAGTCCGCGGCCTGAACGCCGGGAGGCGCGTGAAGGACGTGTCCTTCTCGCTGCGGCCCGGGGAAATCCTGGGGTTGGCGGGCCTCATGGGCAGCGGCAGGACAGAACTCGCGCGGGCTCTTTTCGGTATCGACCGCCGCGACAGCGGCGACATCCTGATCCGCGGTGAAAAAGTCAGCCTGAACTCACCGCAACAGGCCATCGACGCCGGGATAGCACTCATCCCGGAGGACCGGCGGGCCCAGGGACTTGTGCTGGACCACTCCGTCCGGGACAACCTGCTGCTGCCCCTGCTGGGCCAGATCAAGCGCGGGCCGCTTCTTGACTCCACCAAAGGCAAGGACCTGTCCTCGTCCCTGATCAAGAAGTTCGCGGTCAAGGTCGCCCACCCCCACCGGCCAGTGCGTCTGTTGTCAGGCGGCAACCAGCAAAAGGTTGTCATTGCCAAGTGGCTGGGCACCGACCCGGACATCCTGATTTTGGACGAGCCGACTGCCGGCGTCGATATCGGCACGAAAAGCGAAATCCTGGACATGATCCGTGAGCTGGCAAGTGCCGGCAAAGCCGTCATCGTCATCTCTTCCGAGTACCCCGAACTACTCGCGGTCAGTGACCGCGTCCTCGTCCTGAAGGACGGCTCCGTCATCCGTGACATCCCCCGCAGCGACATCGCTGACGAGGAATATCTTCAACTTGCAGTCCAGGGAGTCTGAACAGTGAGCAAGGCAAACACCATCGCGCCCCGGGAAACCGAGGCCCCCCGCAATTTCGCCACCATGCTGAAAGAGCTCGACTGGCGGCGCTACGTCATCTACATCGGCTTTGTCGTCGTCTTCCTCTTTTTCGCCGTTCTGCTGCGCGACCAGGGCTTCCTGTCACCGCAGAACCTGCTGAACATCTTCCGGCAGACCGCCACCATCACCGTCATCGCGGTAGGCATGACGTACGTCATCTCCTGCGCCGAAATTGACCTGAGCGTCGGCTCCGTTGCCGGCCTGTCCAGTGTGTGCACCGCGATGGCTCTTTCCCAGTGGGGCCTTATCCCTGGCATCCTTGCCGGACTCGCCGTCGGGCTCGTGGTTGGATCCGTCAACGGCGCCCTGGTAAGCCTCCTCGGCATCCCCTCCTTCCTGGTAACACTCGGCATGCTCGGCATAGCCGTCGGTGTAGCCCAATGGATCACGGCCTCCGCCCCGCAACCCATCCTCAACGACACCTTCAACATGCTGTTCGGATCCGGCGACTTCGGTCCCATCCCCGGCCTGGTCGTCTGGAGTGCCATCTTCGTCGCCATCGGCGCCGTTGTCCTGAACCGCACGAAGTTCGGCCGCCAGGTACTCGCCACCGGCGGCAACCGCAACGCCGCAGAGTTCACCGGCATCAACACCAAACGCATCAAGTTCCAGGTGCTCCTCATCTCGGGCATGGTCGCAAGCGTCGCCGGAATGCTGTACGCCGGCCGCCTCCAGTCCGGCCGCTTCCAGTGGGGTGCCGGCGATGAACTCTCCGCCATCGCCGCGGTTATCCTGGGCGGCACCAGCCTCTTCGGCGGATTCGGCTCCATCGTCGGGACCCTCTTCGGGGCCCTGCTGATTGGCCTGATTAACAACGGGCTGATCCTGGCCGGGCTGGACAGCAGCCAGCAGCAGGTGGTCCGCGGCGCGATCATCATCCTCGCCGTCGCCCTCGCCCGAAAGAAGTAACGGCCATGACCTCCACACCACGGGCCGGGATTATCGGAACAGGATTCATGGGCGCCGTCCACTCCCGTGCAGTGCGCGCAGCAGGAAGCACAGTGAGTGCAGTCGCGGGAAGCAGCCAAGCTTCGGCGGAGGCGGCCGCGGCCGGGCTGGGCGCGCAGTCCGCAGCCGGGTCCCCGGAGGCACTGATCGCACGTAATGATGTGGATGTCGTCCATATCTGCACACCGAACGCCACCCACGCCGACCTGGCACGCAAGGCCATCGCAGCAGGCAAGGCAGTCATTTGCGAAAAGCCGCTCGCGACCACCGTCGAGGACGCCCGCGACCTGACGGACCTTGCTGAGCAGGCAGGCCTCGTCGCAGCCGTGCCCTTTGTCTACCGCTTCTACCCCGCCGTCCGCGAGGCACGCGACCGGATCCGGGCCGGCGAGGCGGGCCGCCTCTGGCTGCTGCACGGCTCCTACCTGCAGGACTGGCTGGCGGGTGCGGAGGCAACGAACTGGCGGGTCGACTCGAAGCTCGGAGGAGCGTCCCGGGCCTTCGGTGACATCGGGGTGCACTGGTGTGACCTGATGGAATTCACCACGGGGCACAGCATCACCCGGATCATGGCCAGGACAAGCCGGGCCTATGAGCAGCGCGAAACCGGCGGCACACTGTCCTCGGTTGCCACAGAGGACGGGGCAACACTCCTGTTCGAGACCGACAAGGGAGCTACCGGTTCGCTGGTGGTCAGCCAGGTCAGCCCGGGCAGGAAGAACCGCCTGTGGTTCTCCTTTGACGGAACTGAAGCCTCGTTCAGCTTCAACCAGGAGGGGCCGGACACCCTGCACATTGGGCGCACGGATTCCAGCACGCACATCCCCGTGGGCCCGCAGACCCTCTCCACCCCGGGTGGCATGCGCTACGCCATGCTCCCACCGGGTCATCCGCAGGGATACCAGGACAGCTTTAACGCTTTCGTCGCAGACACCTATGCGGCTGTGCAGGGCCAGGAACCGGATGGCCTGCCCACGTTCCGCGATGGTCTCCGGGCCGCAGTCCTGACCGAGGCACTCGTTACCTCAGCGGCACAACAGTCATGGGTCGACGTTCCCACGGGCGACCCACTCAAATCCCTCAAGTCTTCGCTGGCAGTAGAAAGGCAGAAGCAATGAAACTCGGTTACTGTTCCATCACCTGGGGCGGCGTCGTCGGCCACCCCCAAGGCGTGACGAGCGTCAAGGACCTCTTCTATATGACCCACGGTTCCATGCGGGATGCGGTCCAGGACATCGCCTCGGTTGGCTACCAGGGCGTGGAGATGTTTGACGGCAACCTCGCCGAGTACGCCGACAAGCCCGACGAGCTCAAAGAGATCCTCAGCAGCAACGGCGTCGCGCTGACCAGCGTGTACACAGGGGCGAACTTCATTTATGCGGATATCCTCCCTGATGAAATGCACCGGATCCACCGGGCCGCGGAACTGGCTGCGGGCTTCGGAGCGGAACGGCTGGTCGTGGGCGGCGGAGCAAGGCGGGCGGCAGGAACGACGGAGGACGACTACCGGCGCCTCGGTGAATCCCTGGACCGCGTCACGGACATCGCAGAAAGCTTTGGCCTTTCCGCCAGCTACCACCCGCACCTGAGCACCATCGTCGAAAGCCCGGACGAGCTGGACAAGCTCATGCCGCTGACCCGGATCGGCTTCTGCCCGGACACTGCCCACCTTGCAGCCGGCGGAGCAGACCCCGCCGCAGTCATCCGCAAGTACCCGGACAGGATCCAGCACGTCCACCTCAAGGACTTCCAGCAGGAACCGTTCAACTTCCTCCCCCTTGGCGAAGGCGAACTCGATTTCCCTGACATCATCGCCGCGATCCGCGAAAGCGGCTACGACAGCTGGCTCATGGTCGAACTCGACAACTACGACGGCGACCCGCGGGCGGCAGCAGAAATCAGCAAGAAGTACCTCGAAAAACTCCTCTGACCCCCACTTTGACCCCGCGGGCGGCCACAGTCGGCACCGCCCGTACTTTCCGGAAGGAACAGGATTAACATGCAGAACCTCAACGTCGGCCTCATCGGAGGCGGCTTCATGGGCAAGGCCCACTCCCTGGCATATGCCGCCATGCCCATGTTCTTCTGGCCGGCACCGGCCCTGCCGGTCCGCAAAGTCATCGCAGAAGCCAACGAGGACCTCGCAGCCGAAGCTGCACGCCGCTTCGGCTTCGAGAACTCCACCTCGGACTGGCGCCGCATCATCGACGACCCGGACATCCACGTGGTGGACATCGCCACTCCCAACCACCTCCACGCCGAAATCGCCATCGCCGCAGCCGAAGCAGGCAAGCACATCATCTGCGAGAAGCCCCTGGCCCGCACGGGCGAGGAATCCAAGGCCATGTACGACGCAGTCAAAGACAAGAACATCGTCCACATGGTTGCCTTCAACTACCGCCGGACCCCCGCCGTCGCGCTGGCGAAGAAATACATCGAGGAAGGCGCCATTGGCCGCGTCCTGAACTTCCGCGGGACCTACCTCCAGGACTGGAGCGCAGACCCCAACTCCCCGCTGTCCTGGCGATTCCAGAAATCCATCGCCGGTTCCGGCGCCCTTGGCGACATCGCCACACACGTCATCGACATGGCCCGCTACCTCGTGGGCGAGTTCAGCGCAGTCAATGCCGTTCTCTCCACCTGGATCCCGGAGCGGCCGCTGCAGACCGGCGGAGCCGATGCACTCGGCAACGTCCGGGGCGGGGAGGGCCCAAAGGGCCAAGTCGACGTCGATGACGAGGTCATGACCATGATCCGCTTCGCCAACGGCGCCGTGGGTTCCGTCGAAGCGACCCGCAACGCCCACGGCAGGAACAACTACATCACCTTCGAAATCCACGGAACCGAAGGCAGCATCGTCTTCAATTACGAACGGCGCGACGAACTGCAGGTGTCCTTCGCTTCCGACCAGGCCGACCGCCGCGGATTCCGCACCGTCTACACCGGGCCGGCCCACCCGTACGGAGAAGGCCTGTGGCCCATTCCGGCGCTCGGCATCGGTTACGGCGAAACGAAGATCATCGAAGCGTATGACTTCTTCAAGGCCATCGCAGAAGGCGGCAGCGTAAGCCCCAACTTCGCTGACGGCTACCAGGTCGCCCTAATCGACGACGCCATCGTCGAATCGGCTGCCAAAGAATCCTGGGTCGAGGTCCCACAGATCAACGCCTGACCGACCAACCCCGGGAGGGGCGGCGCTTCCGCCGCCCCTCCCCCTTAACCGCAAGGACCAAAGTTGACCGAACGCCTCCTGACCCGCGAGGACCCGGACGAAGTCTGGCTCATGCCGGTCTTCATCGCCAAAGCCGGGCACGAAACCGAACTCCACGAAACACTCCTGGCCCTGCAAACAATAAGTCGCAAAGACCCGGGATGTTTGGAGTACACCGTCTTCTCCGACGACCACAGGCCCGGCACGTTCGTCCTGTTTGAAGGATGGTCACGCCCGGAGGACCTGAATGCGCACAACGATGAAAGCCACGTCAAGGAATTCGTGAAGGCAGTGGGGCCGCTGTTGGCAGTCCCATTCTCCGTAACTCCCCTCACTCCCCTCCGTTAACCCTCGGAACAGACCAGCAAAGGACATGACGATGCCACGCCCGTTTACCCTGTTCACCGGCCAGTGGGCCGACCTGCCCTTCGAGGAAGTCGCGCGTTTGGCCTCGGGCTGGGGGTACGACGGACTCGAAATCGCCGTGTCCGGTGACCACCTGGACGCCTGGCGCTGGGACGAACCCGGCTACGTCGACTCCAAACTCGAGATCCTCGACAGGTACAACCTCAAGGTCTGGGCCATCTCCAACCACCTCACCGGCCAGGCCGTCTGCGATGACCCCATCGACTTCCGCCACCAGGCCATCGTCCGGTCCAAGGTCTGGGCCGACGGCGACCCCGAAGGCGTCCGCCAACGCGCCGCCGAGGAAATGAAACACACCGCCCGGCTCGCCAAAGCCCTCGGCGTGGACACCGTCGTCGGCTTCACCGGCTCCGCAATCTGGCAGTACGTCGCCATGTTCCCGCCCGTCCCCGACAAAGTCATCGACGCCGGCTACCAGGACTTCGCCGACCGCTGGAACCCCATCCTGGACGTCTTCGACGACAACGGCGTCCGCTTCGCCCACGAAGTCCACCCCAGCGAGATCGCCTACGACTACTGGACCACCGTCCGCACCCTCGAAGCGATCGGCCACCGCGAAGCGTTCGGCCTGAACTGGGACCCCTCCCACATGATGTGGCAGGGCATCGACCCCGTCTCCTTCATCTGGGACTTCAAAGACCGGATCTACCACGTGGACTGCAAGGACACCAAGATCCGCCAGACCGGCCGCAACACCGTCCTCGGCTCCCACCTGGCCTGGGGCGACCCCCGCCGCGGCTGGGACTTCGTCTCCGCAGGCCGCGGCGACGTCCCCTGGGAAGCATCCTTCCGCGCCCTCGCCGCGATCGGCTACAACGGCCCCATCAGCATTGAGTGGGAAGACGCCGGCATGGACCGCCTCCACGGCGCCCCCGAAGCCCTCGCCAACCTCAAAAAGTACGACTTCCCGCCGTCGAGCACGTCTTTCGACGCCGCCTTCAGCACCAAGGACTAACGCACATCCGGGTGCATACCAGGCAACGGCAGCTACCATGGGCCCTATGGGTGCACAAGAAAGTCCGCCCGTCCGCCTCGGTACCGCCCCCGCCGACGGGATGGCCTTGGCGCGTCTCTTGTCCCTCCTGGCCGACGGTGTTCCTGCTGAAGAACTGGAAACACAGCTGGCAGCAATGCAGGCGAAGAGCCTGATTGATCCGGCGACGGCGGCAGCTGCCCGCAGCCTCAATGCGAGGCTGCGGGAAGCGGGCAGGCGGGAAGGCCTGCTCCGGGTCCTGTACGACACTGCCACGGATCTGACGGGTATCCGCGACGTCGAGGCTGTCCTGAAAGCCATCGTCCGGAGGACCCGCTCCCTTATCGGCAGCGACATCGCCTACCTGAGCCTGAACGACTACACGACCGGGGAATCCTACATCCGGGTGACCGACGGGGCCGCGACGGCGCTGTTCCGCAACATCCGGATGCCCCTCGGGGAGGGCGTCCTCGGCGCAGTGGCCACCGGAGAGGCACCTGCCCAAAGCGCTGACTACCTGATGGACAAAACCAAGTCACACCTTGAATCGAGTGACGCCGCCGTCGCGGCCGAAGGGGTCAAGGCCATCATGGGCGTCCCGCTGCGGGTCGAAGGCAAGGTGATCGGTGCGCTCCTCGTCGCCGACCGGCATGCACACAGCTTCAGCAGCGACGACGTCGCCCTCATGGAATCCATCGGCACCCACGCCGCGGTCGCCCTCGAGAACGCCAGGCATTTCACCGAAATGGCTGATGCCCTCGCCCGGCTGGACCAGGCCCAGCGCCAGAACCTGGCGCATGTCAGGGCCCTGGAGGAGCTTTCATCACTTGACCAGCGGCTGATGGAAACCCTGGCTTCCACAGACAGCCTTCCCGGCCTGCTGCGGCTGCTGTCCGAATCCATGGACAGCGAGGTTTACGTCGTCTCGCCGATGGGCGAACCGATGGCGGGGCCGGTGCCCGGTTCCGACTTCGGCAGCCCGGCGGCCCTGAGCGCTGCGGAGACGTCGGCTGCGCGGACACTGCCTGTACCGTTCAACGTCAAAGGACGCGACTACACTGTGATGTCCGCGGTTGCCGGTGACCAGCATCTTGCATCGCTCGTGGTTGCAGGGCATCTGGCGCAAGACCGGGCCGCGGTACTTGAACGCAGCGCCCTGGTGCTCAGCGCAGCGCTGCTTTTTGAACGCACGTACCAGGAAGCGCAGTACCGTCTTCAACTGGAGTTGATTGATGAGCTCCTGAACCCCCGCCCGGAAAATGTCGAAGCCATGAAAAGGAGGGCAAGCCGGTTCGGGCTTGCCGACAACCTCCAGCTCGTGGTTCGGGTCGTAGGCGTCAGGGACGACCAGCGCCAGCGGGCCTTGGCCGTACTCAGGCGGCATATCGAAGGCCGGCCCGGCATCGCGGCGCTCCACGAATCGCACCTCTGCATCATCGAGCCTCCCGTTCACTCCGGCGCCGGACCCGGTACGGCGGCAACGCCCGGGAGTGCGGCCAGTGGCCAGGCAATTGTCGACGCCCTCAAACGGCAACGCATCGAGGCCAGTGTCGGATCATCAGAGACTGTGACCGGATTCCCGCGGCTCCCCGCAGCCCATGCCGAGGCCCACTCCGTGCTGGGTGCGCTGCAGGCGTTGTCACGGCACGGGGAGGCCGCGGATAAAGCTGCACTTGGCACAGCCGGCATGCTCCTCGGAGCGATGGAGAGCCCGTTTGCCGCCCAGCTGCTGGCCGCCCAGCTCGGCCCGTTGCTGGACTATGACAGCAGGCGCGGTACCCAGCTGGTTCCCACGGCGTGGACCTTCCTGGAAAACGATGGCTCCATGGCAGCCGCAGCCACTGCCCTGCACATCCACGCCAATACGTTGCGGCAGCGGCTGGACCGGATCGACAACATCCTTGGCGACAGCTGGCGCCGCGGTGGACGGAGCCTGGACGTGCACGTCGCCCTGCGGCTGTGGCGGCTGCAATCCGCAGGAGTCGGCGGGCGCAGCAGCTGACCGCCGCACATCCGTTTGCCGGCAGTGTGACGCGCCCACATATCCGGGGACCCAATGTGGCGGGAACATCCATAGGCTGGGTCACACAGCTCTGGAACCATGGGATGTGCGGCACCCGAAACGTAGCCGCGAACCCCCACCCTTAGGAGTTAGTCACAATGTCGTGTGCGCATGCGGCGGGCATCCATCCCACTACCTACGGCGCCCTGAGGCTGCCGAGGAACATCGTCGTCGGCGCCCAGCAGCGCTTCGCAATCGCCGATATTGCAGCCGGAATGGGCAGCAGTATCCTGGTTTGCACCGATCCCCGGCTTGCCGCCTCGGAGGAGTTGCAGGCACTGGTCCGATCCCTCGAATCCCGAAACCTCACCGTTCGCGTCTTCGGTGACACCGAGGCGGAACTGCCCACACCCGGCATCGTCGCCTGTGTTGAGGAACTCAAAGGCCACGACATCGACGTCATCATCGGCTTCGGCGGCGGAAGCTGCATGGACATGGCCAAAGTTGTCTCGGTGCTGCTGACCTACGGCGGAGAGCCCAGCGACTACTACGGCGAGTTCGCCGTCCCGGGCCCGGTCAAGCCCGTCATCGCACTGCCGACGACGGCGGGCACGGGTTCGGAGGCCACAGCCATCGCCGTGGTGTCCGACCCTGGGCTAGGCATGAAGATGGGTATCTCAAGCCCGCACATCATCCCGTTCGCGTCCGTATGCGATCCCGAGCTCACCTACTCCTGCCCGCCGCCACTGACTGCGGCGACAGGCGCAGACACGTTCGTGCACCTGGTCGAATCGTTCACCGCAATCACCCGGGAGCCCACGCCGACGCTTGCGCAGGAACGGGTTTTTGTTGGCAAGAATGTGCTGACGGACTCCCTCGCGCTGGACGGAATCCGGCTGGTAGGCCGCAGCCTCGCAACCGCCTACAAAGATCCCGGTAACACCGAGGCCCGCGGGGACATGATGCTGGCTGCCCTTTACGGCGGCATCGTCCTCAGCAACGCCGGAACCGCCGCAGCCCATGCCATCCAGTACCCGGTCGGCGCGCTGACCCACACGCCGCACGGCGTCGGCGTCGGACTCCTGCTGCCCTACGTCGTCCGCCACAACTTCAGCGCGATCATGCCCCAGCTGGCCCAGATCGCCGAAGCCCTTGGACGCGACACCAGGGGCATGGACCTCAGGAGCTCGGCGATCGCCGGCGTGGAAGCCATCGACGAAATCATCGCCGCGATCGAACTGCCGCCCACGCTGGAGGAACTCGGCGTCAAGGAAAGCGACCTTTCCCGGATCGCCACACTGTCACTGAACTCCAAGCGGCTCATCGACAACAACCCCGTACCGCTCGACCTCGATGCCGTCAGCTCCATCGTGCAGGCCGCCTTCTCGGGCGACCGCACCGTCGGCTGACGCCACCTCCCCAACACCAAAAGCAAAGGTATACCCATGACTCTCCTTTCCACCCGGGAACCGCTTGACCTCGAAGGACTGGCAGTTCCCCGCCGGCTGCTCATCGCAGGGCACTGGCGGGACGCCGCGAGCGGCGGCACAGTCGACGTCGTCAACCCCTCCGACGCCACCGTCATCACAGCGATCGCCGACGCCGACGTCGCTGACGGTCTCGCCGCCGTCGATGCCGCCGCGGCCGCACTGGCCGACTGGGCAGCCACTGCCCCGCGCCGACGCGCCGAAATCCTCAGCCGCTGCTTTGACCTGATGACCGAACGCAGCGAAGAACTCGCCCGCCTTATCTCCCTCGAAAACGGCAAGGCGCTTCCGGACGCCCGCGGCGAGGTAGCCTACGCTGCCGAGTTCTTCCGCTGGTACGCCGAGGAGGCCGTCCGGATTATCGGCGACGTGTCCATCTCGCCGTCCGGGGCCAACCGCATCCTGGTCCAGCACCAGCCCATCGGCGTCTGCGTCCTGATCACGCCGTGGAACTTCCCTGCCGCCATGGCAACGCGCAAGCTGGCACCGGCGCTTGCCGCCGGCTGCACCGCCGTGCTCAAGCCGGCTACCCTCACTCCCCTCACGTCGCTGGCGATCGCCCAGTTGATGGTCGACGCCGGGGTCCCGGCCGGCGTCGTCAATGTTGTGACCACCAGCAAGACCAGCGACGTCATGACGCCGATCCTCGCCGATCCCAGGGTGCGCAAGCTGTCCTTCACGGGGTCCACCGGCGTCGGCCGGCACCTGCTGCGCCAAGCCGCCGACAACGTCCTCAAGTGCTCGATGGAGCTCGGCGGCAACGCACCGTTCCTGGTGTTCGAGGACGCCGACCTGGACAAGGCCATCGACGGCGTTATGGTCGCCAAGATGCGCAACGGCGGCCAGGCCTGCACAGCCGCCAACCGGATCTACGTCCAGCGCGGAATCCAGGCCGAGTTCGCCAGCCGCCTCGCCGCGCGCATGGCCGCCCTCACCGTTGGCCCTGGCACCGATCCCGCTACCGACGTCGGACCCCTCGTTGACGAGGCCAGTGTCCTGAAGGTCGACGCCCTGGTGCGCGACGCCCTCGACCAGGGCGCGCGCCTGCTCACCGGCGGACAGTTGCCGGAAGGTGACGGCTACTACTACCCGCCCACCGTGGTGACCAACGTGCCGCTGCATGCACGGATGGTCAGCGAGGAAATCTTCGGACCCGTCGCATCCGTCATCGGGTTCGACACCGAGGAGGAAGCCATCGAGGCCGCCAATGACTCCGAATACGGCCTCGCCGCCTACGTCTTCACCGAGGACCTCCGCCGCGGGCTGCGGGTCTCCGAACGCATCGAAAGCGGAATGGTCGCCCTGAACCGCGGCCTGGTATCCGACCCGGCAGCCCCGTTCGGCGGCGTCAAGCAAAGCGGGCTGGGACGTGAAGGTGCCCACCAGGGCCTCCTGGACTTCACCGAAACCAAATACATCGCCGTGGACTGGTGAACCGGCTCCCCGCCCGTACCCCCCCGTCCTTCAACAACTCTGTTTCATCATCGAAAAGAAAAGACCAATGACGCTCCCTTCCACCACTGCCGCCAAGGCGAACCGAGTGCCCTGGCGCGTTTCCCTCGCCAGCTTCGCCGGCACCACCATTGAGTGGTACGACTACTACATCTTCGGCCTCCTGGCCGCCACCGGCGTCTTCAGCCGGCTCTACTTCCCCGAACAGGACCCGGCCACCGGGCTCCTGCTCGCCTTCCTCACCTACGCCGTCGGCTTCGTGGCACGCCCCTTCGGCGGCATGTTCGCCGGCCACTACGGGGACAAGATCGGCCGCAAGCCGATGCTGGTGCTGTCCCTGCTCCTGATGGGCTTCGCCACCCTGGCCATGGGCCTGCTCCCCACCTATTCCCAGATCGGTGTGTGGGCTCCCATCCTGCTGACCGTGCTCCGGCTTATGCAGGGCTTTGGTGCCGGCGCCGAATGGGCTGGAGCGGCCATCATCTCCACCGAGCACGCCCCTGAGGGCCGCCGCGGATTCTTCGGCAGCTTCACCCAGATGGGCGTTCCTGCAGGCATGCTGCTGGCCAACTCCTCCGTACTGGCCGTCAAGGGCAGCGTTCCGGCCGAGGTGTTTGACGCCTGGGCCTGGCGCGTTCCCTTCCTGCTGAGCGTGCTCCTCATCGTCGTGGGCCTGGTGGTCCGGGCGAAGCTCGAGGACTCCGAGGACTTCAAGGACCTCGTCGCGAAGAAGCAGACCGCCCATAACCCGCTGGGCGATGCACTGAAGAAGGAAACCAAGGGCGTCTGGCTGGTTGTCGGCATGCGCCTGGCCGAGAACTCAGCGTTCTACCTGTACACCACCTTCTCGGTTGTCTACATCATGCGGACCTTCGGTGCCGAACGCGCCAACCAGGGCTCCATGTCCGTGCTGATCGCGTCCGCCATCGGCGTCATCGCGGTGCCGCTGTGGGCCGCATTGTCGGACCGCATTGGCCGCAAGCCGCTCTACCTGTTCGGCTCCATCGGCGGACTGCTGTTCTTCCCGCTCTACTTCGTCATGACGGACACCGGAAGCGCACTGCTGGCCACCCTGGCCATCATCATCGGCCTCGCGGTCTTCCACAACTCCATGTACGGCCCGCAGGCAGCGTTCTTCAGTGAGCTGTTTTCGACGAAGCTCCGCTACAGCGGCGCCTCCATGGGCTACCAGTTCGGCTCCGTACTGGCCGGCGGCATCGCACCGCTGGTCGCTGTGGCCCTCCTGAACGCCGGCAACGGCGAGCCCGGCTGGGTGATCCTGTACTTCAGTGTCATCGGAGTCATCACCGTAGCCTCGGCGATCCTTGCACCCGAAACCGTGAAGCGTGTCCGCGGCCGCCTCGATGCGGCGGCTGTTCCCGCTGCCGACTCAGCTGAGAAGGCCCGCGCGCACTAAGCGTCCCTGCAAACTGAAAACGCCGGTGCCACCCGCAATCAGCGGGTGGCACCGGCACTTCTTCACACCCGCAGGAACTGCCGCCAATAGACTGCAAATAGTGGAAGGCGTCGTTGCCGTGTAAGGAGACAGGCTGTGTTGCGAATTGGAATCCTGGGTGCGGCGGGTATCGCGCCGGCGGCAGTCATCCGTCCCGCCAGGCGGCGGACCGACGTCGAGATCGTCGCGATAGCCTCCCGTCGTTCAGAGTCTGCACGCCACTTCGCAGAGAGCCACCGGATTAACCGGTTCTACAGCGATTACCCGGCTTTGCTCTCTGACCCCGGAGTTGATTTGGTCTATAACGCGCTGCCTCCCTCCGAGCACGCGAAGTGGTCGATTGCCGCCCTGCAAGCAGGCAAGCACGTGCTCTGCGAAAAACCCTTCGCGATGAATGCGGAGGAGGCTGAACAAATGCTGGAAGCTGCGCGATCGACAGGTTTCCGCCTCATCGAAGCCTTTCATGACCGGTACCACCCGCTGAGTGCTGAACTCGATGCCGTCAAGGCCTCTGGCGAGCTCGGCGAGATCCTTGCACTGCGGGCAGACTTTTCTACCTCGAATCCGTTCGATCCCGCGTCCTTGCGGCACGACCCACGGTTGGGAGGCGGATCGCTGATGGACCTCGGCTGCTACCCGGTTCACTGGGTTAGGGCATTTATGGGCGAAGAACCTGCGGTAGTCCGGGCCAGCGGGACCTCGAACCCCCTTGGCGCCGACCTGGAAATGGCGGCCGACCTCGTGTTCCCTTCAGGAGCGACAGCGCTCATTACATCAGCAATGGTTGAACAGCCCGGCCACCTGAACTCGTCCCTCGAAGTGCTCGGCACTGAAGGAAAATTGGTCGTCAACAACCTGGTGTTCCCATCCAGGGGGCATTCGGTCACCCTGAGCAATGACGGGCTGGACCGCACGTGGACGGTGCGGGGCCTTGAAACGTACGACCATCAGCTGGACGCCATTGTCCAGGGTCTCCAGTCGAGCCGGGAACTGCTCACTGAGGGCCGCGACAGCCTTTCCAACATGAAGGTCATCGATGCAATTTATGCCGCCGCGGGGTTCAGGAGATGAACGGGCCTCGGTCCAATCCGGCCTGGTTAAACCGCCTCGAAGGACCCGCAACGCAGATGGTAGGATTCGGCGTCCTAGGAAAGGCAGGGACAGGGAACCTTGCTGACTTTGCGGCGGGAGGTGCGTAACGTCGTCGGGAGCAGTCCACCGAACTGAGGAGCTTCATGCAGTACCGCACACTGGGTAACAGCGGCGCCGTGGTTTCCAACTACGCGTTGGGAACCATGACGTTTGGGGCTGAGGCCAGCGAGGAAACGTCGCACGCCATCCTGGATGACTATCTTGCCGCCGGCGGCAACTTCATCGACACTGCCGATGTGTATAGCAACGGCGTATCGGAAGAAATCATTGGACGCTGGCTCGCGCGGCACCCAGAGGCCAGGGACCAGATAGTACTGGCCACAAAGGGACGCTTCCCTATGGGTGAGGCCCCAAACAGCGTCGGCACATCCCGCCGCCACCTGGTCCGGGCCTTGGACGATTCCCTGCGACGCCTCGGCGTCGAGCAAATCGACCTGTACCAGATGCATGCCTGGGACCCGATAACACCCCTGGAAGAGACTCTCCGCTTCCTGCACGACTCTGTCAGCAACGGCAAGATCGCCTACTACGGCTTCTCAAACTTTTTAGCGTGGCAGCTCACCAAGGCGGTTCACTTGGCCAAGGCCCATGGCTGGAGCGCCCCCGTAACACTCCAGCCGCAGTACAACCTGCTTGTCCGGGAGATCGAGTGGGAGATCGTCCCGGCCTCCCTCGATGCGAAGGTCGGCCTGTTGCCGTGGTCGCCCCTGGGCGGCGGCTGGCTGTCCGGCAAGTACAGGCGCGATGAGCCGCCCGTTGGTGCCACCAGGCTCGGTGATGATCCCAACCGGGGCATGGAGGCATGGCAGGCCCGCAATGACGACCCCCGCACGTGGGATGTCATAGAAACAGTCGAGAAGATTGCTTCCGACCATGGAGCGACTGCCTCGCAAGTCGCCCTGGCGTGGCTGGCGGACCAGCCCGCCGTTACGTCCGTTATTCTCGGCGCCCGCAACACTGAGCAACTCGCTGATAACCTTGCCGCTGCCGACCTCGAACTCACGCCCGAAGAGTCGGACCGGCTGACCAAGGTCAGCCGGCCACGCGCTGGCGTGTACCCCTATGGGCCCCTGGCTCAAGAGCAGCGCAGCCGAAAGATCGAAGGCGGCAGGTAAGCCGGGGCCGCCAGCCCTACATTTGGCTGTGTGCGGCCAAGGCTGGATCCGCACCAACACGGGCGCCTGACTCCAGGGCTGCGATGTCCGCTATATCGTCCGGGGTGAGCGTGAGACGCACGGCTGCCAGATTCTCCCGCATCCGTGTGGAATCCCCTGACTTCGGAATCACGATTGTGCCTTGTGCCAGGTGCCATCCCAGCAGAATCTGGGCCGGGGTGGCGCCATACCTGTCCGCAAGTGACTGCACCGTAGCTGCGGTGAGGTCAGCGCCCTGGCCCAGGGGGCTGTAGGCCTCTACCGCGATGCCGAGTGAGCGGCTCCTTGCGGCCAGTTCCTCCTGCTGGAAGGTGGGGTGGATTTCGATCTGGTTCACGGCCGGAACAACGTCCGACGCTGCCAGGAGCGTGTCCAGGTGGTCGGCGAGAAAGTTGGAGACGCCGATGGCACGGACGTCGCCGTTGGCGTAGAGCGTTTCCAACTGTTTCCACGCCTCAATGAAGAGTCCCTGGGACGGTACTGGCCAGTGGATGAGGTAGAGGTCCACGTAGTCGACGCCCAGGGCCTGGGCACTGTTGTGGAAGGCTTCTTTTGCGTTGCCCTGCTCGCCGTTGCGCAGCTTGGTTGTTATGAAGATGTCCTCGCGAGGGATTCCCGACGCGGCAATGGCAGCCCCGACGCCCGCCTCGTTTCGGTAGGCAGCAGCTGTGTCAATGTGGCGGTAGCCAGCTTCCAGGGCATCCTCGACAATGCGCTGGGTCTCTTCCGGCGGGACCTGGAATACACCGAATCCAAGTTGCGGGACCCGGACGCCGTTGTTGAGCGTTACGGTGGGCACATGTATGTCTTGTGTTTCGGACGTCATCGATTTTCCTCCGTTGGTTGGGTCAGCGGTTGATCATGCGCCCGTCGGCGTCGAGGTAATCGCGCCAGGAGCGCTTGGCCGTCCAGCCGAGCATTCGTTGGGCTTTTGCGCTGGAGATGCCCGAAGCATCGGCACGGTCGAGGCCGCGTAATTCGATCCTGTCGCCGTAGTACTTGTTGAGGATCTCGGCGAAGTTGTGGCCCCCCACATTGTCCGGGGAGGCGATGTAGAAGACCTCGTGTCCGGGGAGGTCTGACTCGGTGGCCAACACGATGGCGTCGGCGAGGTCGTAGACATCGACGTAGCTCCAGAGATTGGGGCTGAGGACCGACGCGTCACGGACCTGCGGTCCGAGGTTTGTCTCGTAGTTGCCCTCGAACTGGACCCAGCTGGGACGGATGGAAATGCAGCGGATGTCAGAACGGGCGATTGCGGCATCCATGAGCTGCTCGCCGAAGTGCTTTGAGAGCGCGTAGGGGTCCTGCGGGCGGGCGGGGTGCTCCTCATCCACCGGTGCGTAGTCAGGGAGGAAGTCACGCTCGGGAAAGAAGAATCCGGGGACAGTCTCACTGGAGATGTAAACGAAGCGCTCTACGCCGAATCGAATGGCGGCCTCAAGGACGTTGAAGGTTGCCATGAGGTTGGTCTGGAAGACAACGTGGGCCGGATGGCCAGTGGGTTCCGGGATTGCGGCCACGTGTACCACCGCATCCACTCCGCGGACGACGGAGTACGCTTCCCCAGCGTCGGTAAGGTCGGCCATCGTGTATTTCGGGGTACCTTCAGGCTTGCGCTCGAAGCCGGGACGGGTGAGGTCGGTGGTGAACACTTCGTGCCCGGCCTCGATCATTGCCTGGGTCGCGGCCCGGCCGACCTTTCCAAGGGCACCAGTGATAAGGACCTTCATGACGTCTCCTCGACGGTAATGCCGTGCAGGTACACGGATGAGCAGGCACGTGGCAGTTTCAGATCGCGCCGTCCCCGGCCTCACTGAGTCCCACGTCAACCCAGTTAGTTTATTGCCTAAACTATATGGCCGCCATGAGCCAGGGTCAACCTTGTAGCGCACCCCGCCCTCATTCTTGTGCGCTGCCTTGCGGAGTTGCGACGGAGCCCAACGGTCCTATCGTCCTGGAATTTCGGCATGCACCCCTTGGCGGCGATCAGCTTGGTGTTCCTCAGTTGGCTTGCCTGGATGGTCACCATCCTGACTCTGCTGATCACCCTGGCCGAGGACCGGCGTCGGCCGAGCGACGCCAGCCCCGTCGACCAGGGTGCGGCGCCGCACCCCTCTGATCTGCGTGCGCGCCAACCTGACAATGCTCCAAGCGATGGCCGATACCAATCTTCTTCAGATACTTCCTTCCATCGACGTTCCAACCCTGGTACTCCACGGTGAACTCGATGGCAGGGCGCCATTGGCGGTCGGCAAAGGCGGGTTGCGGCTACTTCTGCGCCGTTCGGTCCGGGCCCGCGTTCAAAGCCGTGTGTCAAACGAGCCGCAAAATACGTTCTCGTTGAACGTGCCCTGGAACCCAGACTTCCCCTGGATCTTCTCCACGGCAGCCCGAATGGCCTCACGCGTTCCGGCGTGGGCGTGGATGGCGGTCTTGACCATGGGCACGTCTATCAGGTGGTTCGGCTGGTTCAGCGAGACGAACACCGTCGGCACTTCCGTGGCGTACCACGGGATTTCGGCGGCCATCGGGGAGGACCACTTGATCCGGATGGCCGCCTCCTGGGCAAAGCCCTTGACGTTGGCGAACACGAAGGCAGCGTCATATCGGTCCGCGTAGTCGGCAGTGGCCTCTTCGGCGAGGACGGACATGAAGTTCACCCCGGTCTCACCCGCGGCCTCGCGCTGCTCGGCGGTGCGGAACAGGTCCACCTCGAAGCCTGCCGCAGCAAGCTCCTCCTTGACGGTTTCCAGGTACGCCAGCGGATCGGCCCGGGTGAAGTCGGCCCCGCCGGAGATGCCGTACAACCTGATCCGGGGATGCGTTGCAGGTGTGATGGGCAGGTTCCCGGCGGTGTCCTTGACCAGGGTGACGGTCTTGTCAGCCACCTCGGCGGCAATGGCCCGGTGCGCCTCGGAACCAATGACCGAAAGTTCTGAGGCCGGCGGCACCAGGTCCTCTAGGGACTTCCGGTGCAGCCCCAGCGATGCCTTCAAGCCAAGGATCCGCCGCAAAGCATCGTGCAGCCGCTGTTCCGTGATCACGCCGGACTTGTAGCCGTCCAGCATGAACTGGAAGTCCTCGGCCGGGTTCCGGAAGAACAGGAACATGTCGCAGCCGGCCGCGATGGTGGCCGGCACCAGGTCCTTGCGCTTCAGCGCCTGGGTCAGGCCCACCATCAGCGAAGCATCGGTGAGGACAAGCCCGTTGAAGCCGAGCTCGCCGCGCAGCAGGTCCTGCAGCAGTTCGGGCGCCAGCGTCGCCGGCAGGATGTCGGCGTCGGGCATCCCCGGGCGGAAGTGCCGGGACACCTCCGGTGCGCCGATGTGGCCCACCATGATGGACTGCACGCCATGCGCGATCATCTCCCGATACACGTGGCCGTACGTCCGGTCCCACTCCTCGTAGGAGAACGTGTTGTAGGACGTGACCACGTGCTGGTCGCGTTCGTCCACGCCGTCGCCCGGGAAGTGCTTCATGGCGCAGACGGTGGGAGATTCGCTGATGCCGTCGAAGTACTCCTTCGCCCGCTCCACCACGATTTCCGGGGTGTTGCCGAACGAGCGCGTGGACACCACGGTGTTCCGCCAGTTGTAGTGGATGTCCACAATCGGCGCGAATGCCCAGTTGCAGCCGAGCGCAGCGGTCTCCACGCCGGCCACCTGTCCCATCTGGCGGGCGATGTTCTTGTCCGGGTGCGATCCCGCCTGCAGGTGCGTGGAGACGAATGTGCCGTCGTCGCAACTTCCCGCGCCGCCCATTTCCGGGTTGGATGCGATCAGCAGCGGCACCCGGGACTTGGACTGCGCGTACCGGATGTGCTCCTGCACGGCGGCGGACGGCCCGGGGCGGTACCGCATGCCGCCCACGTGATAGTGCTCCAGCACGCCATCAAGGTAGTCCGGCTCATAGCTGTTGTTGTGGTTGATGAACAGCTGCCCGATCTTCTCCTCGAGCGTCATGGAACTTATGGTTTCTTCCACCCAGGCAACCGCGCCGTCGTCGAGATTGAATGGAGCGGCAGCCAGGTCGACGTCAAACTGCCGCGGTCTGGTGGCGGGCGTCGCCTCGGGAGAAGGCACGACGGCGGCAATGCC
Organism: Arthrobacter sp. AD-310; assembly: GCF_054656615.1. Lineage (NCBI taxonomy): Bacteria > Bacillati > Actinomycetota > Actinomycetes > Micrococcales > Micrococcaceae > Arthrobacter > Arthrobacter sp. AD-310. The sequence continues at coordinate 17,808 of NZ_BAAHNO010000016.1, read as the reverse complement.
GGCGAGTGCCGACGCCACCACTTCGTCAACGGGCGCGGCGATGTCGACGACGAACCCGGCTTCGTCGGCTTCGAGCGGTTCCAGTGTGGCGAGCTGGGAGTCCAGCAAGGCGGGCGGCATGAAGTGCCCCGTCCGCCCTTCGGTGCGGGCTTTCAGGACTTCCTTGGTGCCGTGCAGGTGCAGGAAGACGGTGTCCGGCGCCTGTTTGCGGATCGCGTCGCGGTAGCTGCGCCGCAGCGCGGAGCAGGCGAGGACCAGTCCGCCGTCGCCGGCTTTGGCCAGCTCGGCGCCCACCGTGGCGAGCCAGGGCCAGCGGTCCTCGTCGGTCAGCGGGATCCCGGCAGCCATCTTGGCGACGTTCTCCACCGGGTGGAGCGAGTCGCCGTCGAGGAACGGGACGCCCAGTTCGCGGGCCACGAGGTCGCCGATGGTGGTCTTCCCGCAGCCGGAGACGCCCATGACGATGATGCGGTGCTTAGTCATTGCTCTGGGCCTTGCCAGTCGTGCCTAGTCTTACAGTCATGCCTGGCATCACCAGTCGTGCACAGTGCCGTCAACCAGGCGGTTGTACGGGAGGTACGCCTGCTGGTACGGGAAAGCCGCGGCGGCTTCCTCGTTGAATTCGACGCCGATGCCGGGTTCGTCGCCCGGGTGCAGGTAGCCGTCCTTGAAGGTCATGCTCTGGTGGAAGACCTCGTTGGTCTTATCGGAGTGCTGCATGTACTCCTGGATGCCGTAGTTGTGGATGGCCAGGCCCACGTGCAGCTGGGCGGCAAAACCCACCGGCGAGATGTCGGTGGGGCCGTGGAAGCCGGACTTGATCTGGTACTGTGCGGCGAAGTCCATGACCTTCTTCAGCGGGGAAATCCCGCCGAAGTGCGTGGAGGCTGCGCGGACGTAGTCGATCAGCTGTTCCTTGATGATGGTCTGGTAGTCGTACACGGTGTTGAAGATTTCACCGATGGCCAGCGGGGTAGTGGTGTGCTGGCGGACCAGGCGCAGCGCCTCCTGGTTTTCGGCGGGGGTGCAGTCCTCGAGCCAGAAAAGGTCGTAGGGTTCCAGTGCCTTGCCGAGCTTGGCGGCCTGGATGGGCGTCATCCGGTGGTGCCCGTCGTGCAGCAGCGGAATTTCCGGGCCGAACTCGTTGCGGACCGCCTCGAACACGGTGGGCAGGTGGCGCAGGTAAGCGCGGGTGTCCCAGTCCTCCTCCACGGGGAACGCGCCGCGGCCGGCGGGTTCGTAGTCGTACCGCTCCCCCGACGCCTGGGCCTGCGCGGCGACGCCGTAGAGAGCCTTGATGCCCGGCACGGCGGTTTGGATGCGGATGGACTTGTAGCCCAGCTCCAGATGCTCGCGGACCGAATCGAACAGCGAGGGGATGTCGGCACCGGAGGCGTGGCCGTAGGCGCGCAGCCCGTTGCGGGACGCACCGCCCAGCAGTTGGTAGACGGGCATGCCGGCGACCTTGCCTTTGATGTCCCACAGCGCCATGTCCACCGCCGCGATCGCGGCCATGGTCACCGGCCCACGCCGCCAGTATGCAGACCGGTACAGGAACTGCCACGTGTCCTCGATCCGGTGCGGGTCCTTGCCGATCAACAGCTGCGCCACGTGCTCCTTGAGGTACGCTGCGACGGCGAGCTCCCGGCCATTCAACGTAGCGTCACCAATGCCCGTCACCCCGTCCTCGGTGGTGATCCGCAGCGTAACGAAGTTCCGGGAGGGACTGGTCACAAAGACTTCGGCGGCAATGATTTTCATGGGAAAAACTATTCCTTCCGGACGTAAAAGCAGGGTTCAAAGAGGTGTGGTGGCGGAAACCGCCGCAGGGGTTGTGAAGGATCCAGACAGTCCATGGACGAGTGCAACGACTTCCGGGTCGTCTGCGAGGCCGGCGCTGACCAGGCGGAGCAGCGCTTCCACCCTGTCGGCGCCCCGGAGCGCGTTTGCGGCGTGGATCCCGGCGGCGAGCGGATCCTGGAGGTCGCTGGCGGCACCAACGTAGTCGATCCAGGCGGCGATCATCAGTGCGCTGCCCGCGCCGCCGCGGCCTCCGGACCGGTCCGCGGTCAGAACCGGTACTGCGCGCATCCGCAGCTTGGTGGTTGCGTCCGCCGCGATCTGGGCCAGCCGGTGCGCGATCCTCGCGTTGCCGAAGCGCTCCAGCAGGGCCTGCCGGTAGGCCGGGATGTCGAGTTCCTCCCCCGGCAGGTGCCGGGCGGCCTCATCCCAGAAATCCTCAACTGCTTTGCGGCAGGCCGGGTCCGCCAGGGCGTCGGCGACGGTGGCGTGCCCCCGGAGCTGGCCGGCGTAGGCGAGCATGGAGTGGGCACCGTTGAGCAGCCACAGCTTGCGGTTCTCATACGGTTCAATATCGTCAACGACGACGGCGCCCGCCTGCTCCCAGCGCGGCCTCCCCGCCGGAAAGTCGCCGCTGAGGACCCAGTTCCGGAAGGGTTCGGCAACGACGGGCGAGTTGTCCGTGTAGCCGCATTGTTCGGCGACTTCAGCGACATCCGCCTCGGTTGTACGCGGTGTGATCCGGTCCACGGAGGTGCTGACAAAGCTGACGTTCGTCCCGATCCACTCCGCCAGGTCCGGGCCCCAGGCCAACGCCAAACCCAGGATCGCGCGGCGCGCCACGTCGCCGTTGGATGAGAGGTTGTCGCAACTGACGACGGCGACCGGTCCGGCGCCGCTGTCCCGGCGCCTGGCAAGGGCCAGCACGAGCCGCCCCAAAGGAGTGCCGGGCACCCCCGTCTCTCCGGCTGCAGCCGCCGCAAGCGTCCGGACATCCTCCGCCACACCCGGCGCTCCGGCGTCGAACGTTCCATCTGCCGCCAGTCCGTAGGCCGCCTCGGTGATGGTCAGCGTAACCACCGCGGTCTCCTTGGCCGCGAGAAGCTCGCACAACCGGCCAACGTCGGCGCCGTCCACTGCTTCCACGATGCTGCCGATGATCTCGAAGCTGTCCCCGCCGGCCGACCGCTCAATGAGTGTGTAGAGGCAGTCCTGGCGAGACAAGGCCTCGGCGGCATCCGGGCGGCGGCCGGTAAATGCTGCGATCCCCCACTCCGCCGCGTCCGGGGCCTGCTGCGTATACCAGGCCTGGTGGGAGCGGTGGAAAGCCCCCAGCCCAAGGTGCACGATGCGCACCGGGGGTTTCGGCAGCGGCTTCACGCTGCGGTTCAGTAGGGGCGGCACGGCGTTCACAGCTTGAACACCCGCCGCGGGGAGGCATCGATGATGTCCACGATCAATTCGTGGGCACGCTCCTCGGTGACCCGGTGCTCGGCAACCAGCCGCGCCAGGAACGAAGCCTCGATCCGCCGGGCGGTATCGTGCCGGGCCGGGATGGAGCAGAACGCGCGGGTGTCATCGATGAAGCCCGAGGACCGGGAGAAGCCTGCCGTTTCCGTGACCGCCGAGCGGAAGCGGAGCATGGCGTCCGGCGCGTCCAGGAACCACCACGGCGCACCGAGGTACACCGAGGGGTAGAAGCCGGCCAGCGGGGCCAACTCCCGGGAGAACACCGTCTCGTCAAGGGTGAACAGGACCAGGTGGAAGTCCTTGGCCGTTCCGAAGTCCTGCAGCAGCGGGCGGACGGCCTCAGTGTAGTTCACCGCCACCGGAATGTCGTGGCCGGTGTCCGCCCCGAAGGCCTCGAAGGTTGGCACATGGTGGTTCCGGAACGAGCCCGGGTGGACGGTCATGACCAGCCCATCCTCCACCGACATCCGGGCCATCTGGTAGATCATGTGCGCTTCGAAGGCGTCCCGGTCCGCGGGACTCGCCTGGCCCGTCCTGCCCCGCTCGAAAAGCCGCTCCGCCTCGGCGTCGTCCAGCTTCAGCGTGGTGGGCGTGAACACGCCATGGTCAGCGGAAACCGCGCCGTGCTCCACGAAGTGGCGCCGGCGCGCCTCAAGGGCCCGGATGTAGCCCGCGTAGCCGGGCGCGCCGTCGCCGGCGGAACCGATGAGCCGCTCGACGTTGTCCTGCCAGGCCGGGTGTGCCATGTTCAGGTACTGGTCCGGCCGGAACGTGGGCAGCACGCGGGCGGCAAACGAAGGGTCCGCCTGCAGGGCTGCGTGGCTGTCCAGGGAGTCCAAGGGGTCGTCGGTGGTGGCGAGCACCTCGATGTTGAACTCCTTGAACAGTTCGCGCGGCCGGAAACCGGGCTCCGACAACTTGGCCTGCAAGGCATCGTAGAGTTTGTCCGCGTTGTCAGCGGACGGCTCCTCCGCCAGGCCAAAAACGTGGGCGAACTCCTGCCGGATCCAGTAGCCGGAGGCCGTTCCTTCGAAATTGGGCCATGCCTGGCAGAAGTGGCGCCAAACCTGCCGTGAATCCGCCGGCTGGCTGCCGAGTCCCAGCTGGTCCATGGGCACCCCGCCCGCGTGGATCAGCCGGGTGACGTAGTGGTCCGGGGTGACCAGGAGCGCGGCCGGGTCAGGGAAGGGGGTGTTCTGTTCGATGACCGCAGCGTCCACGTGTCCGTGCGGGGAGATGATGGGCAGGCCCTCCACCTTCTTGAAGAGCGACCGCGCGATCTCCCGGACGCCGGGGTCGGCCGGCAGGAGCCGGTCCGGGTGGTCCGCTATTGGCTGGCTCATCGCTCAGCGCCTCCCTGCCGGGACGGAAAGCCCTGCGAGGGCGGCCGTGGAGCGAAGGTAGTCCAGGTTGTCCGCGGTCCGTTCGGCCAACGGGAGCTCGGTGGAGAAGTCCTCAACGGTCACCCAGCCGTCGTAGCCGAAGGCTGCGAGCGCCATAAAGTACTCCAGCACGCTGCCCTGGCCTGAGCGCAGCGGCGCCCACTCGTTCCGGAAGATGGCCGCACCCGATTCATCGGTCTCGCCGCTGTTGACCCATACGGCGTTCTTGACGTGCACATGTGCCAGGTAGTCGCCGAGGAGCTCGAACGCCGGGAGGTAGTCCTCCTGGCCTTCGATCAGCAGGTTGCCCAGGTCGTGGATGACCCCCACGTGCCGGGGATCCAGCCCATCCAGCAGGCGAAGCGCAGAGGAGGCCGACGCGGTGATGGTGCGGTGGTGCAGTTCCACGAGGGCCTTCACGCCGTGGTGGGCCGCCCGCTCGGCGATCCACTCGAAGTCGCGGCGGGCTCCCTCGAAGAGTTCCGGGTAGGGCGTGCCGCTGGCCGGTTCGTTGCCCCAGGCAGCCGTGCCCAGCGGCGGTGTGGTCACGCGGACCTGGCCTGCGCCCAGTGCGGCGGTCGCGGCCAGCATCCGGTCCACGTCCGCGTGGTTGTCACACCGCGCATACCCGCCGACGCCGGAGAACTCCAGGCCGGCGTCGCGGGTGATGGCGGCAATGCGCTGCAGGTTGTCTTCCATGCCGGTGAGCGGGACGGTGGCCCTGTTGCCGGCCCAGAAGCCCGGCTCGGCGGCGGCGGCCTGGTCGGTGATGCGCCATTCGACGCCGTCCCACCCCTGGTCTGCCAGGTGCTTGACGGCTTCTTCGGGGGTCCACTCGGGGGTTGATGCGGTGAATACTGAAAACTTCATAGCGTCAGGCGCTTTCTGCCGCGGTGCTGCCCGTGCGGACTTCAAGGTCGTTGTATTTTCCGGCCAGGACATCCTCAAAGAGGACGGGCTGGCCGAGGGTTGCTGAGACGTAGACGGAACGCACGGCGGCGAGGGCATTGACTGCGTCGCTGACGGTGACGCCGGGCTGTGTTCCGCCGGCGACGGCAGCCAGGATGTCCCGGTACTGCCGGACATGGCCGGCAGGGTACACCGTGGGATCGGCCGCCTTGTAGTCCTCCTCCGGGTATTTGGCCAGTTCCTCTTCCGCCTGGTTGCCCCCGCCCTGGAGGCCCATGTCCGCGGACTCGCCGCCGGCGTCGCTGCTGTGGAAGTACTGCAGGCGGTCGTTGTCCACCACCGCCGAACCTTCGGATCCCATCAACTGCACCCGGACGGTCAGGCCAGGGTAGGCAGCAGTGGTGGCGTGCAGGACCGCCACACCGCCGTTCTGGAAGGTGACGGTGGCTACGGCCGTGTCCTCCACCTCAATCCGTTCGTGGGCGAGCCGCGCGGTGTGCGCGAAGATCTCCACCGGCCGGCCCATGAACCACAGGAGCAGGTCCACGGTGTGGACGCCCTGGTTCATCAGCGCTCCGCCACCGTCCATGGCCCAGGTGCCGCGCCAATCGCCGGAGTCGTAGTACCCCTGGCTGCGCCACCAGGCAACGGAGGCGATGGCCGACGTCAGCTTGCCGAAGCGGCCGTTGGCGATGGCCGTAGAGACAGCAACGCTGGCTTGGTCGAACCTGTGCTGGCTGATGACCGAGGCGACGATGCCCTTGGCGGCCGCTTCCTTGGCGGCGGCTTCGATTTCCTGCGCGCGGCTGAGGTCGACGTCGAGGGGCTTTTCGATCACTACGTGCTTGCCGGCGGCGAGGACCTCCAGGCTCTGCTGGATGTGCAGGCCGCTGGGGGTGGCCAGGGCCACGAGGTGGATGTCCTCGGCGGCGAAGGCCTCCGCCTGGGTGGTGTAGAGAGCCGGCCGCTCGCCGCCCTGCTTCTCGATGAAGTCGGCGAGCCCTTCGGCCGCCTCCGGAATGGCATCCACCAGGGCCACGATGCGGACGTCCGGGAACTCCTGCAGGGCAACTGCGTGCGTGCGGCCGATGGTGCCGCATCCGGTGATGGCTACGTTCAGGGTGCTCATGCTGTCTGGACTCCTGCTTCTGCGGTGACTTTCGCGAAGGCGCGTGCTGCGATGCCAAAGGCCGTGGGGCCGGAGAACCCGCCCAGGCCGTGGGCGCCGGCCAGGTGCGGCTCCAGGGAAGCGAATCCCTGGTAGCCGTCGTTCTTGAGGGCCTCCACGGTCTTGAGCACGTCTCCGTCGCCTTCACCGGCGGGCATCACGTGGCCATTGGAAAAGAGGGCGTCCTTGACCTGGAGGTACTCCAGGTGCGGCCGGAGTTTCGCGTAGCCTTCGTCGAAGGGCTTCACCCCCACCTGGACGAAGTTCGCGGCATCCCAGGCCACCTTCAGCGCGGGCGAGTTGACGGTCTCGATGATGTCCAGGACGCGGTCCGGGGTGTCCCCGAAGATGTCCTTCTCGTTCTCGTGCAGCAGGATCACGCCGGCTTCCTCTGCAACATCGGCCAGGGCCCGCATCCGTTCGATGACGTCGTCCCGGATGCTTTCCACCTGCACCGAGTCGCCGTAGTAGAAGGAGAAGATGCGAATGTATTTGGCGTCCAGCACCTTGGCGGCATGGACTGCCCGGCGCAGCCGCTCCACTTCGTGTTCAACGGGAAGGCTCACGTCCACTTTCCCGATCGGCGAAGCGATGGCGGACACCTTCATGCCCTTCTCCGCCAGCAGCGCGGCAAGGGCTCGAAGCTGCTCGTCGCTGAGGTCCACGATGTTGGTTCCCCATGCGCTGCGGACTTCGATGTGGTTGGCTCCGAGGGCCTGCAACACCGCGATCTGGATTGCGGGGTCGTCGTCGATCTCGTCGCCGAAGCCTGACAGCTGCCAGGTGACCTGGGTGGTCGAAAGCATGGTTATTTAACTCCTCCGGCGGTGAGCCCGCCTACTAGGTAGCGCTGGAATATCAGGTAGAGGATGACCACCGGCGCGGCGCACACCAGCGCCGCCGCCATCATTTGGCCGTAAAACGGGATAGCGCCGCCTTCCTGCGAGGCTCCGAAGATCTGAAGGGCCACTGCAGCGGTCTGGCTCTCCGGTCGGGTCATGACGGAGGCGAAGAGCACATCGTTCCATCCGAGAAGGAACGCGAAGATGCCGGAGACCACGATGCCGGGCCAGCTCAGGGGCAGGATGATCCGAAACAGGACGCCCAGGTTGCTGGCGCCGTCGATCCTGGCTGCCTCCTCGAGTTCCCGGGGAAGCCCGCGGAGGTAGGTGACCATCACCCAGGTGGAGAACGGCATGGCGAACGTCAGGTAGGTGACAAAGAGTCCCCACTGGGTTCCGATGACCTGTATGCCCAAGTAGGTGGCGGCCGAGGAGAACAGCACGAACACCGGCAGCACCATCAGGGTTCCCGGCACTGACTGCAGGGCAAGGAGGCCGCGCAGAATGGTGAGGCGGCCCCGGAAGCTGTAGCGGACCAGGACGAAGGCTGTAGATACGGACAATGCCGCCGACACAACCGCCGTTGCACCGGCCACCAGGACGCTGTTGGCAAGTCCTGTGGCCAGGCCTACGCTGGTCCAGATCTTCGAGTAGTTCTCAAGGCTGAAGCTTGACGGCCAGAATTCTCCGTTGGCCACTCCGATGTCCGAGTTTACGGACGCCAGGAAGATGTAGAACACAGGAATCAGCACGAGGGCAGCGAGGAACACCAGGATGATTGCGAGCAAAGGTCCGGGGAGCAGCCGCAGGACTTCGTGCTGGCGCTTGGATCCCGGGCGCGGAATGTCCGCGGTAGCCGCGCTCCGCCGGGTGGCAGTGGAGGTGCTCATTTCTTGGCTCCAGGTGACTCGGCGTCGTCAAGCTTGACGGCGCGCAGGTAGACAAACAACGGAATGGCGATCAGGACCAGGGAAACGAAGGCCATGGCCGCGCTTAGCCCGAAACGGAAGCTTTGGAAGCTGGTGACGTAGGTAAGGATCGGCAGGACTTCTACGTCTGCAGGGGCAGGGACTCCAAACAGGACGTAGGGAAGCGTGAAGTTGTTTATGTGGTGCAGCATGCCAATCAGGAACGCGAGCGCGAGCGGCCCCTTCAGGTAAGGGAAGATCACGTAGCGCAACTTGTTCCACCACAGTGCGCCGTCCAAAGCGGATGCCTCGTGGACCTCGTGGTCAACGGACTGCAGCCCGGACAGTGCGAGCAGGTAGATGAAAGGCCAGGAAGCCCAGATCTGTACCAGCACCAGCGTCCAGAAGGTCTGCGGTCCGTTCAGCCAGAGGCCGGCTTCGATGCCCATCGTCCCCAGGGCCTTGTCCACGATGCCGTCCGGCTGGAACATGGTGCGCCAGACGGTCGCCACCACGAACGACGGAAGCACGTAGGGGATCAGGAAGATGGACCGGATCACGGCCCGTCCCTTGAAGGCATTCTGCGTCGCGACGGCGGCAGCTATGCCGAGCGGCAGGGTCACGACCATTGCCAGCAGTGAGTAGCTGACGCTCAGCCAGGTGGCGTGGAGGAGGGGTGAGGACGTCAGGGCTTCGACGAAGTTTTCGACGCCGATGAAGGGCGAGCTGATCCACTTGCGGAGGGTGTACTGGTCGAGGTTGAGGGTGGACATGTAGATGCCCAGCAACAGCGGCAGGACGATGATGATGATCATCAGCGCTCCGCCCGGGATCAGCATCCAGAGGGGGCGGTTGCGTTCGCTGAGGCCCTTGCGGCGCGGGCTGTTCTGCCCACTTGGCTCTTGGCCGGCTACGTCAGCGGCAGAGTGTGCCGCCCGGGTTGCGGCGGACTCCGCCGCAACCCGGACTTCATTGGAAGCGTCAGTTGACATCAGAACTATCCCTTAGAGGCCCGGTCCAGGGATGCCTGGCCCTTGCTCTGCGATTCCTTGATGCGTGCTTCGAGGGCAGAAGTGTCCACCTTGCCGGCGGCAAGGTCCGGGACGGACTGGACCGTGACGTTCGTCAGGCCAAGCTGGATATCTCCCCACGCTCCGGTGAAGGGAGTTGCCTTGGACTTGGCGGCAGCATCCGTAATGGGCTTGAGCTTCGCATTTCCGCCCAGTTCCTTCAGGGCTTCGGCATTGGCCGGCAGGTCGCCGAAGATCTTCTGGTAGTTCAACTGTTCCTCCTTGGAGGTGACGAGCTTGATGTACGCGAAGGCCAGGTCCTTCTCCTTCGAGTAGTCCGCTACCACCAGGTTGTCGCCGGACAGGATGCTCGCTGCGTCTGCATTCTTGGAGCTGGACGCGCCCGGAGGGGTGGTGGGCATCAGTGCGTAGTCGTACTTGCCGGCGACGGCCGACTTTTCGAGGGTCGGAATGGAGCTTGAGGTGGTCATCATCAGGTAGCCGGCCTTGCCGCTGGCAAACGCCGCGACGGCGTTGCTGTTGCTCCAGCCCACGGAAGCCGGATCAACGATCTTGTCCTTGGTCAGCCAGCCGAAGTAGGTTTCGTAAGCCTTCTTGACGGCGGGGTCATCGAGCTTGAGTTTGTCGCCGTCCACGATCGGGTTGCCTGCCTGGACGGACATCGCCCAGATGAACTTCCACGGGTCAAAATTGTCCTTGTAACCGGTGGCCAGGCCGTAGGTGCCGTCCTTGGTCATCTTCTTCGCCTGCTCCGCGAGTTCATCCCAACTGGTGGCGGGCTTCTCAATTCCGGCCGCAGCCAGGAGTTCCTTGTTGTAGGCCATCACGAACGGGCGGCTGACGAACGGAATACCGGCCTGGTTTTCCTCGTCCGGGCCGGAGATCCCCAAGGCAGCCTCATTGAACCGGTCCTTGCCCCCCACCTTCTCCCAGTCGTCGTCGGACAACGTCACAAACGCCTTGGTGGCATAGGCAGTCGGCGTGAAGGTCGTGCCCAGTCCGTAGATGTCCGGCCCTTGGCCGGAGACGACTGACGTTTGGATTCGGGTGAGCTCATCGTTGGCCGAGGCGAAGGTCTCGAACTTTACGTCAGCACCCGTTTCAGCCTTGAATTTTGCAGCGATCTCGCTTTGCCACTGCTTCTGCTCCTCCGGGTACTGGCTCAGTACGCCGACGAGCACGTTGAGGGTCTTGCCTGTACCATCCACTTTTCCGTCAGCACTTGTAGACGAACCGGTAGTGCCGGACCCGCCGCCGCACCCCGTTAAAGCCAGTGCCGCAGCGGAAACGATTGCCGCGAGCCCAAACGATTTAAACCTCATTGTTATCTCCTTTTGGACACCCACATGGCCACATTTCCTAGTGGCGCACATCACTGCAGGCGATTTGAGACTCAGTCTAGGGAGATGGCAATTCTGGCGGCAAGCGGTTGCCAAAAGTTGCCAAAAGATGTTTGGATTGGGGACGGCACTCCACCGTGCAGAAGGGACCGGGTATCTTCCCGGCACGAAAGGACTGCCCAGTGAATGCAGCAAAGACCGGACCCACTCCTGAAGGTCCGCTGGAAGGACGCACGGGTGCGGAAAAACTTCCAACAATTCGGGACGTCGCCCAGCTCGCCGGCGTGGCCACATCAACGGTTTCGCGCGCCCTCTCGAAACCCGACCGGGTCAACCGGCACACCAGAGAACGAATCGAAGCAGCAGCCGCCCAGCTGAACTATGTGCCCAGCTCACAGGCACAAGGACTCAGCTCGGGGCGCACTAACGCCGTCGCCGTCCTCGTACCGGACATTACCAACCCGTTCTACTTCGACATCATCCGCGGCACCCAACACCAGCTCAAGGCAGCGGGATATACGCAGCTGCTGGTGGATACGGAAGAGTCCAGCGAAATGGAACTTGAGTCGCTTTACAAAATGAGGCGCTCTGCCGACGGATTTATCCTCGCGGCTTCCCGCCTGACTGACGCGCAACTGGCCGAGGTTTCCGAGACCCAGCCACTGGTAACTATCAACCGCGCCTCCACCAGCGCCCCCACAGTGGTCATCGACACGCCCTCCGCCATCATCCAGGCGCTGGAGCACCTGGCTTCCCTGGGCCACCACCGGGTCTGCTACGTCAGCGGCCCGCCTACATCCTGGTCCAACCGGGCGCGGCTGAAAATTTTTGAGGAGGAAGCGTCCAAACGCGCAATGGACATCCACCGGATCGGCCCCTTTGCACCGAAGACAACATCGGGGGCAGCGGCAGCAGACGCTGCCGTCCGGACGGGAGCCACTGCCTGTATTGCATTCAACGATCTGCTTGCCATTGGCATGCTTCAGCGCCTCCGGACTCGCGGCATTCGGGTTCCCGAGGACATGAGCATCATCGGGTCAGACGATATCTTTGGCGCGGATTTCTGCCACCCGCCCCTCACGACCATTTCAAGTCCCGTAGAGCAGGCGGGCAGGGTGGCCGTCTCCATGCTGCTGTCCCAGCTCAACCCGCTCGCCGGAAACGCGACACGCCAACTCGCCGTAATGCCCACCCACCTGACCATCCGGGAGTCCACAGGCCCGGCCCCGACCGGCTGACCAAACCTTGAGCCTTCCTGCCCTGCCCCCACCCGCTCCTTGGGTTTCAGGCGTACGACGAGTTTCAGGCGCACGACGGCGGGAGCCACCCGCCGCCGTGCGCCCGCCTGGTACTGCGGTACCTACGCCTCCACGAGGCTTCCCCGCGATAAAGCAGTAGCCGTATCCTCGGCGGGAACGCCGGGCTCGTTGCGGCCGTACAGCCAGTCGTTGTACTGGAAGTTGTTGTCGCCGCGGCTCTTGAACAGCATGTTCCGCAGCACGCGCGCCACGCCGTCAACGTGCCAGGACTCGCCCCAGATGCGGGCGGTGCGCTGGACCCGGGCGGTGCGGGCGGCACGGGTGCCATTGAACTCGCTGAACGCTGCTTCCCACGCGCCGGGGTTGATGCCCTCATCGGTGAAAACCAGGCCCTGGGTGGCGTCCTGCAGCACGGCCGCATCCTCGAGCGCCTGGCAGGCACCCTGCGCCAGGTATTGCAGCATGGGGTGCGCGGCATCGCCGATCAGGGCCATACGGCCCGCCACCCAGTTCTCGATCGGGTTCCGGTCGTACATGGGCCAGCGGATGCCGGTCGCCAAGTTCTTCAGGGCTTCCTGCACGGCGGGAACACAATCCGCGTAGGCGGCCTCCAGCTCGTCCACGCCGCCGTACTGCTCCTCGCCGCGCTCGAAGGAAGCGGACTTGAAGACGGCCACGGTGTTCAGCAGCTCGCCCTTGCGCAGCGGGTACTGCACCAGGTGGCAGTTGGGCCCGAGGTAGACGATGACGTCCTCGAGGTCGGCGGCCGGGGTTTCAGGGGTGATCGGCACGGTGCCGCGGTAGGCAACGTAGGCGGAGTTCACCGGGCCGTCGTTGGCAACGGTACCGCGGAGGGTGGACTTCAGGCCGTCCGCGGCCAGGATGGCGTCGGCTTCGAACACCTCACCCTTGGCGCTGTAGGCCCGGGCGCGGTCGCCGTCCGTTTCCACCTTCTGCACCAGAACGTCGTTGACCAGCTTCACGCCGGCCGCCTGGCAGGCCTCGAGCAGGATGCTGTGCAGGTCGCTGCGGTGGATCACCACGTAGGGGGCGCCGTATCGCTCCTCGAATTCCCCGCCGAGGGTCTGGCGGGTCAGTTCCTCGCCGGTGACGGCGTCACGAAACACCAGGTGCTTGGGCTGGACGCCGATCTCCAGCGCCTTCTCCAGCAGGCCCCAGCGCTTGAGGACGCGGGAGGCGTTGGGGGCCATCTGCAGGCCCGCGCCCACTTCGCCGAAGGCCGGGGCAACTTCCACCAGGGTGACGTCGGCGCCGTTCTCCTTCAGGGCCAGGGCACCGGCCAGGCCGGCCATGCCGCCGCCCACTACCAGGACATCTGTGGTGGCTGCGTCGTTAGACATGTGATTCTCCTACTGCTTTTGCTGTTGAGTTCTTGGTGATGATGAAGCCGAGCAGGATCGCTGCTGCGGCGGCGGCTCCGGCGAAGGCCAGGAAGTTCGAGTTCACGCCCAGGCCTGCGGCGAGCAGCAGCCCGCCCACCTGGGGTGCGGCGACTGCGCCGATGCGCCCGACGCCGAGGGCCCAGCCGAGCGCCGTGCCGCGCAGGTGTGCCGGGTAATGGCTGGCGACGGCGGCAATGATGAGGCACTGCGTGCCGTGGGTTCCCACGCCGGCGAGGACCAGCATGAGGTAGACGACGGCGACCGGCGGCCCGGTAACCAGGACCAGGAGTCCGGCGGCAGCTACGCCCGCTGCCGCGATGGCGGTGGGGACAGGTCCGAAACGGGTGCCTGCCCAGGCGGTGATGACCGAACCGGCGACGGCGCCGAGGTTCAGGGCCAGGGCGAACGTCAGTGCCGAGCCCAGGTTGTAGCCGGCAAGCTGCATGAGGTTGGGCAGCCACGTGCCCAGGCCGTACCAGGCGAAGAGGGTAACCAGGGTGGCAACGGCGTACAGCACGCTGAGGCCGATAAAGGGCGGGCGGAGCAGTGAGCCAAAGCCCACGGGTTCCTTGACTGCTGCTTTGCCGCTTGCGGCAGGCTCCTCGGAGGGCAGCGTTTCGGGCAGGTAGCGCAGCCCGAGGGGGATGACGACAACAAGTGCAAGGACGGCCACCAGGAACATGACGGGCCACCCGAATGCAGGGATGAGCGGGATGCCTACCAGGGCGGCGATGGAGCCGCCGATGGGAACGCCGGACATCATCAGGGTGGCGATGGTGGACCGCCAGCGTGCCGGCACCAGTTCGGCCACGAGGGCATTGGCGGACGGAACCAGGCCGCCCAGTCCGATCCCGGCCAGCAGGCGGAGGGCGCCAAAGATGAAAGCGTTTGGGGCGAACGCGCACAGGATGGTGAACACCGAGAACACCACGGCGCAGCCGATGATCGTCCGCCTGCGGCCCCAGGAGTCGGACATTCGGCCAGCAAAAATGGCTCCGATCATCATCCCGATGAAGGCCATGGACCCGACGGTGCCTGCGGTGGCTTTGGTCAGGCCCCAGTCTGTGCCGTTGATCAGCGAGGACTGTACGGTGCCGTAGACAATCAGGTCGTAGCCGTCGAAGACCACCAGCAGCCAGCACACCAGGACGGCCATGGCCGAACGCTTGGGGAAGGCGGAGGATGAGCCTGCGCCGGCTCCCGTCAGGGCGGGACCCGCGGAGTTGCGCTGCGGCGTTGCAGCGGAAGGGCTGTGATTCATCCCACCACTGTGCTGGGCACCACCCTGCCCCGCCTATAACATTCTGTCATGCAGAATCTTCCGGCCCGGAAGTTACCCACTTATCCCATCGAAGCGGTGGACAACGCCCTGCAACTTTTGCAGCTGTTGCGGGACGTGGGCAGCCTGCGGCTCAAAGACGCGGCCGAGGAGCTGAACGTGGCGCCGTCCACGGCGCACCGCCTGTTGGCCATGCTGGTCTACCGGGGCTTCGCCGTTCAGGACGAATCACGCCGCTACGTTCCCGGACCTGCCATGGGCGCCGGCCCCGCAGGCGTGAGCTGGACGCGGCCACTGCGGGAGATCTCCCGGCCCCACATGGAACTCCTGAGTTCACGGACCAACGAAACGGTGAACCTGATGATCCGGGTAGGCACCAAGGTCCGCTTCCTCGACACGGTGGAAGGCACCAACGCCCTACGGGTCGGCGACCGGCAAGGCACAGTCATGCCTGCCAACAAAGCCTCAGGCGGCAAGGCCATGCTCGCGGAACTGGAACCGTCCATGCTGGAGCAGCTCTTCCGCAGCCCCAACGCGGAAATCGGTGGCGACAACATCCCGGACGACGAGTACCCTGCCTTCCTCCGCGAGCTGGAGGCCATCCGGGCGAACGGCTTCGCAGCGAACTTCGAGGGAACCGAGGAGGGCATCAGCGCTTTTGGGATGGCGCTGCATAACGGCCGCGGGGACGTTGTGGGAGCCATCAGCGTGGCCACCCCGGTGGCCCGGTTCCGGCGCCTGTTCGACGCCGGCCTCGTGGCGGTGATGTTGGAGACGCGGCGGCAGCTGGAAATCGACATTGCCGCCAACCCGGTGGACCCTGCGGCCCGGCACTGACCGGTCCAGGCCGGCACTGGCACAAAGATTCTGGAGAACAGAATATCTTGGCCATCACAGCGGAGCGCTCCTTAGTGTCGAAGCCACGCCGCACACCAAGTCCGCACGCAAGGAGAAGGCCACCGTGTCCATCAGCGCCGATAACCCCACGCACGAATCCGTTGCCCAGGGCATGACCGTCCCGGAACCCACGCCGGAAGAAGCCGCCCAGCTGGAGCAGCTCTACCGCGACTTCGACAGCGAAAACCTCATCCCGCTGTGGACCGAGATCGCCGACCTCATGCCTATGGTCCCGTCCCCCAAGGCGGTGCCGCATGTGTGGCGCTGGAACGATTTGTACCCGCTGGCTGCTCGCGCCGGCGACCTGGTTCCGGTGGGCCGCGGCGGGGAGCGCCGCGCCATCGCCCTCGCCAACCCGGGCCTCGGCAATACCCCGTACGCCACCCCAACCCTGTGGGCTGCAATCCAGTACCTCGGTGGCCGCGAGACCGCGCCGGAGCACCGGCACTCACAAAACGCGTTCCGGTTCGTCGTCGAAGGCGAGGGGGTGTGGACCGTGGTGAACGGTGATCCCGTTGCCATGCGACGGGGCGACTTCCTGCTCACCCCGGGCTGGAACTTCCACGGCCACCACAACGACACCGACCAGCCCATGGCCTGGATCGACGGCCTGGACATCCCGTTTGTCCACTACACGGACGCCGGGTTCTTCGAGTTCGGCACCGAGCGCGTCACGGACGAGGCCACCCCGGACATCTCCCGCTCCGAACGGCTCTGGGCCCACCCGGGCCTGCGCCCACTCTCGGGGCTGGAGGACACCACTAACTCCCCCATCGCCGCGTACCGCTGGGAGCACACGGACGCCGCCCTGCGCGAACAGCTCCTGCTCGAGGATGAGGGCCACCCGGCCACGGTGTCCCAGGGGCACGCCGCCGTCCGATACACCAACCCCACCACCGGCGGCGACGTGATGCCCACCATCCGCGCCGAATTCCACCGCTTCCGCGCCGGCGCCTCCACCCAGCCCCTCCGCGAGGTGGGCTCCAGCGTCTGGCAGGTCTTCGAGGGCACTGGCACCGTGGTGCTCGACGGCGAACGCCGGGAACTGGCCAAGGGTGACCTGTTCGTGGTCCCGTCCTGGGCCCAGTGGTCCCTGGAAGCCTCCGGCGACGCCGGCTCAAAAGCGGAGTTCGACCTCTTCCGCTTTTCCGACGCCCCCATCTTCGAACGCCTGAACTTCAACCGCACCTACACCGAAGGACGCACCAAGTAATGAGACTCCTCACCCTCCGCCTGACCTCCGGGGACACTGCCACCGGCACTGAAGCGCGCACGACGGCGGTCCGCCAGGACGGCGACACGCTCACCGAGATCCCCGGCTTCTCCGACGTCGGCGCCCTGCTGCAGGACCCCACCTGGGAAACCACGGCCAAGGCAGCCAGCGGCGCAACGCACGCGCTGGACGGCGCCGACCTCGCCGCCGTCGTGCCTTCCCCGGGGAAGATCATCTGCGTGGGACACAACTACCGCAACCACATCAGGGAGATGGGCCGCGAGGTCCCCGAACACCCCACCCTGTTCGCCAAGTACGCCGAATCCCTGATCGGCCCCAACGACGACCTCGCGCTGCCGCAGGAGTCCGACACCGTGGACTGGGAAGCCGAACTCGCCGTCGTGATCGGCAAGACCGGCCGCCGCATCCCCGAAGCCGAAGCAGCCAACCACATCGCCGGCTACTCCGTGCTCAACGACATCAGCATGCGCGATTACCAGTTCCGCACCATCCAGTGGCTGCAGGGCAAGACCTGGGAGAAATCCACCCCGTTCGGACCCGCCCTGGTCACCAAGGACGAATTCACCGCCGGCCCCCTGATGACCTCGGCGGTGGACGGCGAAGTCCAGCAGTCCACCCCCACGTCCGACCTCGTGTTCACCCCCGAATTCCTGGTCTCCTACATCTCCACGATCATCACGCTGAACCCCGGCGACGTGATCGCCACCGGCACCCCCGGCGGAGTGGGCCACGCCCAGGACCCCAAGCGCTACCTGCAGGAGGGCCAGGTCCTGGTCACCACCATCGAGGGCCTGGGCCAGCTGACGAACCGCGTGGTCAAGGAAGCCTGATGGTTGCCCGGCACGACCAGGCCACCGACCCGCGCCTGCAGGAAGAACTCCTGCAG